>JANTHJ010000087.1 GCA_024762475.1 Chromatiales bacterium | reverse complement strand
CCCGGGTCGATCAGGTTGACCCGGATGGGCGTGCTCTCGAGCTCGGTTGCCCACATCTTTGCCAGGGTGTCCACGCCGGCCTTGCTGACGCCGTAGGCTCCCCAGAAGGGCTTGGCCTCGCGGCCCACGTGATCGCCAGTGAACAGCACGCTCGCCTCCGGTGCCTGCTGCAGCAGCGGCAGCAGTGCCTGGGTCAGCATGAAGGGGGCATTGAGATTGACCTGGATGACCTTCATCCAGTCCTCCACCTCGTAGTCCTTGAGCCGGGAGAGGTAGGGCAGCAGGGCCGCGCAATGAACCAGGCCGTCCAGCCGACTCAATTTCCCCTCCAGGGTGAGTGCGAGCTGGTCATGATCGGCAGGGCTCGCGCCTTCGAGGTTCATGGGGTAGATCGCGGGCCGGGGGCCGCCAGCCTGCTCTATCTCGTCATAGACCGACTCGAGTTTGGCGACCGTCTTGCCCAGCAGGACCACGGTGGCCCCGTGTGCCGCGCAGGCCTTGGAGACGGCCCGGCCAATGCCGTCGCCGGAGCCCGTGACCAAAATGACGCGGTCTTGCAGCAGGTCGGCAGGAGGTTGGTAATCGGAAGGGAAGGACATGACGGATGCGGCTCCAGGGGTCGAAGGCGCGCTATTCTAACCCTTCGGCGCGTTCGGTTCAGCGGCCGCGCCAGGCACTCCAGAGCAGTCCCAGCGGGGTAGGTGAGAGCAGACGGCGGGTTGGGCACCCGTGGCTGATCAGCAGGCGGGCGATACGCCGGTGTTGTGCCAGCAAGGCCAACGGTTGGGGGGGCAAGGCCGAGGGGTCCGCCGGCAACCTGCGCGCCGCGGTTTCGACCAGTTGCACCCCAGCCTCCCCCAGTTGCCCGGCTTCGAGCGCGGATTCGGTATCCCTGTGGGGTACAGGTAGCGAGACATACCCGCGGCGCAGATCGAGTGGCAGGCGCTGCAGTCGTGTGACAACACCGATGTAGAAGGCGGCGGCCTCGACCTCGTCTCCGCCCGGACATTCGCCCGCCAGCAGGTGCAGGCGCGGCGCCTGTTCATCACGGCACTGGTTCTGCAGCTCGACCGGATCCTTGGGAGAATGCTGCCGTACCTGATCCTCCGCGGCGTTCAGCAGGCGTTGCATCTGTTGAACCTGCCAAGGGTGATGGATCGAGGGCGTCAGTGCAAGGCCCAGGGGATGCCGGGCGCTACCGTTCGCGATGCGCTCGGCCTCGTCGCGCCACCAGTCCAACTTCAGCCGGGTGACGCCCGGGTCACTGGACTGCAGAACCGCCTGGTCGACCAGCGAGAACCAGGCGAACCAGGTTGCGATCTCGTTTCGTCGTTCCGGCGGGGCGAAACGGGTGACATAGTAAGGCCCCGATCCCGGCGAAGTGGCCTCGTTGGGGAAGGCCCATTCCTCGTTCACCGCAGAGTGGCCCTTTGGAGCAGGTCGATGAGCTCGCGTGGGTGGCCGATATTGATGTCGCTGTCCCACGCATCGACCGGATCATCCGGGTAGATATAGCCGAAGGTTGCGCCGATGGGTACTGCGCCGGCAGCGCGCGCGGCCTGCATGTCCCTGCCGGCATCACCCAGATACCAGCACTGGTCGGGGTTGGCGCCGAGTAGGCGGCAGGCATGCAGCAGGGGCATGGGATGGGGTTTGCGCTCAGGGCAGGTGTCACCGCTGACGATCGCGGTCGTACGCCCGGCCAGGCCCAGTTGCTGGACCAGGGGGTCGGTCAGCCAGGCCGGCTTGTTGGTGACGATGCCCCAGCCGATTCGGCGTCGCTCCAGTTCCTCCAGGACCCTGGGCATACCCTCGAACAGCTGCGTCTCGCGGCACAGGTTGTCGCGGTAGACTTCCAGCAGGTAGGCGCGTCGTTCATCGAACCCGGGGTCACCCGGCTGCAGGCCGAACCCGAGCCGTATCAGTGCCACTCCCCCGTGCGAGACCACCGGGCGGATCCTCTCGAACGGCAGTGCGTCGAGCCCGAAATGGAGCAGGGTCCCGTTGAGCGCATGTGCCAGGTCCGGAGCGGTGTCGGCAAGGGTTCCATCGAGATCGAAAAGTACGGCATCGGGGTGAGGGAAGCGGCGCAATGATCGGCCCTCTGGTGACTCAAGAAGGACGCAACTTATCATGGACCTGCGAGGCGCCCAAGTCAGTACGCCGGGGTATACCGTGCGCCAGTCCTCAGCCACCCTCCCGGTACGCCGGTCGGCTATGATGGTGCGGCAGTGGTAGGGGGAGCCTTCAACGCCGAAGGTGCCGTCGACGGCCGGTGGGTCAGCCCGGAGGAACCTGGTCTTCCAGTCGCGGCGCGATCCGCTCCGCGATCCGGGTGAGCTGGAGCAGTTGGCGCAACGAATCGATGTGTTCGTGCCCGAAGCGACGCAGCATCAGTTCCAGACAGTCCGGGTGAAGCAGGGATTTATGATGGCAATCGGCGAGCCGACTTGGGTCGTTGTCACGCATGTCGTCCTCCAGGGCGGCAAATCCGACAACAACTGCAAGTCGGAGTGAGCGGTATATACGGGTCGCTCCGCTTGAGCCATTCCGGCTGGGAATGGCGGAGTCTTGTGGTCTTGTTTTTCTAGTATATGCATGGTAGCAGAGGCGACATAAAAGCCGCCTTAATCTGCGTCAAGGCGACTCCCTTGGCAAGGCCGTCTTTGTGCGGCTTTGGCCCAGGCAGGGCAGCGTCGCTCTTTTTGGCGTTACAGGACCGCCAATCCGGCGAATGTCAGACCGAACAGCACGATTGCGGGCCGTGCGGGCATGCTACGGGTCGGCCACACGCGATGTCCTGTACCTGGACCGCACCAGTATCCGACCCCTCGCTTGTTGCTGACGGCGAATGGCCTCGCTGTGGGCCTCGTAAGGAAACTGACCAGGAAGTGACAGATCGGCGAAAAGGCATCCATCGGGTGGATGACCTGTAGTGCTTGATAAACGGCTGTTCCGCCCGCACCCGGCTGTAGTAGATTGTCCGCTATACAACTATTGCAGGAGATACCGAGATGAGTGAACTGAAACCGCCGCACGATCCGGTCGAGGTGCTGGGCCAGGCCTACGAAAAACTGTTTGAGGCGGTCGCCGAAGAGTGGAAGAAGGTCGAGGAAAAGAGCGAGCCGGTGCTGCACGACCTGATTCTGAAGGCAAAGGAAGAGCTGTTGGCGGCCGAGGAGATCACCGAGGAGCAGGGGGAGAAACTGGCCGAGTACCTGGAACGGGATCTGCGGGATCTGGGGCAGCATCTCGCCGAGGAAGGGCGTGAACTCAAGGACTGGCTGGGCTTCGAGACGGCATTGCTGGAGGATTATTTCGCCAGCCTGTTGCTTTCGGTGGCCGACAAGAGCGAGGTCGAATGGCTGAAGCTGAAGATGCAGGCGGCGGAAAGGCCGACCTACCGGACTGGCGAGGTCGCGATGCCCGGAACCTTCGAATGCGTGAAATGCGGCGAGAAGATCCATCTCCACAAGGCCGGGCATATTCCGCCCTGTCCCAAGTGCCACCATACCGAATTCAAGCGCATCTCCTATGATTGATGCCCTGGCGTTCCTGCCTTGGAGGCGTGTTCCGGCATGCGCGACTGAATCGCATGTATGCAGCGTGAACTGATTCGGCTGACGGCACTGGGGGCGGTGACCGGCCTGCTGGCCGGCGGTGTGGTGTTGGCGTTTCGGTGGCTGATCGAGGCCAGTCAGCGGGCGTTCCTGCCCGGCGGCCAGCTGGGTAACTACGAGGCACTCCCGGGATGGGCGATCCTGATGTTGCCAGCAGCCGGGGGGCTGGTGCTGGGCCTGGTCTTCGAGCGTCTGCCCGAACATCTCCGGTCGGTGGGTATCGTGCATGCCATCCAGCAGCTGCGGCACACCGGCAGGCCGAACCTGCCCCTGGGCAATGCCCTGGTGCAGTTCTTTGCCGGGGCCTTTGCGATCGTGTGTGGCCACTCGGTGGACCGCGAGGGGCCGGGCGTGCATCTGGGAGCGGCCACGGGCACCTGGGTGGGCGGTCGCTCGGATGATGCCGACAGTTTCACCCTGACGGTCTGTGGCGCCGCGGCAGCGATCGCAGCGGCCTTCAACACGCCCCTGGCCGGTATCATTTTTGTCATCGAGGTGCTGGGTGTCCGGTACCGGGTGGATCGCTTTATTCCAGTCATGACCGCCTCGGTCATCGGCGCCATCATCGCGCAATTGGCCTATGGCGCTACGCCGACATTCGATCTGGCGTCGAATCTGCAAATGGTCTCGAACGAGGAGATCCTGTTGCTCGCGGGCCTGGGTCTGGTGACGGGATCGGTGGCGGTGGCATTCATTGCGTTGACCGAGGCCAGCTGGCACCTGGGGGGGCATCTGCGCCCGTCGCTCGCCTTCACCCTGGCAGGGCTTGCAACCGGCCTGATCGGCCTGGCCGTCCCGCAAGTGCTCGGCATCAGCTATGACACACTGAACAACATCCTGAACAACCATCTGGGATTGACTGCATTGCTGGCATTGATCGCGGGCAAGCTCGTCGCGACCGGGATCTCGGTGGGACTGCGGGTGCCCGGCGGGCTGATCGGCCCGTCCCTGGTCATCGGGGGCGCGCTCGGAGGTGCCCTGGGCGTGTTGGTACAGTCTCTGGCCATACCCACGGGGTCGGAGGCCTTCTACGCGGTGGTGGGCATGCTGGCCATGATGAGTGCAGTGCTACGGGCGCCGCTGGCTGCGCTGATGGCGCTGCTCGAGTTGACGGGGAATCCCAAGATCATTTTCCCGGGGATGGTGGCCGTGGTCTGCGCCGATGTGCTGTCACGGCAGATCCTGGGGCGAGAATCGATCTTTGAACATGTGCGCCGACTGGCCGAGGTGCGGCCGGGAGAGCGGGTGCTGCCCGAAGAAGTCGAGAGTGAATCCGGGTCGCCGGCCCCGGAGCGGGATCCCCGCGACTGAGTTCGTCACGACGGTCTATTCAACCTCCCGCTGCGTCGCCACCAGGTAGTTGACATCCACATCACGGGGATCGAGCCGGTAGATGCCGGTAAGGGGGTTATATGTCATCCCGGTGATGTCGTGGGCCTCCAGACCGGCGGCCGTCGCCCAGCGCACCAGTTCCGAAGGACGAATGAACTTGGCATAGTCGTGGGTGCCGCGCGGCAGCAGGCGCAGGAGATACTCCGCGCCGACAATGGCAAACAGGTAGGCCTTGGGGTTGCGGTTGATGGTGGAGAAGAAGACCTGACCGCCCGGCTTGACCAGGTCATGGCAGGCGCGCACCACCGAGGCGGGGTCCGGGACGTGTTCGAGCATCTCCATGCAGGTGACCACATCGAAGCCGGCGGGCTCCGCGGCCGCCAGTTCCTCTGCCGGGGTGCGCCGATAGTCGATATCGAGCCCGGACTCGAGCAGGTGCAGGCGAGCGACCTCGAGCGGGGCCTCTCCCATATCAATGCCAGTGACCACGGCTCCCTTCTGCGCCATGGATTCGGCCAGAATGCCGCCACCGCAACCGACGTCGAGCACACGCTTGCCCTTCAGGCCGCCTGCATGCCGGTCGATATAACCCAAACGCAGGGGATTGATGTCATGCAACGGCTTGAATTCGCTGTTGCGGTCCCACCAGCGGCTCGCCAGCTCCTCGAACTTGCGTACCTCGGCAGGGTCGACGTTGGCGGTGGCGGACATGTTTCGTCTCTCCTCGTGACCCGATGCGATTATATCAGTCGCTGGCGGCGATCCGCTCGCCCCAGCGTGCGGCATTGCGCACCAGCTCGGGCACGTCCAGGCAATTGACCCGACTGTTCGAGACCAGACGTCGCCCGGCGATCCAGACATCGCTCACCTGTTCACGGCCGGCCGCGTACACGATCTGGGAGATCGGATCGTAGACGGGCTGGGTGGTCGGCTGGCCCAGATCGATGGCGACGATATCGGCCACCTTGCCCGGGCGCAGCGAGCCTATTTGTTCTTCAAGGCCGAGGGCGCGGGCGCCATTGAGGGTTCCCGCGCGCAGGACCCGGTGGGCGGGTAGGGCGCTGGGGTCGCCGGCAACGCCTTTGCCCAGCAGCGCCGCCGTTTTCAGTTCCCCGAGCATGTCCAGGTCATTGTTGCTGGCGGCGCCGTCGGTGCCCAGGGCTACGTTCACGCCGGCGTCGATCAGCTCGGCCGCCCGGCACATGCCCGAGGCCAGCTTCAGATTGGATTCGGGACAATGCACGACCTGCGCCCCTGCCCGACCTACGGCCTCGATTTCCGTGTCGGTGAGCTGTGTCATGTGAACCGCGACCAGGGAAGGGCCCAGCAGTCCCAGGCGTTGCAGCCTTTCCAGGGGTCGCATGCCGTACTGGGCCAGGCTCTGTTGCACCTCGTGCGCGGTCTCATGCACGTGCATGTGGACCGGCAGTTCGAGTTCGTTGTCCAGTACCAGCATGCGCGCCAGGGGCTCGTCCGAGACCGAATAGGGGGCATGAGGGGCAAAGGCGGTGGTGATCAGTGGGTCGTTGCGGAATTGGTCGTGTACCTCGACGGCCCGGTGCAGATAGCCGTCGGCATCCTCGGCCCAGGCGGAGGGGAAATCGATCAGGATAAGGCCGATCACCGCACGCATGCCGATGCCGGCGGCCACCTGCCCGGTCACATCCGGGAAGAAGTACATGTCGTTGAAGCAGGTGGTGCCGCCCCGCAGCATCTCGGCGACGGCCAGGCGCGTGCCGTCGGCCACGAATTCTTCGTGGACCCAGCGCTGTTCCGCGGGCCAGATGTGGTGCTGCAGCCAATCCATCAGTGGCAGATCGTCCGCCAGGCCGCGGAACAGGCTCATGGCGACGTGGGTATGGGCATTGACCAGGCCGGGGATCAGGGCGTGCCGCGGCAGGTCTACGGTGCGCTGGGCAACGAACTGATCGCGCGCCTCCGAGGTGGGGAGGATGGCGAGAATGCGCCCGCCCTCAATAGCGATGCTATGGAAGTCGAGCACCTGTGTCTCCGGTTCTACCGGAATCACCCAACGGGCATTGATCAGCGATTCGACTTGCAAAGTGAAGCTTCCCTGGAATTTGTTGGCGGCTAACTTTAGGCAAGTCTGGGAACTTGCGCCACTGCCAGCGCGATCGGAAGAGTAGAATTTGCCTCGATTCCGTTCTCCCTCAGCCGTGGATCCCCTGGAAAAGCCCAATGCAATCGGTCCAACTCGATATCTCCATCACTGCCGATGACGCCATCCTGTGGCGTGACAATGCACTCCATCTGTTGGATCAGCGCCTGCTGCCGAATGAGGAACGGTTCATTCGTTGTCTGGATGCGGTCGACACCGCGGAGGCCATCCGGGCCATGGTGGTGCGGGGCGCGCCTGCCATCGGGATCACTGCCGCCTATGGTGTGGCCCTCGCGGTGCGCCAGCGCCATGCCCTGGCACCGGAGCACTGGCGCGAGCGGGTGGAGCGGGATATGGCGCTGCTCGCCGGCTCGCGACC
This sequence comes from Chromatiales bacterium, assembly GCA_024762475.1. GTDB lineage: Bacteria > Pseudomonadota > Gammaproteobacteria > Chromatiales > Chromatiaceae > MONJU. The sequence goes on along the minus strand of JANTHJ010000087.1, from coordinate 2,403 downwards.
GACAGCGGTGAATCTGTTCTGGGCCCTGGAGCGTTGCCGCAGAGCGCTGGACCGGCTCGAGGGCGGGGATCCCTTTCCACCGATGCTGACTCTGGCGCAGCAGCTGCATAAAGATGACCGCACCATGAACCGGCGCATGGGCGAGTTCGGTGCGGCGCTGATCGAAGGGCCGACCGCGGTGATCACGCACTGCAACGCCGGCGGACTGGCGACCGGTGGACACGGTACGGCGCTCGGGGTCATTCGCACCGGCCATGCACAGGGTCGAATCACCCAGGTCTTCGCCGACGAGACCCGCCCCTGGCTGCAGGGAGCGAGATTGACCGCCTGGGAGCTGGTGCAAGAGGACATCCCTGTGCAGCTGATGGCCGACGGCGCGGCCTGCGCGCGGATGGGGGAGGGCGGTATCGGCTGGGTCATCGTGGGATCGGACCGCATTGCCGCCAACGGCGATGTGGCGAACAAGATCGGAACCTTTGCGCTGGCGGCGGCGGCCCGCTATCACGGGGTGAAGTTCATGGTCGCTGCACCGACCTCGACCATCGACCCGGACACCGCAGACGGTGCGGATATCCCGATCGAGACCCGGGCCGAGGAAGAGATACTCAGCTGTGCGGGTCGTCCGGTCGCCGCCGCAGGCGCAGGTGCGTGGAATCCCGTGTTCGACGTCACCCCAGCCGAATTGATCGATGCCATTGTGACCGAAAAGGGCGTCATTCCGAATCCGGATGCGGAGAAGATCGCCGCTCACCTGGCCGACTGAGACGGTCCGGAGTGGCCTGCCTTACCGCGTTGCAGCCGCTGCGCTGCTTCCCTTGACCAGGTAACGCAGGCCCAGGAGCAGGATCAGCAGGGCGAACAGGGCACGCAGATGGGACTCGTGCAGCCGGAGCGCCAGCATGCCGCCCAGGCTCGCACCGACGATGGCACCGCCGGCGAGGGCCGGCACCAGTTGCCAACAGACGTGATGGTGGCTCTGGTTCTCCGCCAGACTTGTCATAACGGCAGGTATCCTGGCGGCCAGGGAGCAACCCTGTGCCAGCTGCTGGGGCATGCCGAGGCCCAGGACGAGCAACGGGGCAATGATTGGCCCACCGCTGACCCCGACGCTGCCTGCGACCAGGCCCTCGAGGACACCTATGAATACAAGGAAGGGAATCTGCAAGCCCGCCGGCACCAGCGATGCCTCGGTGATGCTCTCCTTCAGGAACAGGGCGCCGGCGCCAAGGATCAGGCAGATACCGAAGATTCTCACGAGGCCGGCTCCACGGAAGCGCTCTGTCGCCTTGGCGATGCGGGGCGCCAGCAGGGCCGAGGGAAGGGCAATCCAGAGCACCGCCCACCAGTCGATCTGGTGTCCCTGAAAGTAGACCACGACCCCGGTGCCGGCAGAGAAGAGCGCGAGCGCGAGAGCGGTCCCTCTCGCCTGAAAGGCGTCGAGCCGGAGCAGCGCGAGCATCAGGGGGATTGCAAGGGTTCCGCCGCCCAGGCTCAAGAGTCCCCCGCCGAATCCGGTGGTCAGGCCGATACCCAGTGCAAGCAGGTGCTGCCTCATAGGGGGCGAACCCGACTATTCGGTGGGGAGGGTATTAACCCGGCAACATAGTAGATCGTGTTCAGAACCTCAGGCATCTTCCCTATCAAGGCGCGCGCCGCAGGCAAGGGTTATTCCCTTGGCAAGGCGCGCAACGCCGAGAGGGAAGATGCCTGAGGCTCCTGACTTATTGATATCAAATGACAGGCCGTGCTGTGCGCATCCACGGACTGCGTTGTCGAAACTGGTTGTAGGACTACTACAGCGGCGTTTCGACGCCTTGCTGTGAACGCGCACAGCACGGCTGAACATGACCTATTATGTTGCCGGGTTAATAATGACCTCTTCGGCACCGTGCCAGCTCAGGCGCCGCTGCAGTTCTTCGGGATCGGCATTGCCGCCATGCAACAACAGGACGGTCTTGCCGTCCATGACCGCGGCGTGCAGCTTTTCCAGGGTCGCCCGTGGGACGCCCAGGCGATGGAAGGCGATGGCAAGACGGGTGGCCAGCGCGGAGCCCGCCATCAGGCCAGCGCCGAGGACCGCGCCGGTCAGGGCGTTGATGATGGGGCCGGCCAGCAGCAGGGCGCCGACCCCGGGCACCATGAACATGCCACTGGCGCCGGCCAGAAGGCCGGCCAGCGAGCCCCAGAAGGCGCCTTGCTCGCTCCAGACCCGGACGCGCTCTTTGTCATCGCCATAGGCGATGCCCAGAAAGTCGTCCCCTTCACCCTCCGCCCGGTGCAGGATCGAGATCTGGTCCATGGGAAAGTCCTGCTCGATCAGCTGTTCGACGACCTTGTGCGCAGACTGGGGATCGGGAAACACCGCGGCGATGAGCGCGGGCTGGGCGGAGAACTGTGACTCGT
>JANTHJ010000086.1 GCA_024762475.1 Chromatiales bacterium | reverse complement strand
TACCGCCGCAGCACCGCCAGCCAGCGCCAGAAGTTGAACAGACTGGCAAGGGCGGCGGCTACGTAGGTCCAGGCGGCGGCGCGCAGGATGCGCCGCGCCGCCGGCAGCTGGTGCTTCTCAAGGTAGCCTGTCCCCAGCAGGGGCAGTGCCTTGCGGAAGCTCGCATCCAGCTCCACCGGCAACGTGAGGAACTGCAGCAGGATACCGAAGCCCAGCACCAGGAAGGCGCCCAGGGCGCTGAGCAGGCCGGGATGGGGCATGCGGGTGATCAACGCCAGGACGGGGGCAGCGAACAGCAGAAAGGACCCGATCCGCTCGGCGAGCACGGCACTTCGGGCCAGACGGGTCCGCCAGGCGAATAGCGGCTCACCCGCAGCATGTTGCAAGGCGTGTCCCACCTCGTGCGCGGCCACCGTGATGGCGGTAAGACTCCGGCCATCGTGCTTGTCGGGTGTCAGGCGCACCGCGCGGGCGATGGGGTCGTAGTGATCGCCTTGTTCACTGGTCTCCACCTTCACATCGTGCAGCTCGAAGCGATCCAGGAGGTGCCGGGCCAGTTCACCGCCGGTGCCGGGGAAGTTGTCCTCGGGCCTGCGGTTGTAACGGGCGAGTACCTGTTGCACCCACAACTGCGGCCCATAGAAGAGCGCGAACAACAGGGCCACCAGCAGGAGCCAGGTCATGCCAGCGCCTCCGCCTCGCGCTCGCCACGGGCCACGTCCACCCGGGACAGCAGCACCACCGCCAGCACGAACAGCACCAGCACACTGAGAATCCCCAGCCGCGAACTCTCGGACAACATGGCCACCACCCCCACCAGGACCGGCCCCACCACCGCTGCGAACTTGCCCATCATGTTATACAGACCGAAGAAGCGTCCGGCCTGTTCCCGCGGCACCAGACGCGCGAACAGGGCCCGGCTGAGCGCCTGGATGCCGCCCTGCACCAGGCCGATCACCACCGCCAGGGCGTAGAACTCGGCGGCGGTCTGCATCTGCCAGGCCCAGAACACCACCAACATGTAGACCAGGATGGCGATCCAGATACCGGGTTTGGCCCCGTAGCGGGCACCCAACCAGCCGAAGGCCAGCGCCGCCGGGAAACCCACGAACTGAGTGATCAGCAGGGCGGTCAGCAGATCGTTCGAATCGAGCCCGATCGCCAGCCCGTAGTCGACCGCCATACGGATGATGGTGTCCACCCCGTCGATGTACAGCCAGTAGCTGATCAGGAACAAGAAGGCCATCGGAAGCGCGCGCAACTCCCGCCAGGTGCGGCGCAGCTCGCCCCAGGTGGACAGGCCAGTGTCCGTGCCGGCGCGGCCGCCATCGTCCCGGACCCAGAGCAACAAGGGGACGGTAAACAATGCCCACCAGAGGGCCACCATCAGAAAGGACCAGCGCACCGCTTCAGCACTGTCGGCCAGGCCAAACCAGGCCGGCTGCAATACCATGGCGACGTTCAGGGCGAACAGCAGCCCGCCACCCAGGTAGCCCAGGGAAAAGCCCAGCGCCGAGACCCGTTCCAGGTCCTTGTGCGCCGCAACCCCCGGCAACAAGGCGTCATAGGCCACGTTGCCCCCCGAGAAACCCAGCACGCCCCCGAGATAGAGCAGCAGGGCCAGCGGCCACATCCCCTGGGCCACCAGGAAGAGCCCGCCGCTCATCAGGATGCCCAGGATGGCAAAGCCGGCCACCAGGCGTTTCTTCATGCCCGCACGGTCGGCCCATAGCCCGATCAGGGGTGCAGCGAGCACCACCAGCATGGCGGCCAGCGAGTTGACCGCACCCAACCAGAAGGTGCTGTCGGTGGCGTTCAGCTGTCCCGCCCAATACTGTTTGAAGAACACGGGAAAGAACCCGGCCATCACGGTGGTGGCGAAGGCCGAGTTGCCCCAGTCATACAGGGCCCATGCCCAGGCGGGCCGGTTGTCAGCGGAGCCGGCCATTGCTCAGCTCTTGATTCCCACGCCGCGTTTTAGCAGGAGCAGCGCAAACAAGAACAGCACCGCGATGAAGCCGAGAATGATAGGGATCGCCAGCCCCACCTCGATGTCCGAGACGCCGAGCAGCCCGTAGCGGAAGGCATTGACCATGTACAGCACGGGATTGGCGAGCGACACCTGCTGCCAGAATTCGGGCAACAGCTTGATGGAATAGAACACGCCGCCGAGATAGGTGAGGGGCGTGAGCACGAAGGTGGGAATGATGGAGATGTCATCGAAGCTGTTGGCATAGACCGCGTTGATGAAGCCAGCCAGGGAGAACAGCACCGAGGTGAGAACGAACACGCCCAGGGTGATTCCGTAGCTGTGGACGGTCAGATCGGAGAAGAACATCGACACCAGGGTAACGAGAATTCCGATCGCCACCCCGCGCGCCACCCCGCCGGTCACATAGCCTAGCAGGATCACCCAGGGCGGGATCGGGGCAACCAGCATCTCTTCCACGTTACCCTGAAACTTGGCCTGGTAGAAGCTGGAGACCACGTTGGCGTAGCTATTGGATATCACCGCCATCAGGATCAGCCCCGGCACGATGAAATCGATATAGCGAAAACCGTCCATCTCGCCCAGCTGGCTGCCGATCAGGGTGCCGAAGATGACGAAATAGAGCGCAGTGGTGATCGCCGGCGGCAACACCGTCTGGACCCAGATCCGCGAGAAACGCAGGATCTCCTTGATCACCAGGGTCTGAAAGGCCACCCAGTACTTCATGCGGTGCGCTCCCGGTGGTTGCCGACCATGTCCAGGAACAGCTGTTCCAAGCGGTTCTGCTTGTTGCGCATGCTCACCACCCGAATACCGGCCTCGGCAAGGCCCACGAACAGGCCGCTCAGATCCCGACCGGAGGCCACCTTCGCCTCCAGGATGCAGGACTCCAGACGCTTCAATTGGTAACCCTCGATCTGTGGCAACGCCTCCACTGGCTCGGCAATATCCAGGATCAGGTCCTGCTGGTGGAGACGGCGCAGCATCTCATGCATCCGCGCACGCTCGGCGATCCGACCCTCATTGATGATGGCGATATTGCGACACAGGTGCTCGGCCTCTTCGAGGTAGTGGGTGGTGAGGATGATGGTCGTGCCGTCCGCATTGATGCCGCGCAGGAAGTCCCACATCGACAGGCGGATCTCGATGTCCACCCCTGCCGTCGGCTCGTCCAGGATCAGCAGGCGCGGCCGGTGCACCAGGGCGCGGGCGATCATCAGGCGACGTTTCATGCCCCCGGAGAGGGAGCGCGCCTGCTCCTCGCGCTTGCCCCATAGCTCGAGTTGGCGCAGGCACACCTCCGCCCGGTGGTGCGCCTCCGCCCGCGCCAGGCCATAGTAGCCGCCCTGATTGATCACGATCTCGCCCACCGGCTCGAAGGGATTGAAGTTGAACTCCTGGGGCACATAGCCGATGCAGGCCTTGACTGCCTCGGGCGCCCGATCCAGGTCGTGGCCGAACACCTCGACGGTACCCGAGGTCTTGTTCACCAGGGAGCAGATGATGCCGATGGTGGTCGACTTGCCGGCCCCGTTGGGTCCGAGCAGCGCAAAGAAGTCCCCCTCCTCCACATCCAGGTCGATGCCGCACAGGGCATGCGGGCCCTTGGCGTAGGTCTTTTCCAGATTGCGGATTTTCAATGCCTGCATCGACGGGTTCCTGAAATGACGGCCACCATAACGCCGGCGACAGAGATTATCCTAGAATCCTCGGTTGGGCGGCCGCCAGAGTGCGTAGCGCGTGGTTTCTGGCAAGGCATGACGAGGCGGAATAGTTATTCTATTCCAACGAGTTATAACGCAGCCAGAAACCGCGCGATGCGTGCTCTGGTGGTCGTAGCGCCCTTCACCCAACAGGTGAGTCCGACACTACCGCGGTTCTCTATGCCGGTCATTGGTTTGGGCCCCACTCATAGCGGTCAACTGAGGATTCTAGGATTATCACCCGGCGAAAAGCGCTGCTTCAGTCGGCCTCGATTCCCTGCTCGGCCAGCCGCGCGGCCAGTGTCAGGGCCTGCTCCCGGTCGTGGATCTCGCCACAGGCCTGGGCCTCGCGAATCCGCTCCAGCAGCCGCCCGATCTGCGGCCCCGCCTCGAGCCCCAGTTGTTCGATCAGCTCCCTGCCGCCGATCAGGGGTCGGCCCGGCAGTATCGGCCGTTCCTCTCTCGACCAGGCATCCAGCATACGAAGCAGCAGTCCTTCGAGCCGCAGGCCAAAGTCGTTCCGACCCGGACAGGTCCCGCGCTGGTCGGCCAGCGCATGTACCAACACCGCCGGACCCTCCGGCTCGGTATCGCGGAAGAAGCGGTAGATCGCCCGGGTGGTCACCTTCTCCTGGTTCGCCAGCAGAATCGGGCGCAGATGGTGACGCACTACCGTTGCGACCCTGCGTATCTCGCTGCGACTGAAACGCAGCCGCTTGAGGACCCGAACCGTCATCTCCGCCCCCACCTCGGCGTGTCTGAAGAAACGGATGCGACCGTCCGGGTCCACCGAGCGTGTCTGCGCCTTGCCGACATCGTGCAGCAAGGCACCCAGCTTGAGCAGGGTACGGCGCGCCTGCGTGCCTACCTGCTCGTCGAGGTAGCCATCCAGCCGGTCGGCATGGGGCGAGAGCGGGCCCCAATCGGTGAACAGGGTCTCCAGCGCCTCGACCACCGCCAGGGTGTGGGTGAGGACATCGAAACGGTGCGGCGACGACTGGGTCAGGCCGCGCAATGGCGCCAGCTCGGGCAGAAGCATCGCCAGCAGCCCCAGCTCGTCCATGCGCCGCAGCCAGGCTGCCGCGTGCGGCAACCCCAGCAGGCGGCATAGCTCGTCGCGCTGGCGCTCGGCCGATACCGCGTCCAGCAAGGCCGCGTTTTCCCGGATCTGCGCTGCGGCCTCGGGTGTCAGCTCGAAATCCAACTGCGCCGCAAGGCGGATCGCGCGCAGCATCCGCAGGGGGTCGTTGCGCAAGCTGTCCTCGGACAGGAAACGGACCCGCCCGGCCTGCAGGTCCGCGCGGCCGCCGAAGGGATCCAGCAGCTGTTCGGGATTCGCCACGGGGGCGGCCAGGGCATTGATGGTGAAATCGCGATCGGCCAGATCGCTCACGATGTCCGGGGCGCGCAGGCGCGCGATATCGATCACCAGCTTTTCCTGCCAGTCGTCCAGCAGCGCCCTGCCGGTGGCGCGCTGCTCGTCCAGGGGGTAGTAGCTGCCGCCGAAGGCATTGGCCAGGTCGCGCGCGACCACCAGACCATCCCCGTCGACGGCCAGATCGATATCGTGGATCGCTCTCCCCAACAGCCGGTCGCGCAGGGTGCCGCCCACCAACCACATGGGTTCCGAGCGTGCCGCCAGCCAGACCAGCACCTGCCTCGCCAGCGGGGAGAATGGCTCCTTGGATGGCGTGGATTCAGGCGACACCCTTGGCTCTCTTTGCGACGTACAATGCGGGGAATCTTTCCAATTGGCCTTTCCCTGATGGATCTGATCTCCCCCGAAGCCTACGCCCTGCTGGTGGCGGTGGCCATGCTCGCCGGCACGGTGGATGCCATCGCGGGGGGAGGCGGCCTGCTCGCCCTCCCCGCCCTGCTCTGGGCCGGCGTGCCACCCTTGCAGGCGCTGGCCACCAACAAGCTGCAGGGCAGCTTCGGCACCGCCACCGCCTCGCTCAACTATGTCCACAAGGGAGAGATCGATCCACGCATCATGCTCGGGCCGATCGCCTGGACCTTTGCCGGGTCGGTGGCCGGCACCCTGGCGGTGCAATACCTGGTCGCCGACTGGCTGGACCAGCTGGTGCCGGCGCTGCTGATCGGCTTCGCCCTCTACTTCCTGTTCTCGCCACGCATCGGCGAAGAAGATCGTCATCAGCGCATCACCCCGGCCCTCTTCGGCCTGCTGGTCGGCACCAGCGTGGGTTTCTATGACGGATTCTTCGGTCCGGGCACCGGCACCTTTTTCGCCGCCGGCTTCGTGATGTTGCTGGGCTGGAACCTGCGACGCGCCACTGCGGGCACCAAGCTGCTCAACTTCACCAGCAACATCGCCTCGCTGATCTTCTTCGCCCTGGGCGGCCATGTCGTCTGGAGCATCGGCCTGGGAATGGGCCTGGGCCAGGTGGCCGGCGCCTGGCTGGGATCGCACCTGGTGATACGCCACGGCAGTGTGATCGTGCGGCCGTTGCTGGTGGTCGTCTCGGTGGCCATCTCGCTGAAGCTGCTACTAGCATGACCGAGCGTACAAAAAAGTTCGAGGCCGAGGTGGACGAGTCGAACCTCGCGAATGGCCCGGTCGCGCTGCTCGCCAATGCCAGCGGTCTGTCGAGGGGCGAGATCAAGACGGCCATGCACAAGGGCGCGATCTGGCTGCAGCGCGATCGCGGCGTCCGTCGCCTGCGCCGCCACAAGGCCCGATTGCTGCCGGGCGACCGGCTGTTTCTCTACCATGACCCGAAGGTACTGGACGCCACCGTTGCACCAGCCACCCTGGTCGCCGACGAAGGCGATTTCAGCGTCTGGGACAAGCCGCCGGGGATGCGCTCGCAGGGGTCGAAATGGGGTGACCACACCAGTCTCGTGCGCTTTGCCGAGACCGAATTGCAGCGGGTGACCTTCCTGGTGCACCGACTCGACCAGGCCGCCAGCGGTCTGATCCTGGTGGCCCATGCCAAGGGAGCAGCACGCGAACTGAGCGCCCTGTTCGAACACCGCCAGGTGGAGAAGATCTATCGGGTCCAGGTGCGCGGTCGTCTTGTGGAAGATTCGCGGTCTTTCGAGGAGTCACTGGACGGACGCCCTGCCGTTACCCATGCCTGCCGGCTCACCTACGATACCGAGAACGATCGGTCCGATCTGGAGGTGCGCATCGAGACCGGACGCCGCCACCAGATCCGGCGCCATCTCGCCCAGGCCGGATATCCGGTCGTCGGAGATCGACGCTATGGTAAGGAAGAAGAGGATTCGTCGGGACTCCGGCTACGGGCGGTCAGCCTAGGCTTCGAACGCCACGGCCGGCGCCACCACTATTCTGTTGGCTGAGCGGCCGACGCTGGGTGCGAGGTGCGCGCGCGTTGGCGCCAGTACCTCGCCTTCTGGGCATCGGGTGATACACCGAGTTCACCCTTTTCGTAGGCCCGCGCCAGGCGATGCATGGCCAACACATTGCCGTTCCGTGCAGCCCGCTCGAACCAGGTCAGGGCCTTCTTCGGGTCGGCATGCACATCCAGGGCGCCGTTTTCATAGCGCAGCGCCAGCTCGTACTGGGCATGGGGATCGTTCTCCAGTGCACGCTGGTGCAATGCCTCGTAGCCCTCCTGGGCGAGCGGCGTCGCCGCACGCACCCAGGATTCGATCACCTTCAGCAAATGCACCGCGTCGCGGTGACCATTGGCCGCGGCCCGACCCAGCCAATCCAGGGCCGTCTCTTGGTCCGGTTCGACAATCACCCCCTCATGGTGCATGCGACCCAACAGGTATTGGGCATCGGCAGACCCATCATCGGCGGCGCGGCGCAGCCAGTAACCGGCCTTGCGCGGATCCTTCGGAACACCGAAGCCATCCATATAGGCCTTGCCCAGATGGTACTCGGCCTCCGCGTTTTCCTTCTGCGCGGCCCTGCGCCACCACTCGACGGCCTTGGCCGGATCCTTGCGAACGCCCCGGCCCAATGCATGGGCATTGCCGAGCACCAATGCCGCGTAGGCGTCACCGCCTTCAGCCGCGCGCCGTATCCAGGGCATCCCCTTGGCCGGGTCCGGCCGCAGGCCATAGCGGCCTTCGATCAGCGCCAGGCCGTAGAGCAGCTCGTCACCCGGATCACCCTTCTCCGCCTGCTGGCGGATCAAGTCGAGTTCAGAGGCGCTATCACTGATAACCGCTTGAGCGGCAATGGCCAACGCGAGAAGAAGGAACAGGCCCGCAACTACGGCCTGGCCCTTCCTAGGTCCCATTGACGGTCTCCTCCAGCGGCTCGCCGTCCTCTTCCGCTGTTTCGGCCTTCGCTGTTTCCAGCTTGCGCGTCGCCGACGTAATGGCAATGGCCACAGAAGGGTAAACATTTTCGTCACCGACCAGCTCGCAAAGACCGGTGCGCTTGAAGACCTCCAGCACGTTTTCTTTTACATTGGCAAAGGAGATCCCAACCCCACTCTTGTGCAGGCGGTCAATCAGGTTGCGCAACATCTCCACCCCAGAGGCATCCACGCCATTGATGCCATCGGCAACCACCAGGATCTCTTTCAATTCCTTGTCTTCGCCCACCAGGTAGAGCACTGCCTCCTCGAAATAGCTGACGTTGGCGAAATACAGCTGACCATCAAAGCGAATTGCGGTGATCTGCGGATGCAACTTGGGCAGGTTGTAGCGCTTGGCGCTGCGCAACACGCCGTTCTCGTCCACGCCGAGCGTGACAACCGCAGGGCGCATGGTGCGGACCAGAAACAACACCAGGGACAACAGGATCCCGGTCAGGATGCCGTTCTGGATATTCGGGGCGAAGGACAAGGTTGCAACAAAGGTGGTGATGGCCGCGATGCCATCCTGACGACTGGCCTTCCAGGCCTCCTTGATCACCTGCACATCCACCAGGCTGAACACGGCCATCATGATGATGGCCGCCAACACCGGCTTGGGAAGGTGATACAGCGCCGGGGTGAAGAAGAAGAGAGTGATCAACACGATGACCGCGCTGAACACCGACGCAAGACCGGTCTGCGCACCGCTCGCCAGGTTGAGGGCCGAGCGCGAGAAGGAGCCGCTCACGGGCATGCCCGTGCTGAAGGCAGCCGCCACCTTGGCGAGCCCCTGGCCGACCAGCTCCTGGTTCTCGTCCCACTTGATCCGCTTCTTGATGGCAATGATCTTGGAGCTGGACATCGCTTCCATGAAGCTGATGATGGCGATCACAAAGGCCGCCGGCAGCATGTGCACGCTGGCGGTCCATTCGAAAGGCGGCAGGCTGAAACTCGGGAGGCCCTGGGGAATGGCACCCACCACGGTACCGCCATCCGCCTCGAAGCCAACCAGGTAGCTGAGGAAAGTCGTAATGACGACCACGATCAAGACCCCAGGCAGCTTGGGTGCGAATTTTTTCAGCAGGAACAATGCGGCCAATGCGCCCAGTCCAAAGGCCAGCGACAGCAGGTGAGTACGCGCGGAATGCTCTACCACATGCAGTACGTCGATCATGAAGTGATTGCTGTGTTCCAACTTGAGGCCGAGCATCGCCGGCAGCTGAGCCAGCGCGATGATGATCGCCGCGGCGTTGATAAAACCACGCAGCACCGGGTAGGACAGGAAGTTGATCAGCACACCCATACGGGCGACACCGAGGATGATCTGGAGCAAACCGGAGAGCAGCGCCATCAGGATGACATAGGCATAGAACTGGTCGGTGCCGAACTGCGCCAGGGTCATCACGCTTGCCGCCGTGAGGAGAGAAGTCATGGCCACCGGACCGGTCGACAGGGCCGGAGAAGAACCCCACAGGGCACCGACGATGACGGGAAGGAAAGAGGCGTACAGACCATAGTAAGGCGGCACTCCCGCCAGTTGCGCATAGGCCAGGGACTGCGGAATCGCCACCAACGCCACGGTGATGCCGGCAATCAGATCGGCACGAATGGTCCCTCCATTGACCTTGGGAAGCCAAGCCAGAAAAGGAAACAGGCGTTGCCACACCGGCACCTGAGAGCGTTTGATTACGACCGTCATGACTTAGACCTCATTAGACATTCGCCCCCGGTAGACTTCGGCCGCCCCACACGGAGCGGTCCCAGGCTCCCGCCAAGACCGAGAGAAACGGAATCAGAAAATAAGTAAGTTTTGATTTTACCAAACATCTTTATTGATGTATAGTGTATCAATCTCCACTGATTCTTTATCACATTTGA
>JANTHJ010000085.1 GCA_024762475.1 Chromatiales bacterium | reverse complement strand
TTCAGTTCGCGCGCGCCCAGCTTGCCCATCCCCAGCACCACCATCTGCTGGGCCCGACCCTCGGCATCGCGCGGGGTGCCGTGCTTTTCGATCAGCCAGCGATACAGGTGCGCCAGTCCGGTGCGGACGCAGACCTCGGCCAGCTCCGACAGCTCGGAGAGGGTTTCATTCAAGGGGGCCAGGTCGGCCAGATCGCGCCAGATGATCCGCAGCATCTCGCGCTGGCGGAATCGTCGGAGGACGACCGCCAGCGCCTCCTCATCCTCGACCGCGTCGCTCAGGGAGCGGAGTTCGGTCGCCAGTTCGTCCAGATCGCGGGGCCGTACCAGCAGTCCCTCGGTCATCAACTCGGCGAACTGTCCCGGCCGCTGGATCATTTGGCGGGCGACAAAATCGCTGCCCAGCCAGACGCAGCGACGCTGCCGCTCCATCTCCTCACCCAGTTCGGGGCGATCGCCCAGCGACTGCCATTCGGTCTCCAGCCGTTCCAGTCTTTTCGCGTTGTCTCTATGCAACGACAATATCCCCTCACAAAATCCGCCAATACCGCTAAAGCGGGGCGGACGCCGGCCGCTACGCCCTGCATGAATGAAACCCGCCCACGGCTCGAAGTGCAAGCGGAACGATTGCAACTGCTGCTCGATCAGACGGGGGCCTCTGCCCGCTTGGCCGTACTCGCTGCAACTCTCAGCTTTCTCGTCATCGCCGCCTATGACTTCAGTCTGTGGCTGCTCGGCTGGTACCTGGCGGTCACCGCTGTCTCCCTTTGGCGGTCCAGCCTGCCCACCCGGTTCAAGGCTTGCTATCCGGGCCGATGCCCCCTGCCGCACTGGGACCGCATCCATCACTATTCGGCCATGATGGCAGGCCTGCTGTGGGGACTCTTCGGCGCGCAACCGGTAGATGCCCTGCCACCGGCCATACAACCATTCACCCTGATCGGTCCCGCCTTGATCGCCACCGCCGCGATGAGCAGCTACGCCATTCGCCTGCCGCATTATCGGGACTTTCTGCTGGCACTGTTCGGCGGCCTGCTGGGTAGCTACACCTGGGCACATGGCGCGGCTACCCTGTCGGTATGGCCCCCTATCGTCCTGTTCGGCGGCTACCTCTATGTCATTGCGCGACGCTTCCACCGGACATTGATCGACACCATGGAGACCAAGTCCAAGATTCAGCAGGCCCATCGGGAGCTGGAAGAGGCCAACCGCCACCTGCTGCAGCAGCACCGCGTGCTCAAGCAGGAGGAGGACATTGCCCGGCATGTGTTCGAACAGCTCACCCTGTCCGACGGCGCCCGCCCCGACGGCATTCACATCTGGAACCAGGCGATGGGTAATCTGTCGGGCGATCTGGTCCAGACCGCACGCGCCAAGGATGGCTCCACCTATGTATTCCTCGGCGATTTCACCGGGCACGGCCTGCCCGCCGCCTTGGGCGCGGTGCCCGCGTCCACGGTGTTCCGAACCATGGCGGAGAAGGGTCTCGCGCCGGCCCTGATCGCCCGCGAACTGAACCGCAAGCTCAACTCTCTGCTGCCCACTGGCTATTTCTGCTGCGCGGTGGTGATGCAGCTCTCGCCCGACCGTACCTCACTGACCCTCTGGAGCGGCGGCCTGCCGCCGGTGATTCTGCGACACGCAGATGGCCGTCTCCAGGAAATTCCTTCCGAGAACCTGCCGTTGGGGGTGGTCGGTGATCCCGAGTTTGCCGACCGATGCGCGGTCTTTCCGCTGGTTACCGGCGACCGGGTCTATGCCTATTCGGATGGACTGACGGAGGCGGAGAACCATCGTGGCGAGATGTGGGGCCGCGAGCGGCTGCTACGGCTGTTGTCGAACAGAATGGGAGATGGGGCAGCGCTCGAGTCACTGCGGGAGCAGGTGCTGGAGTTCACCAACCTGGCCCCGGCCTCGGACGACATCTCTTTCGTCGAGATCGAGGCGCAACCGGCAGCGCGCGAGGCAGTCGCGTAGCCCGGATGGAGCGAAGCGTAACCCGGGGTCGTATCGCCAGTGTTTCCCGGATTCCGGCCTGCATCCAGGCGACCTATCCGCGTTGAGGAAGGGCGTAGCCCGGATGGAGCGAAGCGCAATCCGGGTCGTTTAGCCTCTGTTTCCCGGATTCCGGCCTGCGGCCTCCATCCAGGCTACAGGCTTGAACTGGAACAGCATGTAGAAAAAACCCCGCACCGATTGCCCGGTGCGGGGTTTTTTGACTTCAACAAGCGGCGAGGCTTACATCATGCCGCCCATGCCGCCCATGCCGCCCATGTCGCCCATGCCGGCAGCCGGGGCTGCCTCTTCCTGCGGCTCCTCGGCCACCATGGCCTCGGTGGTAATCATCAGGCCGGCCACCGAAACCGCGTTCTGCAGCGCAGAGCGGGTCACCTTGGTGGGGTCGAGGATACCGGCCTCCATCATGTCGACATACTCGCCGGTAGCCGCGTTGTAGCCCATGTTGCCTTCGGACTCGCCCACCTTGTTGAACACCACCGACGGCTCGTCGCCGGCATTGTCCACGATCTGGCGCAGTGGCTCTTCCATGGCGCGGCGGGCGATGCTCACACCCACGTCCTGGTCGGCATTGGCGCCCTTGAGGTCGGTCAGTGCCGCCTGGGCGCGCACCAGGGCAACGCCGCCACCGGGCACGATACCTTCCTCGACCGCCGCACGGGTGGCGTGCAGGGCGTCTTCCACACGGGCCTTCTTCTCCTTCATCTCCATCTCGGTGGCAGCGCCCACCTTGATCACGGCCACGCCCCCGGCCAGCTTGGCCAGGCGCTCCTGCAGCTTCTCGCGATCATAGTCGGAGGAGGTCTCTTCCATCTGCGCGCGGATCTGCTCGCAGCGGGCCTTGATGTCGCCCTCGGCGCCGGCGCCGTCGATGATGGTCGTCTCGTCCTTGGTGATAACCACGCGCTTGGCATTGCCCAGCTCGTTCAGGCCGGCCTTCTCCAGGGTCAGGCCCACCTCTTCGGAGATCACGGTACCACCGGTGAGAATGGCGATGTCCTGCAGCATGGCCTTGCGCCGATCGCCGAAGCCCGGCGCCTTGACCGCGGCCACCTTGACGATGCCGCGCAGGGTGTTGACCACCAGCGTGGCCAGCGCCTCGCCTTCGACGTCCTCGGCAATGATCAGCAACGGACGGCCGGCCTTGGCCACGGCCTCGAGCACCGGCAGCAGATCGCGGATGTTGGAGACCTTCTTGTCGTGCAACAGGATGAAGGGGTCCTCCATCTCCACGGTCTGGTTCTGCTGATTGTTGATGAAATAGGGCGAGAGGTAACCGCGATCGAACTGCATACCCTCGACCACGTCCAGCTCGTTCTCCAGGCCGGAACCCTCTTCGACGGTGATGACGCCTTCCTTGCCGACCTTCTCCATTGCCTCGGCGATGATGTTGCCGATGGACTCGTCGGAGTTGGCCGAGATGGTACCGACCTGAGCGATGGCCTTGGTGTCGTTGCAGGGGACCGAGATCTCCTGCAGCTTCTCCACCGCTGCGGCGGCGGCCTTGTCCATGCCGCGCTTCAGGTCCATGGGGTTCATGCCGGCGGCGACCGCCTTCATGCCCTCGCGGACCATGGCCTGGGCCAGCACGGTGGCGGTGGTGGTGCCGTCACCGGCCACGTCGTTGGTCTGGGAAGCGACCTCTTTGACCATCTGGGCACCCATGTTCTCGAACTTGTCCTTCAGCTCGATCTCCTTGGCGACCGACACGCCGTCCTTGGTGATGGTGGGGGCGCCGAAGGACTTCTCCAGCACCACGTTGCGGCCCTTCGGGCCCAGGGTGGTCTTGACCGCATTGGCCAGTACGTTGACCCCGTGGACCATGCGATGGCGGGCGTCGTCTCCAAACATTACGTCTTTGGCAGCCATTTTTAGCTCCTTGATAATTCCTCAGAAATTCAGATTCGGGCGGTTCGGCGAGCCGATCAGCCCTCGATCACGCCGAGGATGTCCTCCTCGCGCATCACCAGCACCTCCTCGTCGCCGAGCTTGACCTCGGTACCGGAGTACTTGCCGAAAAGAACGGTATCGCCGACCTTCACGTCCAGCGGACGCACATCGCCGTTTTCCAACAGCTTGCCGTTGCCGACAGCGATCACCTCACCCTGGATGGGCTTCTCGGCAGCCGACTCCGGCAACACGATGCCTGCGGGGGTGGTGGTCTCTTCTTCCTTGCGGCGGATCACGACTCGGTCGTGTAGCGGGCGGATATTCATTGCATCAAGTCTCCCGATTAATGAACGGTTGGTGGTTTTTTTGCCAACGATTGTTAGCACTCGTTTCAAGTGAGTGCCAATGGTAGGGGCGGTTTTCGGAAAGTCAAGACAGGATGCGATCCATCTGCCTATTCGCGAGGAGATCCACCGCAAAGGACGCCAAGGTACGCAAAGGTGAGGTATTCCCTGCCGTACCCCCACTTCACCTTCGTCACATTTGCCTGAATGCGGCGGGAGTAGCGTGGTTTCGTATACGTATTAGCGGCCACAGCGGGAGGGACTTACCGTGGGAGGGCCTTCAGGCCCGACGGCCATCTCCGTCGCGGCTGAAGCCGCTCCCACAACCGAATTCGCGATATGACAAAGTGGCGTAGCCTGGATGAAGCCACAGCGGAATCCAGGTTGCCCCTCCGTTGCCTTCCCGGATTCCGGCCTACGGCCTCCATCCAGGCTACGGTCTTCTGCCCTTTGTGTTCTTCGTGCTCTTTGTGGTTACCCCTGACGATCACCCACAGGTTTCGGCGTCGCTCGTTCAATCCAGCACGTGGCTGACCAGGCCGTCGGCCAGTTTGGGCTCGAACCAGGTGGACTTCGGCGGCATCACCTCGCCGGCGTCGGCCACTGCCATCAGCGCCTCCATGCGAGTGGGATACAGGGAAAAGGCAACCGCCCAGTCGCCGGAATCAACTCGCTTCTGCAGCTCGCCGAGGCCGCGGATGCCGCCGACGAAATCGATGCGCTCGTCCCGGCGGGGGTCGGAGATGCCCAACACCGGCTCGATGAGGTTGTCCGCCAACAGGCTCACATCCAGCCCCTTGACCGGATCGTCCGACCGATATTCATCGCGCAGCCTCAGCCGGTACCACTGACCATCCAGATACATCCCGAACTCGCCCGGCTCGCGCGGCCGCACCGGCTGCTCGCTCGCCTCGAAATCGAAGCGCTCGGCGATCTTCGCCAGAAAATCCGGCACCGACAGGCCGTTGAGATCGCGCACCACCCGGTTGTAGTCGAGAATCTGCATCTGGTCGTGGGGGAAGATCACGCTCAGGAAATAGTTGTAGGGCTCCTCGCCGGCGTGGTTCGGATTGGCTGCCTTGCGCGCCGCGGCCACCCGCGAGGCAGCCGCCGAACGGTGGTGCCCATCGGCCACGTACAGCGCGTCCATGGCATCGAAGGCGCGGGTCAGCGCCTCCACCCGTTGCGGATCGTCGATGACCCAGATCTCGTGACGCACGCCATCGGTGGCGGTGACATCGATGTCCGGCGCAGTACCGGTCACCTCGGCCAGAATGCCGTCCACCACTGGATCGGCCCGGTAAACCAGGAACACCGGGCCGGTCTGGGCGTTCAGGGCATCGATCTGGCGCACCCGGTCGTCCTCCTTCACCGGGCGGGTGAACTCGTGCTTCTTGATGCGGTCCGCGTCATAGGCGGCCACCGAGGCGGCAGCCACGATGCCGGTCTGGACATGATCCCCCATGGTCAGGCGATAGGCGTAGTAGGCCGGCCGGGTATCGCGCGCCAGCACCCCCTCGGCGATCATGCGATCCAGATTCTCGCGCCCCTTGGCGTAGACCGCCGGATCATAGGGATCGGTCTCGTCCGGCAGGTCGATCTCCGGCCGCGAGATATGCAGAAAGCTCCAGGGGCGCCCCTCCACCATGGCCTTGGCCTCGGCCCGGTTCATCACATCATAGGGTGGAGCGACCACATCGGCCTCGCGGCCAGGCGCCGGGCGCAGGCCAGGGAAGGGCTTGATCAGAGACATGGGAGATCCTCGAGAGCTTGCGGAGGGCCCGAATTCTGGGGTGATCGGGGACGAAGTTCAATCCTCGCGCCGGAAGTCGCCCTCGATATAGCGCCCCGTATCACCGCTACCGGGCGGTGGCGCGCCCGGTCGCAGGATGCCGCGGCTGCGCAGATACCAGAGGATCACCGCGCGCCGCAGCGGCGGGATCAACAGCAGAAAGCCCACTGCATCGGTAATGAAGCCCGGCAGGAGCAGGGCCAGCCCTACGACCAGCAGCATGGCGCCCTCCATCACCTCCAGCGCCGGAACCTCGCCGCGCGCCAGGGCGGTCTGCACCCGGTAGAGCACCGAGAATCCCTGCATTCGCACCAGCGCGCCGCCAAGTGCCGCGGTGAAGATCGACAACCCGATGGTCGGCAATGCACCGATGCGGCTGCCCACCTCGATCAGGAAGTAGAGTTCGACCAGGGGAGCGACCACGAAGATGGCCAGGAACACGAAAAAGGGATGAATCATGGGGGCTCCAGGAAATGAGGGACGCTCTGATCGATTCGTGACACGCCATCTTGCAGCGCAAAATCGCCCATTTCCGCGGCGCGGATCTTCGCAATAGGCCGACTCACGTGCGATCCGCGCCTGGAACTGGGCGACTTTTCACCACAATCTGCTCGCGCCAGAATCAATCAGAGCTTCCCACGGCAGCGCAGATGCTGCCCGATATCATAGAATGCCCCGCTCAGATGGGGCCAGGGATACCAAAATTCAATGCCTGAGGACTACCTGATCGTGCTCACCACCCTGCCGGACGAGGCGACCGCTGGCCAGCTCGCGCGCCGCCTGGTGGAGAAAAAACTCGCCGCCTGTGTGAATATCCAGGGCCGAATGACGTCTATATACCCTTGGGAAGGCAAGATCGAGCAGGGGACCGAGCACCAGCTGGTGATCAAGACCACCGCGCGGCGTTATGCCGAACTCGAGGCCTGTATAAAGAACAACCACCCCTATCGGCTGCCTGAAATCCTCGCCCTGCCCGTGGGCAGGGGCGCAGCCGACTACCTGGACTGGATCGAGAAATGCACAAACGACTGATTCCCTGGCTTGGACTTCTGGCGGTGATGCTGCTCTCGCAGGCCGCCGTGGCGAAGCACGACGATGAATTCCTGCGCCCCGAGCAGGCATTCAAGGTGCAACCCTCGCTCAGCGACGACGGCCGAAGCGTGCGCCTCGAGTGGAAGATCGCCGACGGCTATTACCTCTACAAATCCAAGTTCCGGGTGACGCCCAGCGACGCCGAAGCGACGCTGGGAGAGATGCAGATGCCACCGGCGGAGACCAAGAAGGATCCCATCTTCGGCGAGGTCGAGGTCTACCACCACAAGGCCGATATACAGGTACCCATCGAATCGCTGCCGGCCGGCCTGAAGACGTTGAGCCTGCAGCTGCGCTATCAGGGGTGCGCAGACAAGGGCATCTGCTACCCCCCCCAGACGAAGACGGTGACCCTGCCATTGCCCAAGACGGTCGCAGTGGCGCCTGCGGCCTCTCCCGCCCCGGTCGCCGCCCCCAGCGCCCTCGACCAGCTCAACGCCCTGAGCAACGATCTGGGGCTGGGCGCCATGGAGGACGACATCCTCCCACCGGAAAAGGCCTTTCAGGTATCGGCCGACAGCCCCGATGGCAAGACCCTGTGGGTGCGCTGGCAGATCGCCGAGGGCACCTACCTCTACCAGGACAAGCTCAAGGTACGTGTGGGCGGCGAGGGTGTGCGCCTGAGCCGCTACGAGATGCCGAAACCCGACATCAAGAAGGACTCTATCAAGCCGGACGGCACCATCGGCGATGTGCCGGTCTACCACAACCAGGTCGAGCTGCGCATCCCGCTGATTCGCGAGAGCACCGCGGCCACCGAGATCGAGGTACTGACCGGCTATCAGGGCTGCGCCGACCGCGGCATCTGCTACCCACCCCAGAAGAAGACCCTGCGCGTGGCGCTGCCTGCCATCGACGCCCCCACCAGCGAGGGCACCACCCCCGCTGCATCGGCGCCGGCGGCCAGCGCCCCCGCCGAGCCCGAGCCTGAATCCGCCCCCGCGGCCAGCGAGCAGGACCAGCTGTTCGCCGAACTGCATGGTGCCGGCTTCTGGGCAGCGCTGCTGCTGAGCCTGGGCTTCGGTCTGCTGGTGGCCTTTACCGCCTGCATGTACCCGATGATCCCGATCCTTACCTCATTGATCATGGGTCAGGGCACCAAGGTCACGCCCTTCCGGGCCTTCGAGCTGTCGCTGGCCTACACCCAGGGGATCGCCATCACCTATGGTGCGCTGGGCGTGGCCATGGCCCTGGTGGGGAAATCGCTGGGCATCCAATCGGCCCTGCAGACCCCGTGGGTGCTGGTGCCCTCGATCATCCTGTTCCTGGCGCTGGCGCTCTCGATGTTCGGCTTCTATCAGATCCAGATTCCCAGTGCCATCCAAAGCAAGCTCAATGCGCTGAGTAACGAACAGAAAGGCGGGTCGGTACTGGGCGTAGGCCTGATGGGGGTGATCTCGGCGCTGATCGTAGGTCCCTGCGGCGGCCCCGTGCTGCTGGCGATGCTGGCCTTCGCCGCCTCGTCGGACGACCTGGTACACGGCTTCCTGGTGATGTGGCTGTTCGGCACCGGGATGGGCCTGCCCCTGCTGGTAATGGGGGCCGGTGGCGGCTCCCTGTTGCCCAAGGCGGGCACCTGGATGGATACAGTCAAGGCCGCGGGCGGCGTCATCATGCTGGCGCTGGCGCTGAGCTTTCTCGAGCGGATGAGCCCCACCTATGTCCCCACCTCGCTGATCATGCTGCTGTGGGGCACCCTCCTGATCGTCACCGCGGTCTACATGGGGGCAACGCGGCAACTGCCCGACGGTGTCAGTGGCTGGTTTCGCCTATGGAAGGGGCTCGGGCTGATATTGCTGATCTATGGCGCGACCTTCGTCATCGGCGTGGCGGCGGGCGGCAAGGACACCACCCAGCCGTTGCGTGGACTGGTACCCGCCGGCGGCGTGGCAGGGGGCGAGGCCGGCGCGCACCTGGCCTTCAAGAAGATCAAGGGCTGGGACGGACTGCAGCGCGAACTGGCGGCCGCCAAGGCAGCCGGCAAGCCGGTGATGCTCGACTTCTATGCCGATTGGTGCATCTACTGCAAGACCATGGAGAAGGAGATCTTTCCCGATCCGCGGGTCGTCCGGGCCCTCGGTGACTTCGTCATCCTCCAGGCCGACATCACCCCCATGGACGATCACGATAAAGAGTTGCTCGAGCGGTTGAACCTTCCTGCCCCGCCGGCGCTCTATTTCTGGGACCGCCAGGGCGGGTTGCGCAGCGAACTGCGCCTGGTCGGCGAACCCACCATCGAACAGCTATTGGAGAACGCCAGGCGCGCAGCCCAATGAAACCGACACAGATTCTGAGTATTGCCGTGGCCGGCCTGCTGATCGGCGCGGGGGCCGGCATCGGCATCAAGATGTACCAGGAACATGCCGCGCCCTCGGACGATGGGCGTAATGGCGCCAACACCGCCGAGCAGACGCTCGACCACCTGCCCGATTTCCAGCTCCCCGATCTCGCGGGCAAGGTGCGCCACGCCAGCGAATGGGAGGGTCGTATCCTGGTCCTCAACTTCTGGGCGTCCTGGTGCCCGCCCTGCCGCGAAGAAACCCCGCTGTTCGTCGAACTGGCGAAACAATATGGCCCGCGCAACGTGCGCTTCGTCGGAATCGCCATCGACGATCTGGAACCGGTGAAGGAATTCGTATCCGCCTATGCCGTCGACTATCCGATCCTGATGGGCAACATGGACGCGATCACCCTCTCCCGCCGGCTGGGCAACCGCTACGAGGGGCTGCCCTACACTGTCATCGTCGGGCCCGACCGGCAGGTCCTTGCTCGCTT
>JANTHJ010000084.1 GCA_024762475.1 Chromatiales bacterium | reverse complement strand
TGCACGTCATGCAGCCGCGGGTCCGGGACTACTACCAGCTGGAAAAGCTTTGGGAGCTGGACCCGACCGAGGCCGAACGGCTGACGCGGGAGCGGGAATCGAGATAGCGCCCAGCGTGCAAGGAGAGACATGGAACGTCACAAACCCCAGGCACCAACCTCTACGGTAGACGCCACACAGGCCGTTGCCCACCTCCGCCAGGACGAGGAGGGAAGGTGGCAAGCACACGCGCTGACCGAGCACCTGAAAGGCACCGAGACGCTGGCTGCGACATTTGCGCGTATCTTCGCCGGCGCGGAATGGGCCGCGCTCGCCGGACGCTGGCACGACCTTGGCAAATTCAGCGCCGATTTCCAGTCCTATATCAAGAAGGCTTCGGGCTACGACGCCGAGGCACACATCACCTCCGAGACCGACGCCGCGCCTGGCCGCGTCAATCATTCCACCGCTGGAGCTATCCATGCGGTTCACACCTTCGGCCTACCTGGGCGGATTCTTGCCTACCTGATCGCGGGCCACCATGCCGGCCTGCCGGACTGGGAGAAGCTGGAGAGCGGCACGGGCGGAAGTCTGCGTGAGCGACTGGCAAAAACCGAGCTGCTGGATGCCGCGCTCGCCGCCGGGATGCCGGATAAGATGCTGGAGGCCAGACAACCCAAGCTGGAGATTCCTGGCGGCAAGGCGGGCTTTGCCCTGTGGCTGCGGATGTTGTTCTCCTGCCTGGTCGACGCCGATTTCCTCGATACCGAGGCCTTCATGGATGGCGACAAGGCCGGGCAGCGCGGCGCCTGGCCGGACCTGGCAACATTGAAGGCGCAGTTCGATGAGCACCTGGCGGAGCTCACCCGCAACGCCGCCAATACGCCAGTGAACCGGCTACGCAGCGATATTCTGCAACAGTGCCGCGACAAGGCGGGCCATCGCCCCGGCTTCTTCTCGCTGACCGTGCCGACGGGCGGCGGCAAGACACTCTCCGGCATGGCCTTTGCGCTGGAGCACGCCATCGCCCACCGCAAGCGGCGCATCATTCATGTCATCCCCTATACCAGCATCATCGAACAGACCGCCGGAATCTTTCGCGGCATCTTCGGCGAGGCGATCATCGAGCATCACAGCAGCCTCGACCCCGAGCACGAAACGGCACGCTCACGACTGGCGGCCGAGAACTGGGACGCGCCGATCGTCGTCACCACCAGCGTACAGTTCTTCGAATCGCTGTTCGCCGCCCGCACCAGTCGTTGCCGCAAGCTGCACAACATCGTCGATGCGGTGGTGGTGCTGGATGAGGCGCAACTGCTGCCGCCGGAGTTTCTGCAACCCATCCTCGATGCCCTCAACCTGCTGGTGGCCCACTATCGCGTCACCGTGGTGCTCTCCACCGCCACCCAGCCCGCGCTGGAGACCCGCAGGAACAGCTTCGGCAAGACGGTTTTGCGCGGCCTGGTCGACATGGAAGAGATCATCGACGACCCGGATGCCCTCTACGCCGCGCTGGAGCGGGTGCGCGTACGCCTGCCCGACGATTTTCACGCCGGTGCCACCTGGGAGCAGATCGCCACGGAGATCGAACGACACGAAAGCGTCCTGGCCGTCGTCAACACCCGCCGCCATGCCCGTGAACTGCACGCCCGGCTGCCCAAGGGGGCGGTGCATCTCTCCGCGCTGATGTGCGGCCAGCATCGCTCCGATGTGATCGCCAATATCAAGGGAAAGCTCCGACAGGGCGAGCCGGTGCGTGTGGTCAGTACCCAACTGGTGGAGGCGGGCGTCGATCTCGACTTTCCCGTGGTCTATCGCGCCCTGGCAGGGCTGGATTCCATCGCCCAGGCCGCCGGCCGCTGCAACCGGGAAGGCCGGCTCGACTGGGGCGAGGTGGTGGTTTTCGTCCCGCCCGAGCCGGCCCCGCCCGGTTTTCTGCGCCGCGCCGCCGCGAAGACCGTCTCGACGCTCTCGGGCAGGGACAGCGACCTACTGTCGCAGGAGAATTTCGCCCAGTTCTTCCGTCTTTTCTACGACGACACCGATCTCGACAAGCGGGAGATTGGTCGGCTGCTCGAACCCAATGGCGAGATGGAACTGCAGTTTCGCACCGCCGCCAAGCGTTTCCGGATCATTGACGAGAGCGGACAAACCGTTCTGGTCCGCTACTACCCAGTCAAGGATAAGGAAACTGGCGAACTGGACAGAACCATCGACGTGCTTCTCGGCAAGCTGAAAAACGAAGGCCCCAGCCGCTGGCTGATGCGCAAGCTCCAACGCTTTAGCGTCAATGTCTCGGACTGGCATTTCCAGCGCCTGCGCGACGAGGTACAGATCGAGGAGATCTGGCCCGGCATCTGGGCGCAGATGGCCGGTACGACGATCTACGATCCGGTGCTGGGCCTGGCGCTGGATACCGACACACCGGCGGCGGCTGACTTGGTCATTTAGAAATAGCCGGACCGATTATAATGGTCATATCCATCTGACCATATGGAGCGAGCCATGAAAATCACGGCAACCGAATTCAAGGCCAAGTGCCTGAAACTGATGGATGAAGTGGCCAAGACCCACGAAACCATCACCATCACCAAGCGCGGCAAACCCGTGGCCAGGCTGATGCCGGTGGAACCGGAAGAGGAACGTTCCTGGTTTGGCTACATGGCCGGCACCGCAAAGATCACCGGCGACATCATGGCGCCCATCGAAGGTGAGGATTGGGAGGCCTGCCTGGGCGAGGAGGCGCATTTATACGAAGGGCTGGGAGTCGCGGAGCCAAAGCCCGAGGATGACGAGAAGAAATGATGGGCGGTTATCTGATCGATACGCACGTTTGGCTTTGGTATGGCCTGCAAAATCCCCGGTTGAAAGCACCCGCGCGTGATGCGATCGAGCGCGCCGTGAAAACGGGTGGTCTGGCGGTTTCGATAATGTCCCTCTGGGAGATCGGTCTGCTCGAATCCAAGGGCCAGATAACCCTGGGCATGTCGGCGGAGGAATGGTTGGAGGACGCGCTGAGATTACCCAATCTGATGGTCTTACCCCTTGAGCTTCCACTTATCCTGGATGCTCACCGGCTACCCGGCGATTTCCACGCGGACCCCGCCGACCGGCTGATCGTCGCCACCGCCCGCCATCACCGACTCGCCCTGATCACCGAAGACCGCAAGATTCTCGACTACGCGCGCCAGGGCTACCTGCGCGCCCACGCCACCGGTGACAAGGAGCTGTTATCGACATGAAGACCTACTGCCTCGAAGTCCGCGGCGATTTCGCCTGCTTTACCCGCCCCGAGATGAAGGTGGAGCGCGTTTCCTACGATGTCATCACCCCCTCGGCCTCACGCGCCGTGTTCGACGCCATCCTGTGGAAGCCCGCCATCCGCTGGCATATCCGCCGTATCGAGGTACTCAGCCCCATCCGCTGGATCAACCTGCGGCGCAACGAACTGGGCGGGGTCGTGTCCGAGCGCAACGTCAAGACGGCGATGAAAAACGGCAACGGGCAACTGGGGACCTACATCGAAGACGACCGCCAGCAACGCGCCGGCCTGTTCCTGCGCGACGTGCGCTACCGCCTGCACGGCCAGTTCGAGCTGCTGAACAAGCGCGAAGGCCCGGAGAAATACGCCGAGATGTTCCAACGCCGCGCGCGCAAGGGGCAGTGCTTCAACCAGCCCTATCTCGGCTGCCGGGAATTCAGCGCCGACTTCCGGCTGGCCGAAAACCCGGATGAAGAGGCCCCGCCCATAGCCGAAACACGCGATCTCGGCTGGATGCTCTACGACCTGGACTACAGCGACCACACCTCGCCCAGCCCGCGCTTTTTCAATGCCCGCATGGAAAACGGCGTCATCGAAGTGCCCGACTGGGACAGTGAGGAGGTGCGGGGATGATCTTGCAGGCACTTTATGACTACTACCAGCGTAAACAGGCAGACCCGGAGGATGCGCTGCCGCCATTCGGCTTCGAGTGGAAGGAGATCCCCTTCATCATCGAGATCGACGCCGACGGAAAACCGGTGCAGATCGAGGATACCCGCGAAGGCGCCGGGCGCAAGAAGCAGGCGCGCGCCTATCTCGTCCCGCAGGCGGTGAAGAAAACTTCCGGCGTCGCCACCAATTTACTCTGGGACAATGCCGAGTATGTGCTCGGCATTCCCCGCAAGGTCAAGCCCGGCCAGAAAAAACCCGCACCCGACCGCATCCGCGCGCAACACCAGGCCTTTATCCGGCGTATCGCCGAGTTACCGCAAGAGGCATTGGCGGATGAAGGCATTCAGGCGGTACGTCGTTTTCTCGAAAATCTGGACTGCAAGGCGCTGATCCGCTTGCCGGTCTGGAAGGAACTGCGCGCCAACCCCAACCTGAGTTTCCGCCTCCAGGGAGGTAGTGAGCTGGTCTGCCAGCGCCCTGTGGTGAAGGCCGCCATCGAGCAGATGGCCGAAGCCGCCGCGGACAGCGGAGAAAAAGGCATCTGCCTGATCACGGGCGACGAGCGTGGCATCAGCCGCCTGCATCCCGCCATCAAGGGCGTCTGGGGGGCGCAAACATCCGGGGCAAACATTATCTCGTTCAATCTCGATGCTTTTCGTTCCTGGCGTAAGGAACAGGGGGCCAACGCGCCGATTGGCGAGAGACCTGCCTTCGCCTACACCACCGCCCTGAACCACCTGCTGCGCAAGGGTTCGCCACAGCGCTTGCAAGTAGGGGACAGTTCCACGGTCTTTTGGGCGGAGAAGCCCACGGAGATGGAAACCGCCGTCGTGGACATCTTCGGCGAGCCAGTGAAGGACGACCCCGACCGGCAGGCCGAGAAAGTCCAAGCGCTGTTCCATGCCATCCACACGGGCCGATACACCAGGGATGACGCCGATACCCGCTTCTTCGTGCTCGGCCTGGCGCCGAATGCCGCCCGCATCGCGGTGCGCTTCTGGAAGGTCACCACCGTCGGCGAGTTGGCGGAGAATATCGTCCAGCACTTCCAGGATATCGCCATCGAACACGGCGAGAAGCAGCCGGAATACCTGCCGCTGTTTCGCCTGCTGGTCTCCACCGCGACCCAGGGCAAGGCCGACAACATTCCGCCCAATCTCGCCGGCGACACGCTGCGCGCCATTCTCGACGACGCCCCCTATCCACGCACACTGCTGGCCGCCGCCGTGCAGCGCATCCGCGCCGAACGTGAAATCACCTACCCCCGCGCCGCCCTGATCAAGGGCTGCATCAACCGCGCAATGCGCGCCTCGAATTTCGAAGCCAAGGAGGAACTGACCGTGTCCCTGGACCCCGACAACACCAACTACGGCTATCGCCTGGGGCGGCTCTTCGCCGTGCTGGAAAAAATCCAGGAAGAAGCCAATCCCGGTATCAACGCCACCATCCGCGATCGCTACTACGGCTCGGCGTCGAGCACGCCGGTGGCTGTCTTCCCGACCCTGATCAAGCTCTCCAAGCACCATCTGAGCAAGCTCGACAACAAGGGCAGAGAGGTCAACTTCGAACGCCTTCTGGGCGAGATCATCGACGGCATCGGGAACTTCCCGCCGCATCTCTCGCTGGCGGACCAGGGACGTTTCGCCATCGGCTATTACCACCAGCGTCAGGACTTCTTCAAGAAACATGGATCTGAACTCGAAACCCAAGGAGAGAATCAATGAGCCTCGAAAACCGCTATGACTTCGTCCTGCTGTTCGACGTCAAGGATGGCAACCCCAACGGCGATCCGGATGCCGGCAACCTGCCGCGCGTGGATGCCGAGACCGGCAGGGGCCTGGTCACCGACGTCAGCCTCAAGCGCAAGGTACGCAACTATGTCGGCCTGGTGAAGGAGGAACAGCCGCCCTATGAGATCTATGTGAAGGAGAAGGCGATTCTGAACAAGCAACACGAACGCGCCTATATCGCCATCGGCGCGGAAGACCTGCTCGAAGGCGATGGCAAGAAACGCAAGGGCGGCGACAAGGTCAACGAGGCCCGCGACTGGATGTGCCATAATTTCTACGATGTGCGCACCTTCGGCGCGGTCATGTCCACCGGCGTCAACTGCGGCCAGGTGCGCGGCCCGGTGCAACTCACCTTCGCACGCTCTGTCGATCCCATCTTCGCCCAGGAACATTCCATCACCCGCATGGCCGTGGCGACCGAAAAGGAGGCCGATGCTCAGGAAGGCGACAACCGCACCATGGGCCGAAAGCACACCGTCCCCTACGGGCTCTACGTCGCCCACGGCTTCATCTCTGCCCCACTGGCCGGCCAGACCGGCTTCTCCGGGGAAGACCTGGAGCTGCTGTGGCAGGCGCTGGAGAACATGTTCGAGCACGACCGCTCGGCCGCTCGCGGCGAGATGGCCACGCGGGGGCTCTATGTGTTCAAACACGATGGCAAGCTCGGCAACGCCCATGCCCACGACCTGTTCGAGCGAATTCGAGTGAACAAGAAGGCCGATGTGGCCGTCCCCCGGGATTTCAGCGATTATCAAGTGAGCGTCGATGACCACGACCTGCCGGCTGGCGTCGAACTGATCCGAAGAGTGGGTTGACGATGCGCTGCGCCTCGATTCGTTTCAGCGGTCATGCCATCCGGCGCATGTTCGAGCGCAGCTTGTCGGCCGAGGTAATCCGGAAGGTCGTGGAGCAGGGCGAGGCCATCAAGGACTATCCCGACGATACGCCGTACCCGAGCACGCTGTTGTTGGGTTTCCATGGTGAGATTCCCATTCACGTGGTCGTGGCGCGCAACCCGGAAACCGATGACTGTTATATCGTTACCACCTATGTGCCATCCGAAGAGCGGTGGAAATCAGGCTTCAGAGAGAGGAAAAAGCCATGAAATGCGTGATCTGCAAGACCGGCGAGACGGCGCCAGGCAAGGTTACCGTAACGCTCCAACGGGAAAAAACCACGGTACTGATCAAAGACGTTCCCGCTGAGGTATGCGACAACTGCGGCGAGTATTATCTCAGCGAAGAGATCAGCCAACGTGTACTAAAGCAGGCCGAATCAGCGATGACAAACCATGCTGAGCTCGAAGTGTTGCGGTTTGCGGCTTGAACTCATCGATGCGAGAAGAAGCGGAACTGGCGAAAGACTGTAACTGAGGCGTTCGAACATGAGCACGGTAAACGTAAAGCATGAAGTGACATCGCTTCTCGAAAAGCTGCCCGAGGACTGCACGATAGAGGATGTGCAATACCATCTCTATGTCGTCGAGAAAATCCGGCAGGGTATCGATCGGGCCGAAAAGGAAGGCACGCTCAGTCAGGAAGAAGCTGAAAAGAAACTCGGCGCATGGACTACCACGTAAGATGGTCGCCCGAGGCGCTGGAGGATATCGAGTCCATCGCCGAATATATCGCGCGTGACTCGGCATTCTACGCCAAGGCCGTTGTAGCGAAACTGCTGGGCGCGGCGCGTTCCCTGCCGGAAGCACCAAGAATCGGTCGAATGGTTCCCGAACTGGATAATCCGAATATCAGAGAACGCCTCATTTACAGCTATAGGATGGTGTATCGGATCTCCGACGATGAGCTGTTGATCATCGCTGTCATGCACGGCAAACGCCTGCTGGAAAACGTCGAGGATCGTTTTGACTGAAGAGAGGGACGTCATGCTGTCGGCGCTCCAGCACTACAGCTACTGCCCGCGCCAGTGCGCCCTGATCCATCAAGAACAGAGCTTCGACGACAACGAGTTCACCCTGCGCGGCCAGCGCGCGCACCGCCGCGTCGATGGCGGCGAGCTAAGCACCGAGGATGGCGTCCGGGTGCTGCGCGCCCTGCCGCTGTACAGCGAGCGTCTCGGACTGGTGGGCAAGGCCGATGTGGTGGAGATTCTGCCCGACGGCGCGCCCTATCCGGTGGAATACAAGCAGGGCAGACGTCACAAGCGCGAACACGACGACATCCAGCTCGCCGCGCAGGCGATCTGTCTGGAAGAGATGACCGGCCATGCCGTGCCCGAAGGCGCCATCTATCACCACAAGAGCAAGCGTCGGCGGGTCGTGAAGATCACGCCCGAACTGCGGCGCCAAGTGGAACAGATCGCCCAGGCCGTGCGGACCATGCTGGCAGCCGATACGCTGCCACCGCCCGCCGACGATCCCGCCCTTTGTCGCGCCTGCTCACTGCGGGAGATCTGTCAGCCGGATCTGGTTGGCGAGGAGCAACGGATTCGCGAACTCGCCGAACACCTCTTCGAAGTAGACAGCGACCCGCCATGAAGCAACTACTCAACACCCTGTATGTCTCCACCGAGGGTGCCTGGCTGCGACTCGAAGGCGAAACCCTGGTGGTCATGATCGACAGGGAAAAACGGCTGCAAGTGCCGCTGCATCACCTGGGCGGTATCGTGTGCATCGGTCGGGTCAACCTCAGCAGCACCCTGATGGCCCGTTGCATGGAGGACGGGCGCAGCATTGTCTGGCTCGATGAAAACGGGCGTTT
Organism: Chromatiales bacterium; assembly: GCA_024762475.1. Classification (GTDB taxonomy): domain Bacteria; phylum Pseudomonadota; class Gammaproteobacteria; order Chromatiales; family Chromatiaceae; genus MONJU. Next base: position 1,505 of record JANTHJ010000084.1, on the reverse strand, counting down.
CCTGGCGCGGGTGGAGGGAGCCGTCAGCGGAAACATCCTACTGCGCCAAGCCCAATACCGCACTGCGGACAATCCGCAAGCGGCGCTGAACCTGGCCCGCGCATTCATCGCTGGCAAACTGCGCAACAGCCGCCAGGTATTGCTGCGCAGCGCCAGAGACGCCAAGTCGCAAGAGGATGCTGACGCTCTACGCCGCGCGGTGGACAGCATCGCCATCAATCTCCGCAACCTGGGCCAGGCCAACAACCTCGACAGCGTTCGTGGCCTCGAAGGCGACGCCGCTCGCGTCTACTTCGGTGTATTGAACCGTATGATCCGCCCGGATCTTCGCGATGAATTCCCTTTCGATCAGCGCAGCCGCCGACCCCCACGAGACCCTTTCAACGCCCTGATCTCCTTTCTCTACGCCCTGCTGCTCACCGACTGCCGGAGCGCAATGGAAAGCGTCGGCCTCGACTCGCAGCTTGGGTTTCTGCATTGCGTTCGGCCTGGCCGCCCCGCCTCGGCGCTCGATCTGCTCGAGGAATTCCGCGCGGTGCTGGGGGACCGGCTCGCCGTTACCCTGATCAATCGCGGGCAGATCACTCCCAAGGACTTCGACTTCAATCCCGGCGGTAGCGTCCTGCTGAATGACGATGGACGCAGGAAACTGCTGGTGGCCTACCAGGAACGCAAGAAGGAGCAGCTGACCCACCCCGTCCTACAACAGAAAGTCGAGATCGGGCTGCTCCCGCTGTTGCAGGCACGCCTGCTCGCCCGCCACTTGCGCGGCGATGTGGAAGCCTATGTCCCCTACCTGCACAAATAGGAGACGCCATGCTCATCCTCGTCACTTACGATGTTTCCACCGAGAGCCCGGCAGGCCGTCGGCGCCTGCGCCGCGTCGCCAAGGTCTGCAAGGACTATGGCCAGCGGGTACAGAAATCGGTTTTCGAGTGCCAGGTCGATCCCACCAACTACGAGCGCCTAGAGCAGGCGCTACTGGATGAAATCGACGAAAAAGAAGACAATCTGAGAATCTATCGGCTGCACGAGCCGCTGGCGAAGAACGTCAAGGAATTCGGCTGTTTCCGGGCGACCGATTTCGAAGCACCGCTCATCATCTAAGCGCGAACCCCGAGTGCCCGGACAAACCCCATGGGGATCGCGATAGGGGCAACCCTTTGATCGAAATAAAAAATGACACGATCGACAGACATACAGCAGCTGTATTTCCCGTCCATCATAAAAGGGTTCGCGGCATCGGCCCCTTTTCAGCCGCGCGTTCAAATGGTTATCGTGGAGCTGTTCTCCCGCCGATCACCGGCGGGAGCGGATTGAAACCCCATGGAAGATGAGTATAACGGCCAGCTCTGCGAGTTCTCCCGCCGATCACCGGCGGGAGCGGATTGAAACGCGCCGGGAGGGGTGAGCTATGAAGCTATCGCCGCGTTCTCCCGCCGATCACCGGCGGGAGCGGATTGAAACTTGATGGCAGCAGCCATCGGAAACATCATTGGAAAGTT
>JANTHJ010000083.1 GCA_024762475.1 Chromatiales bacterium | reverse complement strand
AAGGCGCGGATCGCACGTAATAGCCGGCTATTGCGAAGATTCGCAACGTAGAAATGGGCGCTTTTGCGCCGCAAGATGCCGTGTTACGAATTGATCAAAGCTTCCTTAAAACGCCGCGATCGGCCTACACCAAGTGCAGCAGTGCGGCCGCGACGCCCAGCAGGACCACGGCCTCGATCAGCAAATGACCGGTATCCACCCAGCGCGGCGGATTGGTAAGCTCGAATTTTGCGTTACTGACATCCATCACCATCACTCCTTGCGAAGAACTGTATTCCCTGAAACGACAAAAATTTACAATGTATATACACTGTATATGCCCACTATGGCATAAAATTCAAGATTGTCAAACGTTTATCCAGATGGATTGCGCTCATAGGCCTACGGTGCCCAATGCAGCGACGGCGAGCCGACACCGGAAACCACCAGAGGGTGAATCCCCATGAACGCAAAGAAGAAGACCAAGATCCTCAATCTGCGTATCGATCCGGACCTGAAAAAGGCCGCCAAGCGCCTGGCGGAGGCGGATGATCGCTCCCTCTCCAACTGGGTCACCCGTCTGATCCAGCGCGAGGTGGAGAAGGCCGAGAAGCGCAAATCCTGACCCCGTCCCACCATTGAGACTCCTCATACGCCGCGTGGCCGCTCTTCCCGTTCTATCGGCTAGAATGCGCGGTTCCTGAAGCACTGGTCGCAATGTGGCGGCCAACCTGCCGGCAGACCTTCATGGACCGCATCCGAGAGATCCCCTACAACTACACCTCCTTCTCCGATCGCGAGATCGTGATCCGCTATCTGGGCGAGGCGAACTGGCAGTTGATCGAACAACTGCGGGGCAGCCGGCGCACCGGGCGCTCGGCGCGGATGCTGTTCGAGGTGCTGGGTGACATGTGGGTGGTAGAGCGCAATCCCTACCTGCAGGACGACCTGATCGAGAACGTCGAGCGCCGCAATGCCCTGATCGAGGCGCTGAATCACCGCCTGCGCCAGTTCGAGGCGCGTCTCAACGACAACGCCGATGCGCGCCGCCTGCTGGAGGCCGCGCAAGAGGCCGTGGACCGCTTCAGCAACTGCTTCGGCGAACGCGCGCAGCTGCGCCGCCAGGTGCGTCGCGCGCTGGCCAAGGTCACCCGACGCGACAATATCGACTTCAGCGGCCTGGCCCGGGTGTCACACGCCACCGATGCCACCGACTGGCGTGTGGAGATGCCCTTCGTGGTGATCTCGCCCGACCGCGAGGAAGAGGTGGCGGCCATCGTGCGCGCCTGCATCGACTGTGGCCTGACCCTGATCCCCCGCGGCGGCGGCACCGGCTATACCGGCTCTGCAGTGCCGCTGGATGCCCACAGCGCGGTGATCAACACCGAGAAGCTCGAAGACCTCTCGGAGGTCGAGTACATCGAGCTGCCGGGCGTCGAGGGTACGGTGCCCACGGTGCGTACCGGCGCCGGGGTGGTGACGCGCCGGGTCTCGGGACTGGCCGGGCGTCACGGCCTGGCCTTCGCGGTCGACCCCACCTCGCAGGATGCCTCCACCATCGGCGGCAACATCGCGATGAACGCCGGCGGCAAGAAGGCGGTGCTGTGGGGTACCACCCTGGACAACCTGGCCAGCTGGCGCATGGTCACCCCCCAGGGCGACTGGCTGGAGGTCACCCGCCTGGAGCACAACCTGGGCAAGATCCATGAGCAGGAAGCCGTCCGCTTCTCCGTGCAGCGCTACCACGAGGACGGCAGGCAGAAGAAGGGCGAGCCGGAACTCCTCGAGATCCCCGGCAGCGCCCTGCGCAAGGCCGGCCTGGGCAAGGACGTCACCGACAAGTTCCTGTCGGGCCTGCCCGGCGTACAGAAGGAGGGCTGCGACGGCCTGATCACCTCGGCGCGCTTCGTGCTCCACCGGATGCCCTCACATGTGCGCACCGTCTGTCTGGAGTTCTTCGGCAGCGACCTGGCCCGTGCCGTGCCGGCCATCGTCGAGATCACCCGGTTCATCGAGCAGACCGAGGGCGTGCAGATCGCGGGGCTGGAGCACCTGGACGAGCGCTATGTGAAGGCGGTGAGCTACAGCACCAAGGCGGCGCGCCGCGAGACACCCAAGATGGTGCTGATCGCGGACCTGGTCTCGGACGACGAGAACGCCGTGGGCCGTGCCGCCAGCGAGGTGGTGCGCCTGGCCAATGCGCGCGAGGCGGAGGGGTTCATCGCAGTGACCGCGGAGGCCCGCCAGCGCTTCTGGGCCGACCGGGCCCGCACCGCCGCCATCTCGGCCCACACCAATGCCTTCAAGATCAACGAGGACGTGGTGATCCCCCTCGAGCGCCTGGCCGACTACAGCCGCGGCATAGAGCGCATCAATATCGAGGAGTCGATCGGCAACAAGATCGAGACCATCCTCTCCTTCCGCCGGATCCTGTGCGAGGAGCGCCCTGCCGAGGACGAAGAAGAAGGCATCCTGACCGGCAAGTTCGACCTGGCGATGGCGCTACTGGACCAGGTCGAACGTCGCTGGCAGGCCCTGCTGGACCACTTCGAGGCCGATCCCGCCGAACTCGACGCGCTGACCGAGGAAGAGCGTGCCTGCATTCGCCCCGGCGACCGGGTCATCGACCTGCTGTTGCGGCGGGACATTCGGGTCTCCTACCGGCGCGAGCTCAAGCAGCCGCTGCGCGAGATCTTCCAGGGTAGCGACATGGAACCGCTGCGCGAGCGGCTGCGGGCGGCACACGCAGAGGTCAAACACCAGCGCCTGTTCGTGGCCCTGCACATGCACGCAGGCGACGGCAACGTGCATACCAATATTCCAGTGCATTCGGACAACTACCGCATGCTGCGCCGGGCCGAACGCATCGTCGACCGGGTCATGGCATTGGCCCAGTCTCTCGATGGCGTGATCTCCGGCGAGCACGGTATCGGCCTGACCAAGATCCAGTACCTGGAGCCAGACAAGCTGCAGGCCTTCGTCGACTACAAACAACGGGTCGACCCGGAGCAATACTTCAACCGCGGCAAGCTGATGCCGGACTCGGGTCTAGACGGCGCCTACACCCCCTCGCTGCGCCTGGTGCAGCAGGAGGCGATCATCCTCGAGCAGAGCGAGCTGGGGGCGCTGAACGACGACATCAAACACTGCCTGCGCTGCGGCAAATGCAAGCCCGAGTGCATGACCCATGTGCCACGCGCCAACCTGCTCTACTCGCCGCGCAACAAGATCCTTGGCACCGGCCTGGTGATCGAGGCCTTTCTGTACGAGGAACAGACCCGGCGCGGCATCTCCCTCGACCACTTCGACGAGATGAACGACGTCGCCGACCACTGCACCGTGTGTCACAAGTGCCAGCCCCCCTGCCCGGTCGACATCGACTTCGGCGATGTCACCATCCGCATGCGCAAGATCCTCACCGAAGCGGGCAAGAAGCGCTTCAATCCGGGCACCTGGGCGGCCATGCAGTTCCTCAATGCCACCAACCCCACCACCATCAAGACGCTGCGCAAACTGATGCTCGAATGGGGCTTCAAGGGACTGACCCTGGGACATCAGTTGATGCAGAAGACCGGGTTGCTGCGACGCAATGCGAATCTGCCCGCTGCCACCACCGGCCGTCCCAAGGTGACCGAAACGGTGGTCGAGCTGGTGCGTCGGCCGATTCGGGTCGAGCTGCCGAAGCGCAGCTATCGCAGTGAACTGGGGATCGAGGATGCGCGCTATGTGCCGGTGATCCGCCACCCGCAGCGCGCCGTCGACGACAGCGACGCGGTGTTCTACTTTCCCGGCTGCGGCTCAGAGCGACTGTTCTCGGATGTCGGACTGGCCACCCTGGCGATGCTCTACGAGGTGGGCGCCCAGACCGTCCTGCCGCCGGGCTATCTCTGCTGCGGCTACCCCCAGTTGAGCGCCGGTCAGCATGCGCGCGGTCAGCGCATCACCACCGACAACCGGGTGTTGTTCCATCGTGTGGCCAACACGCTCAACTACATGGACATCCACACCGTGCTGGTCTCCTGCGGTACCTGTATGGATCAACTGCTCAAATACGAATTCGAGAAGATCTTCCCCGGCTGCCGGCTGCTGGACATCCACGAATACCTGATGGAGAAGGGCGTCGAACTGCCCACCGGCGAACAGACGGGTAACGCGGTGCAATACCTCTATCACGACCCCTGCCATACACCGATGAAGCAGCACGACCCCGTGGAGGTGGCAGCACGCCTGCTCGATGCCGAGGTGCGCCTCTCGGATCGCTGCTGTGGCGAGGCCGGCACCCTTGGCACATCGCGCCCGGACATCGCCAACCAGCTGCGTTTCCGCAAGGCGGAAGAGCTGCGCGCCGGCATCCGCGAACTGACCGGGCGCGAACGCGCCGAGGGCCAGGTCAAACTGCTCACCAGCTGCCCGGCCTGCCAGCAGGGTCTGGCGCGCTATGCCGATGAGACCGGGCTGCAGACCGATTACATCGTGGTAGAGCTTGCCCAGGGGCTGCTCGGTGACGGTTGGCAACAGGCCTTTATCGAGAAGGTGCAGCAGGGAGGCATGGAACAGATCCTCCTGTAAGTATTGAGTGGGCGGGCTGATGCCCCGCGCAATACACAGGGATCGGCATGGCCCGCCGAAACAGGGTAGCCTTCCCCAACCGGCGTCCGTCATTGCAACAAAAACCGCGAATGTGGGCGCCGGCAGTCGATAAAAAATTGCACCAAAAAAGGAGACAAGAATGCGTTTTGAAACCCTCGCCGGCCTGCTATTGCTTACGCTGCCATTGGCCGCCAATGCCGATGACTGCAGCGCCCACGGCAACCTGACCGGACAGATCAAGACCGTCAACTTCAGCCAGCAACTGCAGTACGGTATCGCCGCCGTGCATATCGAGAAGAACGGCCAGACCTTTTATCAGGGTCAGGGCGTGATCATCGGCCAGGTGGTGGATCAACAGGACAACGGGCTCCCCGCCCTCAACCACACCATCTATTTCGCCGATGGCTCGAAGATCCGCACCTTCGGAGACAAGGTCGAAAGCCTGCTGCCCGCGGACGCGAGCGGATGTCGCTTCACGGCCACCGAGCGGCTGACCTCCGCAAAGGGACGCAAGAAGCTGCGGCGCCTGACCAACGACGAGCACGACGTGCTGGCACAAGGGACCATAAGCTATTGCCCGGACGATCCGCGCAACGAGCTGACCCTGAGCGGGACCGTCTGCATCAACTGAGGAGGCCTGCGCTACCCGGCGGAGGCCTGACACGTGTATCGGACGTCCCCGTGACCGCACCTATCCGACCCTGCATTTTGCAGGGTCTTTTTTTGGCTGGCAACAACGCCCTCGGTTGCCCGGGAACTATTCCCGAGTAGTTTAGTCAGATATTCCGAATATACTGAAATAGCGGAGGTCAGTCATGAGTACATTGATTCCCAACTTCCCGCCTGATGGCGTGGTCACGGTCAACCGGGTGATCCTGAAACCCGAATTTACGGTCGACGATCTGCAGGAGCGTGTTGCGCTGCTGTGCGAGAACGTCAAGACCTACCATTCGGATACAGGCTTCATCGGCGGCTTCGTTGCCCTCAACAGCGGCGCGATCTCGAACGAGGGGTCGACCATTGGCCAGGCGGTCCAAAGCCCGCTGAAGGGCCGTGAGGCACTGATCGTGACCTTCTGGCGCAGCTTTGAGGATCACGAGCGCTCGCACCGCAGCGAGACCTTTCAGCCGCTGTTCAGGGACGTGCTCGCCCTGTGCGAGAACGGCAACGAAGAGATCGCCTACGAGATGCTGTGGTCCGGCGCGGCCTACAGCCCCGAAGAGGCCAAAGCCGCGCGCGAGGCCAAGGAACGCTTCGCCGCCTGAGCCCGGCGGGTATCCACTCTCCCAAGCACGGAAGCACCGTGCGATAGCCTTGGCCCCTGCCCTGCAGGGGCCTTTTTTATTGGCTCCGTTCCAATCAAGTGTTGAAAATCAAGGCCAGGGTTTTGCACACCCCCGTAGGTCGGGCTAAAGCCCGACCTACGTGAAAAAAACAACTTGGGAAAAGCCCCACATTTAACTGGAACAGAGCCTTTTTATTTGGGCCGCGCCCGCAGACCGGCCGCCCGACAGGCGTCTCACTGCCCGGCATCGCCTCATTGAATCAGGCGTGCAGGCAGGTCCTCCGGGCCATGCGGGCTGTCCTGATCCAGGAGATCCCGGGCCAGGGCCTCGTCGTCCACGGTCGCCTCGAGATAGGCAGCGATGGCGCGCAGATCCACCTCGGCATTTTCCAGGCAGCAGGTGGCCCCAGGTGAGGGGGTCATGTTGAAGATGACGCCCTTGCCGGTATCGATCTTGGCCTCCCCCATCAGCAGCTGGCGATTGGGCTTGTCGATCAGCTGCGGGCGCACGCCACCGACGTGATGGGCAAAATTCACATCGCGCAGGCGCATGTCGGGGACGATCTTGCGGGCGTCGCGCAGGAACAGTACACGCCGCAACAGGGGCACCTCGAACAGGAAATTCTTGAACATATAGTTCCGAATGTCGGGCACCCTGAGCAGATCGAGCAATACGTCTGCGACCTGGCGGTCGAAGCGAAAGACCCGCAGGAAGTCCTTCATCGTCTCCCAGTTGTAACGCTCCAGCACCGGCAGCACCAGTGCGGTCGGCCCCCATCGGGTCTTGCCCGGCACCATCACATCGGGATCGCCATGAATGGCGGCAAAGGGCAGCCGGTCGTTCTGCACGGTATAGACCTTGCCATTGAGTACCTGTGGCGTGAAGTAATAACTGCCGGCGACCGGCAACACCGAATAGTGATGCCCCTCCCCCATGTCGTGAGCCAGCTTGAGGCTGTGTCCCCCGGCGCAGACCACCACGGAACGCGCCTGGAAGCAGGCATCTGCGGTTTCGACCACGAACAGCTCGCCCTGACGCTTGATGTGCCGGACACGCTGGTTGTAACGGACCTCCACCTGCTTGCCCGGAACACGCTGCGCCTGGCGCACGAACGAGCGGGAGAGGGCCTCGAAATTGACCGCGGTGTACTCGTCCTCCGAACCCAGTGCCACGATCTCTTCGGCGCGCGGCCGGCCATCGCGGTAGGCCACTGCGGGCTCGATTCGCGCGATATCCCTCGCCTCGAGCATTTTCAGGTGCGGATAATGCGGGGCAAGCGTCTCGAAGCGCTCGCGCAGGCGCGCCACCTCATCACATCCCACCCCCAGCACCATCTTGGGATATTTGAAGATCAAATGGTCGATATCCGGCTGGGCGGTCGCATAACGCTCGACCATCCGCGCCGCGCGCTGCACCTTGAGGGCCTTGTCCAGTGAATAATTGGTCTCGATGTCCCCGCAGTGCAGGGTCTGGCTGTTGTTGCTGTGCAGGGAGTTGACCCGGGCCGGCGCGGCGTATTTCTCGAGCAGGCCGACATGACCGATGTCGCTGTAACGCGTCGTCAGATAGAGCAGGGCCGAACCCGAGACCCCGCCCCCAACGATCAGCAGATCGAAAGGCTTGCTCATAACGTTCTTCCTCCGGATCGGGGCGTGACCCTTTATACCCGCCTTCGCAAGCATCGTTGCGGCCGATCGCCCGTGCATTGAAAAATACAAGGCTGAACCCCAAAGGCGATAGAAGGGAATATCTGGTTAGTCCCTCCCCCCCGCAAGCGGGGGGGGGGAGGCTAGGAGGGGGATAGGCCGTTGTTTGAACTCCCTCCCTGGCCCCCGTCGCTCGGCCCTTTCCCACAAGTGGGGGAGGTGAAAAATCGAATGCCTCAGCCCCCTCCAAGGCTGCTGCCCGGGCACGGCCCCATGAGATGCGCCGGAAACTTGTTCGGAACCTGTCCGGGAATTGTTGTACAAACAGGGAACGATCCCGCAGGAACAAGGAGACCCGCATGCGTCTGCTGCTGTCCGCGCTATTGCTTTCACTCTCGTTGAGCGCCCTGGCCGACGAGCCGGTCTACAACCGGGTCAGCTTTTCCGAACAGGCGAGTATCGAGCTCGAAAACGACCTGATGGTCGCCGCCTTGTTCACCCAGTCCGAGGGACAGAATGCCGCCGGCCTGGCCGACACCGTCAATCGCACCATCACGCACGCCGTGAAACGCGCGCGCGGCACCCCAGGTATCGAGGTCAGTACCCAGGGGTACCAGACCCACCCCATCTACCAGAAAAGCCGCATCGTCGGCTGGCGGGTACGGCAGGAGATCCGCCTGCAGAGCCACGATGCCAAGACCCTTGGGGCCCTGATCGGTGATCTGCAGGCCAGCGGCCTGCGGGTCTCGTCCCTCGGCTACCAGCTCTCGCCCGAGAAACGCCGCAAGCACCTGGAGCAGGTGACGGTCACCGCGCTGAAACGCTTCTCCCAACGTGCCGAGCGCATCGCCCGGGCCCTGGGCAGGAAGGGATATCGCCTGGTGCGCCTGTCGGTGAACGATGGCGGTGCGGCACCCCCGGTCGCCTATCGGCGCGCCATGGTGGCGGACGCCGCCATGGCAGAGAGCGTCGGACCGGTCACCCTCGAGGCGGGGACCGCTCGCCTGAGCGTGAACGTCAACGGGGAGATCGAACTGCGCGAGTAGTTCCTATTCTGACTGCGGCAGACCTTCCTCGATCTGCGCCAGCCGCGCCCAGGCCCGCTCGAGCTTCCTGTCAGGATCGCGCGCAGACAGCAATGCGCGCGCATCCGTTGCCAGCTGCGCCCGCTGAGCCGGGTCGAACAGCTGCAGGGCCGCGGTGACCGCCGATTCGCTCTCGCTCAGCAGGGTAGGCACCAATTCCGCCGGCGCAATCACGGTCTGCGGGTGCAACAGATCGGCCACCAGGGGTTCCTTCAGCAGCTGGAAGTGCAGTGCCCGCGCCTGGGCCTCCATCTCCAGCTCCTGGGCAGCCAGGGCATCACCCTCGGCATTGGCGCGGATGGTGCGCATGATCGCATCCAGCAGATGCTCGATGGCCTGCTGGTTGGCCCCCTGCTCATCGGCCAGGCCGACAGTGGTTTCGTAGAGGCGCTCCAGATCCGCCTTCAACGCCAGCACCACCTCGCTCTCTTCCTGAGGCTTGAGCGACACGGCACGCTCCACCACCTGGCGCAACTCGGCGACAAAGGCCACCAGCTCCTCGTGATCCCGCTGTTGGACCTCCAACAGGGCCTCGTCGCTCAGTTGCGTCGGTGAGTCGAACAGAGGGTTGTCCAATCGCCGCCGGTAGTGGCGCTCGTGGCGTCCCGGTTTTTCACTGAAAGGTATCTGCATGCACGCGGTTCCATCGAAAGTGGCGCGCATTCTACCGTCTCTTGTTCGGTCCGGCGCCCGTTGCCTCAGACCGCCGAAGATTTGCCGCCCCAGACGCCGACTCAAATAGCGGATAATGGTCGTTCCGTTCCGGCCGAAACGACACCCCCGAATCCCCCTATGCGCCCATCCTTGCTCGTCCTGCTTTTCTCGCTGCTGTTCTCCATCGCCGGGCAGGCCGCCGAAGAAAGGACCATAACGCTGCAGTCGGGCGATGAGATCCCGCTGACCGTCCACCCCGCCGCTGGCGGTGACCGTCTGCTCCTGTGGCTGCCATCGGAGTTCGGCCTCTCGCCGAGGCAGCGCCCGGTCGCAGAGGCATTGGCCAGGCAGGGAATCGAGGTCTGGATACCGGACCTGCATGCCGCCTGGTTCCTCGCGGCGGGACGTTACAGCCTCAACGAGGTCCCTCCAGCGGCAGCCACCGAATTGGTGCGCCAAGCCGTCGCATCGGGGCGCAAGGTCTTCGTGATGGCGCCGGGCCGCACGGCCGGGCTGGCGCTGCGCGCATTGCGCCGCTATCAGCAGAAATACCACGATACCGACCGAATCCGCGGCCTGATCACGGTCGGCCCGCGTCTGTTCCTGCGCACGCCCCAGGGCGGCGAGCCGGTCGAGCTGTTGCCCATCGCGCAGGCCAGCAATGTACCGATCTACATCCTGCAACCGCGCAATGCCGGCGGATTCTGGTACCTGCGAGAACTGATCGAGCCCTTGCAGTCCGGCGGAGCCCCGGTCTACACCCATGTTCTGGAGGGGGCTCGCGACGGTTTCAATCTGCGAGATGATCCCAACCCGCAGGAAGAGG
>JANTHJ010000082.1 GCA_024762475.1 Chromatiales bacterium | reverse complement strand
GCACGTAATAGCCGGCTATTGCGAAGATTCGCAACGTAGAAATGGGCGCTTTTGCGCCGCAAGATGCCGTGTTACGAATTGATCAGAGCTTCCCTAACGAAGCAGGGCGATCCCGCTCAGCACGAGCAGCGCACTGATAGCCCGCCCGAAGGCGATGGCGCTGATCCGGGTATGGATGTGGCCCCCGACATACATGGCCACCATCATCAGGGGGACCCCCGCAGCGAGCCACTGCAGGAGGCCGACCTCGGCGATCCGGGTCCCGACATAACCGGCAATCCGCGCACTGGCATCTAGGAGAAACAGGGTGGCGAAGGTCGGGCGGAAGGCCTCTTTGCTCAGCCCTCGTGCCTTCAGATAGGTTACATAGAAAGGGCCACCGGTACCGAACAGCGTCCCGATTGAACCCCCGCCAATGCCGGCAGGGGCAGCCCACCACGGGCTCGCCTTCCCCACCTGTGGCGACCACAGCGAATAGAGGGCGTAGAGCAGGACGAATGCCCCCATGGCCCGACGCAATACCAACGGATCGACAAGGTGGAAGACACTCAGGCCAAGCGCTACGCCCATCAGGCCGAAAGGCAACAGCCTGCCGACTTCACGCCACGCGATGGCATGGCGATTGGAAATCCCATGACCCGCCGAGGCGAGAAAATCCAATACGACCACCAGCGGTACCGCCAGGGTCAATGGCAGAAACAAACTCAGCAGAGGAATCGCGATCAATCCCGACCCGAAACCGCACATCCCCCGGACCACGTAGGCACAAAACAGCACCAGCAGGGGAACCACCCAACCAGGACCGGCAACCAGCAGCTCATTCACTTCAGAAGACACTTTAAATAATGCACCTACTGAACTATCAGAAAAAAGATTATGAGGTAAATTGCAAGGCAAGAAAAACCATTTGTTGTCCATCTGTTCACAAATCGAAAACGGCGACGGATTACAGGTATGATGAGGCCATGCTCGACAAGATTCCCCTCAAAGAGGCCTGGACCGGCCTTGCCGATTGCGAACAATGCGCAATTCGGAAATCGGCCCTGTTTGCCGGGCTCCGACTGGAAGATTTCGGCACGATCCACGATCCGATTGTGCAAACCGCGCTATGCGCCGGCGAAACCCTCTATCATGCAGGCGAGCACAGTCCTCACCTCTTCACCCTTCGAAGGGGCCTGATCAAGCTGGTGCGCTATCTGCCCGACGGCTCTCAGCGCATCGTTCGCCTGATACGCCCAACCGATGTCACCGGGCTCGAGACCCTGCTGGGCAAACCCTATGAGCACCACGCGGTCGCCATGCAGGACTCGGAACTCTGCAGATTGCCGGCCGACACGGTCAACCGCCTGAGCCGAGAGAATCCGACCCTGCACCGCGAGCTGCTCAACCGCTGGCAACAGGCCTTGGCCGAGGCCGATCAATGGTTGACCGACCTGTCCACCGGCGCGGCACGGCAGCGTATCGCCCGACTGATTCTGCGTCTCACCCCCAGCGATTCGCCCCCGCGGTGCCAACTCTTCAGTCGCGAGGAAATCGGCGCAATCCTCGGTATCACCACCGAGACCGCCAGCCGCATCATCGCTGACCTGCGGCGCCAGGGAATTCTCGAAGCGATCGGCCCCAACCGGTACCAGGTCGATACCGCGGCGCTGGCCAATCTGTCCGACGGACCCTAGGAATACCCGCATTATTGTCGTGTGATTAGGGTTTTCCCGGGGCCGTTTCGGACCACGGAGGCACGAGCAATTGCGATAAATCAATGCAGACGACTCCGAAACGACATAAATTATCGGCGTCTCATCAGGGTCACCCGCCAGCCCGCATCGGCCGACCCGCCCCAGTTCTGGAACGCAAGCAACCTGAGGAACCCAGACCATGATGGATCCGGATTTCGTCGACCTATCGCGATTGCAGTTCGCGCTCACGGCGCTCTATCACTTCCTTTTCGTCCCGCTGACCCTGGGCCTCACCTGGATCCTGGTGATCATGGAGTCGGTCTATGTGATGACCGGGAAGGAAATCTACAAGGACATGACCAAGTTCTGGGGCAAGTTGTTCGGTATCAACTTCGCCCTGGGGGTCACCACCGGCCTGACCATGGAATTCGAGTTCGGCACCAACTGGGCCTACTACTCGCACTACGTCGGCGACGTGTTTGGCGCCCCGTTGGCGATCGAGGGACTGATGGCCTTCTTCCTCGAATCGACCTTCGTCGGCATGTTCTTCCTTGGCTGGGAGCGGCTCAGTAAGCGCCAGCACCTGACGGTGACCTTTCTCACCGCCCTGGGCACCAACCTGTCGGCACTGTGGATTCTCGTCGCCAACGGCTGGATGCAAAACCCCGTCGGCGCGGAGTTCAGCCTCGAAACCATGCGCATGGAGATGACCAGCTTTGCCGAGGTCTTCTTCAACCCCGTAGCCCAAGTGAAGTTTATTCACACCGTCTCCGCCGGCTACGTGGCCGGCTCGATGTTCGTCGCCGGCATCTCCGCCTACTACCTCCTGAAAGGTCGCGACCTGGGCTTCGCCCGCCGCTCCATGGCCATTGCCTTGGGCTTCGGCTTGGCGTCCATCCTCTCCGTCATCATACTGGGCGACGAGTCGGGCTACGAGGTGGGCGACGTGCAGAAGACCAAGCTTGCTGCCGTGGAAGCCGAGTGGAATACCGAGGAACCGCCGGCCGCCTTCACCCTCTTCGGTTATCCCAACGACGAGAAGATGGAAACCGAGGCAGCGGTCAAGATCCCCTATGCAATGGGCCTCATCGCCACCCGTTCGACCGACGAAACGGTCACCGGGATCAAGGACCTGATCAAGCAGGCCGAGAACCGGGTTCGCGCCGGCATCGTGGCCTACCGCGCCATGACCGCAATCCGCAGCGGCACGGGCGACGAAGAGGATCGCGCCCTGTTCGACATGTACAAGAAGGATCTGGGCTACGCGCTGCTGCTCAAGCGCTACACCGAGAAGGTGGTGGATGCCACCGACGAGCAGATCGCCAAGGCCGCACGCGACACTGTCCCGGATGTCACCCTGATGTTTTGGACCTTCCGCGTCATGGTCGCATCGGGTTTCACCATGCTGTTCCTGTTCGTGGCCGGCTTCATCCTCATGGCGCGCCGCCGTCTCGAGAACCATCGCTGGCTGCTGCGCGCCTTTCTCTATGGCATCCCCCTGCCCTGGATCGCCATTGAGACCGGCTGGTTCGTGGCAGAATACGGGCGCCAGCCCTGGGCCATCGGTGAGGTGCTGCCCACGTTCCTCGCCACCTCTTCCCTGACCACGACCGACCTCATAATCAGCATCGCCGGTTTCGTGACTTTCTATACCGTGCTGGCAATCATCGAGTTCTATCTGATGTTCAAGTTTGCGCGCCTGGGACCGAGTTCGCTGCACACCGGGCGCTATCACTTCGAAAGCACTGCTGGCACCGCCACCCTGGCTGATGCCCCCGCCGCACCCCGCAAAGACTGAGGAGAACGACAATGGTCATGGACTACGAATCGCTGAAGTTTGTCTGGTGGCTGCTGGTTGGCGTCCTGCTGGTCGGTTTCGCCATCATGGACGGCATGGACATGGGGGTCGGCAGCCTGCTGCCCTTCCTGGGCAAGAACGACCCGGAGCGACGTGTCATCATCAACACCGTAGGCCCACACTGGGATGGCAACCAGGTCTGGTTCATCACCGCCGGCGGCGCCATCTTCGCCGCCTGGCCCACCGTATACGCCGCCTCCTTCTCGGGCTTCTATTTCGCCATGATGCTGGTGTTGTTCGCCCTGTTCCTGCGGCCTGTGGGCTTCGACTATCGTTCGAAGCTGGACAATCCGCAATGGCGCAACACCTGGGACTGGGGCCTGATGATCGGGAGCGCGGTGCCACCCCTGGTGTTCGGCATCGCCTTCGGCAACCTGCTGCAGGGCGTTCCCTTCCACTATGACGATATCCTTCGCCCCTGGTATACCGGCAGCTTCTGGGCCCTGCTCAATCCGTTCGCCCTGCTGACGGGTGTGGTCGGCCTGACAATGATCGTTCTGCATGGCGCCGCCTTCCTGCAACTGCGCACCGAACCGAGGATCGCGCAACGTGCCCAGGCCATGGTGACCAAGGTCGGCCTGGTATACATCGCGGCCTTTGCCCTCGCAGGCATCTGGCTGGCCCTGGGCATCGATGGCTACGAGATCGTCAAGGACCGCGCCCATGACGCCCTCCCCATTCCGGTCGGCAAGGAAGTGGTGGTTGCATCCGGTGCCTGGCTGAAGAACTACACCCAGTACCCGATCACCCTGCTCGCCCCCCTGCTGGGTTTCGGCGCTGCCGTGCTGGCCATCCTCACCTCGCGGATCGGGCGCGCCGGCTGGACATTCTTCTTCACCGCCCTGGTGCAGCTCGGCACCATCTTCACGGCAGGGGTCTCTATGTTCCCCTTCATCATGCCTTCCAGCGACAACCCGAGCCACAGCCTGACCATGTGGGATGCGACTTCCAGCCACCTCACCCTGAACGTGATGTTCATTGCGGCTGTGATCTTCGTTCCCATCATTATTGCCTACACCACCTGGAACTTCTGGAAGATGTGGCGCGTGGTGACCGTGAAGGAAATCGAAGAACAATCTCATCTGGCCTACTGACGAGGAGGAATGACACATGTGGTACTTCACCTGGATATTGGGCGTCCTGCTCGCGATCTCCCTGGGCATCATCAACGTGATGTGGCTGGAGAACGAGGCCTGCCTGGACGAGGAAAACTGCAACGGCAATCAGGGCGGCTGAGAGGAGACAGAAGCGGTGCGTCCCTCTTGGGCGCACCGGCGGATCACCTCTGATCTCACGTGGTCGAATCCCCGTCGAATGCCGGAGACTGGCTGGCAAGGCAACAGCATCGGGTAGCCCGCCAGTTTCACTGGCTGCGCATGCTCGCCCCCCTGACCGGCATTCTCATCATCGCCCAGGCGTGGCTGCTGGCGTGGGTCGTAGATGCCGCGGCCTTCGGCGGGGCCGGCCTGGCGAGCCTCTCTCCCTGGCTGCTCGGCCTGCTTCCGGTCATCCTTATTCGCTTCCTGGTCCAATGGGGTAGTGAACGGCTCGGTGACGAGGCCGCCCGGCAGGTAAAGCAGCAACTGCGCGACGAGCTGATCGAGCGCACACGACGCGCAGGCCCCATTCGCCTCGCAAACGAACAGAGCGGCCGTCTTGCCGCGGGCCTGATCGACGCGGTCGAGGCCCTCGACCCCTTCTTTGCGCGCTACCTGCCTGCGCGAATTCTGATGAGCATGGTGCCATTGGTCATCCTGATCGTGGCGCTGCCGATCGATTGGATTTCTGGCCTGGTGCTGATGGTCACGGCACCGCTGGTCCCGTTGTTCATGGCACTGATCGGGCGCCAGGCAGAACGGCTCAACCAGCGGCAGTGGCGCGAGCTGGCACGCATGGGAGGCTACTTTCTGAATGTGCTTCAGGCGCTGCCGACGCTCAAAATGTTCAACGCCAGCCGCCGGGAAGGGACGCGCATCGCCCGGGTCTCCGAGGATTTTCGGCGCAGTACCATGTCGGTCCTCCGGGTCGCCTTCCTTACCTCGGCGGTACTCGAGTTCCTCGCGGCCATCAGCATCGCGCTGATCGCGGTGTTCATCGGATTTCGGCTGCTCGATGGAGAGATGGCCTTCTTCCACGGCTTCTTCATTTTGCTCCTGGCCCCCGAGTTCTACCAACCGCTGCGCAACTTCGGCGTGCAGAACCATGCGCGCATGGAGGCCGTCGCGGCTGCCGAACAAATAGAGGCCATCCTCGCCCTGCCGCCTGCTCAAGCCAATGGCGGAGAAAAGGCCGCCGAGCCAGCCGACACGCTGGGCGACAGCATTTCACTGCAGGAAGTCCACTTTAGCTATGCCGAGGGCCGGCCTGCCCTCGACTGCGTGACGCTGCAGGTCTCGCCGCGAGAACACCTCGCCATTGTCGGCCGCAGCGGCGCCGGCAAGAGTACCCTGGTCAACCTGCTGCTGGGCTTCGTGCAGCCCGATGCCGGCCTCGTGCGCATCGGCGAGACGCGCCTGGACGGTTCGACCCTGGATGCCTGGCGCCGCCGTATCGGCTGGGTCCCCCAGCGCGCCCGGCTGTTTCACGGCACCGTTGCCGACAACATCCGCCTGGGCGCGCCCGATGCGCCCATGCAAAGGGTGCGCGATACCGCTCGTGCAGCACATGCCCTGGCCTTCATCGAGCAACTCCCGCAAGGCTTCGAGACGCTGGTAGGTGAAGGGGGACAGGGTCTTTCCGGCGGTCAGGTGCAACGCATCGCACTGGCGCGCGCCCTGGTGCGCCAGCCGGAATGGCTGCTCCTGGACGAACCCACGGCGCATCTCGATGGGGAGACCGAAACGGCCATACTGGACACCCTCGAGGCCTTGCACGGTCATTGCGGCATCATCACCATCGCGCACCGCCTGCACACCCTGCATCACGCCGACCGCATCGTGGTCATGGACCGCGGGCGCATCGTTCAGTCGGGCACCTTCGAGGAACTGTCCGAATCGCCGGGCCGGTTCGCCGAACTGCTGCACGATCCCACAGAGATCCTCCCGTGATCGTCCGCCTGCTGCGCCTTTACCGACCGCATCTGGGCTGGCTCGCGCTGGGCACCTTGCTGGCCCTGGCCACGCTTTTGGCCAACATCGGCCTGCTCACGCTCTCGGGCTGGTTCATCGCCGCCATGGCCGCCGCCGGACTCAGCGGCACCGCCATCAACTACTTTACGCCGGCGGCGATCATTCGCGGTCTGGCGATGATCCGCACCGCCGGGCGCTACGGTGAAAGGGTTGTCACGCATGAAGCGACCTTCCGCCTGATCGCCCGTCTCCGCACCTGGCTCTACCAGTGCATCGAACCGCTGGCCCCGGTGGGACTCGCCGAGCTGCGCAGCGGCGATCTGCTCGGTCGATTGCAGAAAGACATCGACCGACTCGATGCGGTCTACCTGCGCATCCTGATGCCGATCATCATTGCAGTACTGGCGGTGCTGCTGACGGTGACCTTCGTCAATCTCTACAGTGGTGCGCTCGCTCTCAGCCTCCTCTTTCTGCTTCTGGCCGGCGGACTCGCCCTGCCGCTGTGGATCTGGCGGCGCAGTCGCACCGAGGGGCCGCAACAGGTCGAACTGACCGGGCGTCTGCGCACCGAGGCCATCGACCTGGCCCAGGGATTGGCCGAACTGCAGGCCTATGGCGCCGACCAGAGATGGGTCGAGCGGTGGCGAGAGACGGCGCACCAGCTGGTCGAGACGCAGGACCGGCTGCGGCGACCCCAATCCCTGGCAGGGCCGGCGCTGGGGCTGCTGGCCAATATGGCCGTCTTCGTCACCCTGTTGATCGCCATCCCGCTGTTGCGCAGCGACGCGGTGGCACCGCCGCAGCTGGCCATGCTGGCCTTGTTTGCACTCGCCTGTTTCGAGGCGATTACCCCTCTGCCGCAGGCGTTCGGCAGCATTGCCGAAACCGCTGAGGCCGCGCGTCGCCTGTTCAGCATCGCTGATCGCAAGCCACCTGCCTCCGAGCCAGCGAACCCGGCACCGGTGCCAGAGAAGGGGGAACTCCGGTTCGAGAACGTCAGTCTGCGCTATGCGCCCCATCTGCGACCGGTCCTCGAGGCCATCGATTTTCATCTGCCGGAGAACAGCATGACCCTGCTCACCGGGCCGAGTGGCGCGGGCAAGACCTCGGTGGTCAACCTGGTGTTGCGGTTCCTGGACCCTTCCGAGGGTCACGTCCGCTTTGCGGGACAGGATCTGAGAGACTTCGACAGCGATCACTGGCGCCAGCGGATCACCGTGGTCTCCCAGGACGCCCAGCTGATCGCCGGGACTATCCGCGACAATCTGCTCCTGGGCAGGCCGGATGCCGACCAGAGCGAACTGCTGGCCGCCTGCCAGCAGGCCCGCATCCTGGACTTCATCGAATCGCTGCCGGACGGCCTGGATACCTGGGTCGGAGAGACCGGCGTGAACGTCTCGGGCGGCCAGGCCCGGCGCATCGCCATCGCGCGCGCCCTCCTCAAGTCGGCACCGCTGGTGCTGCTGGACGAGCCCACCGAGGGTCTCGATCGGGCCACCGAGCGCGAGGTCATCGACGCACTGAGACCCCTGCTGCAGGACCGCACGGTACTGCTGATCAGTCATCGCTCCCTGCCTCTGGGACAGCCGGACCAAGTCCTCCATCTCGAAGACGGACGCCTCCAGCATCCCTATTGAAGGATCGAATTGACCTGCCCGGTGAAGGAGCACAGCATGCGCCGGGAACCACCGTCGGGAGGAAATCCTTGCACGCCATCAGCGCATCCCTGGGTCCGGTCTTTCTGCTGATCCTGCTCGGCGTATTGCTGCGTCGCATCGGCTTCCCCGGAGACAGCTTCTGGCCCGGGGCAGAGCGACTCATCTACTACGTACTTTTCCCGGCGCTGCTGATTCACAAGCTGGCAACCGCCGATGTGGGAGAGACGCCATTGCTGCCCATCCTCGGCGCCCTGATGTGGATGCTGGGCAGCGGGACGCTGATCCTGGTCCTTGCGCGAGGCTGGGTGGCGCAAGACGGCCCCACCTTCACTTCGGTCTACCAGGGCAGTATCCGCTTCAACACCTATATCGGCCTGGCCGCCGTGGATGCCCTCTACGGTGATCCGGGGCTGGTGATCGCGGCCATCGCCTTGGCGCTGCTGATTCCCGTGATCAATCTGCTGTGCGTTTCGGCTTTTCACCTGTTGCTGCACCGCGCGGGCATCAAGGCGCTGGTCCGCTCGCTGCTGCGCAACCCCTTGATCCTGGGGTGTCTGATCGGCATTGCATTGAACCGCACCGGCATCGGGTTGCCGGGCTGGAGCGCCAATACCCTCGGGCTGCTGGGATCGGCGGCACTGCCGATGGGATTGTTGGCAGTGGGCGTGGCATTGAACCTGCGCGCCCTGGGCGGCACCCGTCGCGAACTGCTGGCCGCCACCCTGGTGCGTTTCGTGGTGATGCCACTACTGCTGCTTCTCGTACTGCAGGCCCTGCCGATACCGCGACTAACCGCCGAGGTATTGCTGCTCTTCTCAACACTGCCCACCGCCACCGCCTCGTTCATCCTCGCCCGGCAACTGGGAGGCGATGCGGGCCTGATGGCCAACATCGTCACCCTGCAAACATTAGTTGCCTTCTTCGCCATCCCGATGTGGGTCCTGGCCGGTCAGCGCCTTTTGTGAGGCCGGACGTGTCCGGCCCGGACCATGGCTCAGGGCGGTGCCGAGCAGGATCAGGGCGCCGCTCAGCCAGATCACCGGCCCGACCGGCTCGTCCAACAACAGATGCCCCCAGGCCACGGCGAACAACGGAATCAGATAGGTGACCGTCAGGGCGCGGGTGGCCCCTACCTCATGGATCAGACGAAAATAGAGCCAGAAAGCAAGCGCGGTGGAGAAAACCCCAAGACCCAGCAGTGACCACCAGGCCACCGGCCCGGGCGTGGCGCCGGGCACGAACATCGGTACCAGTGGCAGCAGCCACAGGGCCGCCGCCAGTTGGGTCCCGACCACATACTCGATAGGGCGCAGCCCGCTCATGCGATGCCGGGTGTAGTGCGCGGCAAGCACATAGCTCAGGCAGGCACCCAGACAGGCGATTGTTGCCAAAGGTGGCGGGGGCCGCAGGTCGGCGTAGCGACCCGTGGCCAGAACGGCCACCCCCAGAAAACCCAAAAAGATACCCCCCACCTGTACCGGGCGAAGACGTTCGCGCAGGACCAGGAATCCGAACAGGGCACTGAACAGGGGGACCGTGGCATTGAGCAGGGAGGCCACCCCCGCGGTGATCATCGTGGTCGCCCAGGCGATGAGGACAAAAGGCAGGGCCGCGTTGAGCAGTCCGACCAGCATCACCTCGCCGCGTTGTGCCCAAATCGGGCCAAAACCTGCGAGCAAAGGCAACAGCACCAGTCCGGCAATGGCGACCCGGCCCTCGATCAGCCACACAGGCCCCAGAGACGGGGCCGCGACGCGCATGAACAGGAAGGAGGCACCCCATAGACCGGCGAGCACCAGCAGAATGCCAAATTGGCGAGCGCTCATTGTCCTCGGGAACCTCT
>JANTHJ010000081.1 GCA_024762475.1 Chromatiales bacterium | reverse complement strand
GGGCTAGTGCACAAATCCGCGCAACCGGATATCGATCATGCGCGGGTTCTCGCCCTCCGAAATAGCGACCAGGCCCTCGATAATCAGTTCCCGATAGTGCGACTCGTTGAGCACATGGGCGCGCAGCTTGTTGGCGGTGGGCAACAGCAACAGATTCGCCAGGCCGACCCCATAGATGGTGGAGACGAAGGCGGTGGCGATCCCCGAGCCGAGCATCGCGGGCTCGGCGAGGTTCTGCATCACCTGGATCAGCCCCATTACCGCACCGATGATGCCGATGGTGGGCGAGTAGCCGCCCATCGACTCGAAGACCTTGGCGGCCTGCAGGTTGCGCTGCTCGTGGCTGTCCAGTTCCAGTTCCAGCATGCGCCGCACATCCTCCGGCTCGTTGCCGTCCACCACCAATTGCAGGCCCTTGCGGACAAAGGGATCCTTTTCCTTGCCCAGCACCTTCTCCAGCCCCAGCAGGCCGTCATGGCGGGCCAGCTGCGCCCAGGCGACCAGGCGCTTGATACGCTCATCGAAGGGATGGCTGGGCGGCATCAGCAGGTGTTTGAGCTGGCGCATCGCCTGCAGAAACACACGCCCCGGCGTCTGCAGCAATACCGCACCGACGGTACCCCCCAACACGATCACCAGTGCAGGGCCATTCAGCAGCGTATCGAGGGTACCGCCCTCCAGCCAGTTGCCGCCCAACAGCGCCAGCACCCCGACGGTGATCCCGAGCAGACTGAGGCTATCCATCTAGACCACCTCCAGCACGGCACCGGCGATCGCCTCCAGCGGCAACACGCGCTCGGTCAGACCTGCCCGCGCCACCGCCTGCGGCATCCCGTACACCACGCTGGTGGCCTCGTCCTGCGCCCACACCTGCCCTCCCGCGGCATGCACCCGGCGCGCGCCTTCCAACCCGTCCGAACCCATCCCGGTGAGGACGATCGCCAGCACCTGGGAATCGAGGGCGGCCGCTGCCGAGCTAAAGGTGATATCGATACAGGGGCGGTAGAGAGACTCCTGGTCCTTTATCCTGACCAGGAGTCTGCCGCCCTCGCTCTCCACCAGGGTCTGGCGCCCGCCCGGCGCGATCAGTATCTCTCCCGCACGCAGCGGCATACCGTCTGCCGCCTCGCGGACCTTGGGGCCGACCAGCGAATCCAGGCGTTCGGCATAGGTAGCGGTGAAGGCAGCAGGCATATGGATGGCGACCAGCACGGGCAGATGGAAATCGGCCGGCAGGTCGGTCAGGATCTCTTGTATCGCCATCGGCCCGCCCGTTGAGGCACCGATGACCAGTAGGCCGGGGCGTGCTGCCAACGGCTGCGCCGTACCGACCGGTGTCACCGTCGCATTGGGCGGTGACCGGACCAGTCCCAAGAGCTTGTCCCGCAACCTGGCGCCCGGTAACTCGGCCTCGTTCGCCGAGGTCTCCTTGGAAACGTAGTCGACCGCCCCGGCCTCCAGGGCGTCGAGGGTCGCCTTGGCGCCCTCACGGGTGAAGGAGGAAAACATCACGACCGGCACCGGGCGCTCGCGCATGATGCGACGCACCGCGCCGATACCGTCGAGCACCGGCATCACCACGTCCATGGTGATCAGGTCCGGCGAGAGGGAACGGTTCAGGCGGCTCGCCTCTTCTCCGTCGCCCGCCTCGCCGATAACCTCGATGTCGGGAGATTTCTCGAGACAACGCCGGATGCGCTTGCGGTAGAAGGCCGAGTCATCGACAACCAGTACACGAACAGGTTTGGTCATACGGTTTCAGGACGACTGCGGTCGCGTCTGCCCCGCCCTCCCTGCTCAGTAGCGCCGCGCGTATTTGCGCATGAGACCAGGCACATCCAATATGAGAGCGATCTTGCCATCGCTGGTGATGGTGGCTCCGGCCATGCCGTCGAGCCCCTGCAGCAAGGCACCCAGCGGCTTGATGACGACCTCTTCCTGGCCGATCAGAAGATCCACCACCAGCCCCACCTGTATCCCACCGACATTGACGACCACAACGTGGCCGCTGTGTTCTCCGGACTGTGGTGGAACCCCACCGTTGTGTACCAGCCACTGCCCCAGGAAGAACAAGGGCAGCGCACGTCCGCGCACCTGGATGGTCATCTGCCCATCCACCGTATGGGTTCGCGAGAGATCGAGGTTGAAGATCTCCACCACGCTGCCCAATGGCAATGCGAAGGGTTGGCTTCCGAGCACCACCATCAGGGTCGGCAGGATTGCCAGGGTCAGGGGCAGCTTGATGGTGATCCGGCTGCCCTTGCCCTTTTCCGAATCGATCTCCACCGTGCCGTTGATCTGCGCGATCTTGGTCTTGACGACGTCCATGCCCACCCCGCGCCCGGACACATCCGAGATCTGCTCCTTGGTCGAGAAGCCGGCATGAAAGATCAGGTTGTAGCAATCTCGGTCATCGAGCCGTGCCGCCGCCTCTTCGTCCATGATGCCCTTTTCGACCGCCTTGCGACGCAGCACGTCGGCATCCATACCCTTGCCGTCGTCCTCGATGCCGAGCAGGATGTGGTCACCCTCCTGGGCCGCTGACAGAATCACCTTGCCACGTCGCGGTTTGCCCGCCTTTTCCCGTTCCTCGGGTGTCTCGATACCGTGATCCACCGCATTGCGCACCAGGTGCACCATGGGATCGGCCAGCGCCTCGACCAGGTTCTTGTCCAGGTCGGTTTCCTCACCGTGCATCTCCAGATCCACTTCCTTCTTGAGATTGCGCGCCAGATCTCTGACCACCCGCGGGAAACGGCCGAACACCTTCTTGATCGGCTGCATGCGTGTCTTCATCACCGCCAGTTGCAGATCGGAGGTCACCACATCGAGGTTACCGACCACGTTGCCCAGCTCCTCGTCCGCCATGGTGGCCTTGAGCAGCGAAAGCCGGTTCCGCACCAGCACCAGCTCGCCCACCATGTTCATGATCTGGTCGAGCCGCTGGGTGTCCACGCGTACCGAGGTCTCGGCCGGCGCCTTCGGCGGTGCCTTGGGGGCGGCCTTGGCGGGCGGCTTTTCGGCCGCAGGCTTTGCGGTCGGTGCGGGCTGCGGCGTCGGCTCGGCAATCGGTGCTTTCGGTGCCGGAGCCGGTTTCGGCGCGGCCTTGGGTTCGGCCGCCTTGCCCGTGCTTGCGGCCTCTGACACAGCTGGCTCGGCGGCCGGGGCGGCCTCGGTCTGCGCGGATGAAGACGGTACGCCGGCATGCTTGCCCGGGCCGTGAAGCTGATCGAGCAGGGCCTCGAATTCGTCCTCGGTGATCGCGTCACCGCCACCTACCTTGGTGGATGGCTGGGGCGCCTGCCCAGACGCCGTCGGCGCCGCCTTGGGCACGCCGGCATGCTTGCCCTTGCCGTGCAGCTCGTCCAGCAGGGCATCGAATTCCTCTTCGGTGATCTCGTCGCTCGCCGCTTCCTTCGTGCCCCCCGGGGCATGGCTGTGCCTGCCCTTGCCATGCAGCTCGTCCAGCAGGGCCTCGAACTCGTCTTCGGTGATTTCATCGCCCGTGGCAGCGGGCTCGACAGAAGCCGGTTCAACTTCGGGTTCCGGCTCGGGGATCGTCTCGACGGCCTCCGCCGGCGCCTCTGCCGCCCCCTCCTCTCCGCCGGGCACTGCGTAGACCTCGAGGCGGGCCAGCAGGTCGGCCTCGGCCGGCTCGGGCATCTGCCCGTTGCGCAGATGGTCCATGGAGGCGTTGACCACGTCCAGTGCCTCCAGGATGGGGTCCATAAGGTCCGGCGTGACCTGGCGTTCACCCTGGCGCAACAGGTTGAACACATCCTCGGAGCGGTGGCACACCTCTACCAAGGGCTCTACGGAGAGAAAGCCCGCACCGCCCTTGATGGTATGGAAACCGCGAAAGATGGCATTCAGCAGGTCGGCATCGTCCGGGCGATGTTCCAGGTCGACCAGCTGCTCACCCAGCTGTTCGACGATCTCGGAGGCCTCGACCAGAAAGTCCTGGAGAATCTCGTCGTCTAAATCGAAGCTCATGGCTCAAAACCCCAAACTGGAAAGAAGGTCGTCGACCTCGTCCTGACCGGATACCGCATCGGCCTTGTCCACCCCTGGCACCACCGGACCCTCGGCCTTGATATCCTTCACCTTGGTCCCGCCACCTTCGGGCTTGGCCGCAGCCTCGGTGCCCGACAGGCGCACCAGTTCCACCAGCTTGCCTTCCAGGTCGCCCACCAGGTCGATCACCTTGCGGATAATCTGGCCGGTCAGGTCCTGGTAGCCCTGTGCCATCAGCACCTCGGACAGCTTGCTGTGCAGGGCCTCTGAATTGGCCTGGGTATCCTTGAGAAAGACCTCCAGCTCGCGGCTCATGGAGCGGAAGTCGTCCACGTCCATCTCGCGTGCCTTGAACCGTTCCCATGACTCGGCCAGGTGCCGGGAGTCCGATCGCAAGGTCTCCGCGAGGGGCATGGCCTGTTCCACCGCGCCAAGGGTGGTATTGGCCGCCTCTTCGGTCATCTCGATGACATGCCGCAGGCGTTCGGCCGCGTCGGGCATCTCGCTCTGCGCGATCTCGGCCAGGCGGGCGTCCATCATGAAGCCCTTGATGGCGTCGTGCAGTTCGCGGGTCAGTCGGCCGACCTCCTGGAACAGCAGGCTATCCCGAAAACCCGCCAGCTGGGCAATCACGTCCAGCGCGTCCTCTTCACGCCCGGCCTCCAGACGGCTCACCAGGTCGCGTGCAAGCTGCAGCTTTTCGTCTTCCTCTATCGCCGGCTCACCCATGTTCCTATCCTTCCCAGAAGGGTGTTCAGGCGGCGACCCGCTCGAAAATCTTGTTGATCTTTTCTTCCAGAGTGACGGCGGTGAAGGGCTTGACCACATAGCCATTCACCCCGGCCTGCGCGGCCTCGATGATCTGTTCGCGCTTCGATTCCGCGGTCACCATCAGGACCGGCAGGTGCTTGAGCTTGTCGTCGGCACGGATGGCCTTGAGCAGGTCGATGCCCTGCATGCCTGGCATGTTCCAGTCGGTGATCACAAAGTCGAAGTTGCCGTTCTGCAGCATTGGCAATGCGGTATTGCCGTCGCCTGCCTCGGCGGTATTGGTGAAGCCCAGATCCCGCAGCAGGTTCTTGATGATGCGGCGCATCGTGGAAAAGTCGTCCACGACGAGGATCTTCATATTCTTGTCCAAGGTAAACCTCCCAAGACGCTTTCCGGTTCAATGGCAGTCACTGCCTGGCTCGCTTCGCTTATCGGCGGCAGCGGGAAAAGGTTTAGTCCGATCTGCACCTTTTCAGCGAGCATCCTCGTCGAGCCATTCATGCAGACGCGCACGCAGGCGCAGGGCCGCCTGGCTATGGATCTGGCAGACCCGGGACTCGCTCACCCCCAGCACCTGCCCGATCTCTCGCAGGTTCAACTCCTCGTCGTAATAGAGTGCGATCACCAGCCGCTCACGCTCCGGCAGGCCGGCGATGGCATCCCCCAGCGCCTCTTTGAAATGGGCCTGCTCCAGCCCCTTGACGGGACCGTCCAGCAGGGCGTTGCGGCCCTTGCGCGCACTCTCTTCCACGCCACCGGGCACTACCTCGCTGAACTCAGACAGCTCGTCGTAGCTGAAGATGCGTGCACCGGAGGAATCGGCCAGGATCTGGTGATACTCCTCCAGCGTCATGTCCAATGCCTCGGCCACCTCGACATCGCGGGCATCACGACCTTCGGCGTTCTCGATCTCCCGCATCACGCGGGCCACCTCGCGCGCCTTACGGTGGACCGAACGGGGCGTCCAGTCGGAGCGGCGTATCTCGTCCAGCATGGCACCACGGATACGGATACCCGCATAGGTCTCGAAGCTGGCGCCCTGGTCCGAGTCATAGTTGGCGCCCGCCTCCAGCAGGCCGATCATGCCCGCCTGGATAAGGTCTTCCACCTGCACCGAGGGCGGCAGGCGGTTCATCAGATGATAGGCAATGCGTTTGACCAGCCCCGCATGCTGCGTGACCAGGTCTTCCTGCGGCTTCCCGCCGCGTCGTTTGTTATCCGTGCTATAGGTCGCCAGTCCGTTCATGGCGCCACCTCCCCGTATTCGTTGGCGTATTGAATGAGTCGTTCGACGAAAAACTGCACCTGGCCGCTGGCCCCCTTGGGCTGGGGCCAGGCCTCTACCTTCTTGGCCAGGTTGCGGAAGCCCTGGGACACCCGGCTGCGTGGAAAGGCCTGTACCACCGGGCGCTGAGAGCGCACCGCCTTGCGCAGATGCTCGTCCATGGGCAGCGCGCCCATGAAGCTGAGCATCACGTCCAGGTAGCGGTCGGTGACCTTGCACATCTTGTTGTACAGGTCCCGCCCCTCCTGGGCGCTGCGCACCATGTTCGCCAGGACCCGAAAGCGGTAGTGGCCGTAGTCCCGGTTGAGCAGCTTGATGATCGCGTAGGCATCGGTAATCGATGCCGGTTCGTCGCACACCACCACCACGACCTCATGGGAGGCGCGCGAGAAACTGAGCACCGTGTCGGAAATGCCCGCGGCGGTGTCGACGATGAGGGTGTCGATGTCACCGGCCAGATCGCCGAAGGCGCGTATCAGTCCGGTGTGCTCGGCCGGCCCCATCTCGGACAGGGCCTGGATACCCGATGCACCCGGTACCACGCGCAGTCCCAGCGGCCCCTCCACGACGACCTCGTCGAGGCCCCGCTCACCACTCAGGACATGCGAGATGTCATATTGCGGATGCAGGCCGAGCACCACGTCGATGTTGGCCAGTCCCAGGTCGGCGTCGAGCAGCATGACCCGGTGGCCAAGTTCGCATAGGGCGACCCCCAGGTTGACCGAGACATTGGTCTTGCCGACGCCGCCCTTGCCGCCGGTCACCGCAATCGCGCGGACCGGTTGCGGGTCGAGCATGCGCCGCAGGCCGCTGGCCTGGTCGAGGGCGTCTTCAGACGCGAGCATTGTTGCGCCCCCCCTTGTAGGAAAGTGCCACATAGGTCTGGTCGCACTCGGCCGGATAGGCCTCCAGCAACGCGGCCGCCCGCTCTACCATCGGATGGGCGCGCGCCGGTGACAGATCCTCGGGCACCCGTTGACCATCCGCGATCCAGGCCAGCGGCAACCCGCTGTGGACGATCGCGGAGATCGCCCCGCCGAGGCTGGCGGCCTCGTCCAGCTTGGTCAGCATGCAGGCCTCGGGGCGGGTGGCAGAGAACAGGTCCACCGCCCGTCCCATGGCCGCGCCCTCGGTGGTGGCGGACAGGGTGAGCAATGTGGTCAGGTCGGGACCGGCGGCCTGCAGGGTCTCGATCTGTTCGTCGAGCCGCTCGTTGTCGGCACCCATACCGGCGGTGTCGATGAGGATCAGCCGGCGGTCGGAAAGCGAGTCGATGGCATCGCCCATCGAGCGGGGGTCGTCGGCGGTGCGCACCGGCACGTTGAGGATGCGGCCATAGGTGTGCAGCTGGTCACGCGCGCCGATGCGGAAATTGTCGGTACTGATCAGGCCGATATTGCGATGGCCATAGCGTAGGGCGAAGCGGGCCGCGATCTTCGCGATGCTGGTGGTCTTGCCCACCCCGGTCGGCCCAACCAGCGCCAGGATGCCGCCCTGCTCGAGGATCTCCTGTTCGCACACCGGGATCTCACCGGCGAGAAAGAACAGGGCCTTGCGCCAAGCCAGCTCGAGATCGTCGATACCGGCGACCCGCTGCACCAGGCCCTGGGCCAGATCGGCGGCAAGGCCGAGTTGCATGAGACGCTGAAAGAGTTCCTGCGCATGCGGGGTGCGCTGCCCCAGATCGTGCCAGCTCATGCTGGAGAGCTCGGCCTGCAGCCAGCGGCGCAGGTTCTGCATCTCCTCGCGCATCGCCAGCAGCTCCTGCTGACTGACCTCGCCGGCGGTCGCCGCCTCCCGCTGGGCGGGCCGGCGCGCCTTCTCTTGCTGGCGTTGTGCGGTGGCCGCCTGGTGCCGTGGCCGCGGGACGGGGCGCCGGGTCATCGGCTCCGCTTCGGGCTCCGGCACCTTGGGGCGAACCGCCACCTCTATATCGTCGTCGGCGACCAGGTCAATCGCCGCGGTAAGCTCCACCCCCTCTGCCACCGACTTGTTGGACAGGATCACGGCGTCTTCGCCGAGAGTCTCGCGCACCCTGCGCAATGCCTGTCGCATGTCCGGTGCCACGAAGCGCTTTATTTTCATGCCTGCTGGTCCCCATCTGCAGCGGGGCCATCGGCCCCTTTAGCCTTGTGTCGGATTCCGTCCGATGGTGTCGACCACCGTGATCTTTCGGTTGTCCGGTATCTCGTTGTAGGAGAGAACGTGCATCCCCGGCACGCCCTGGCGGACGAACTTGGCCATCCATGCGCGGATCGCCCCGGCCACCAGGAGGATGGCGTCCTGGCCATTGACTTCCTGCTGCCTGGCCGCCTCCGCGAGGGCCACCTGGATCTGTTCCAACAGTCCCGGCTCGATGCCCGCGCCTTCCTCTCCTGCGCTCGACAAAGCCTGTTGCAAGAGCCGTTCCAATCCGGGCTCGAGCACGATTACAGGAATTTCTTCTTTATTTCCCGACACTTGCTGGACAATGGCCCGACTCAGCGCAATCCGGACAGCGGCCGTCAAGGCGTCAGGATCCTGACTCCTGGGGGCATTCTCTGCCAGCGTTTCGGCGATCGTGCGGATATCGCGGATGGGCACGCCCTCGGCGAGCAGGTTCTGCAACACGCGCAGCACCGTGGTCAGCGGCAACAGTTTCGGCACCAGGTCTTCCACCAGCTTGGGCGCCACCTGGGCGAGGTTGTCCAGCAGCTGCTGCACCTCTTCATGGCCGATCAATTCATGGGCATGTCGCTGCAGCAGCTCGCTCATATGGGTCGCGACCACGGTGCTGGCATCCACGACCGTGTAACCGAGGGTCTGGGCATGATCGCGCTGGCTGGGATCGATCCAGACCGCCTCCAGGCCGAACGCCGGATCCACGGTGGGCGTACCCTGCAGCTCGCCGAAGACCTTGCCCGGGTTGATAGCCAGCTCGCGATCCGGGTGGACCTCTCCCTCGCCCACCGGCACACCATGCAGGCTGATGCGATAGGCGTTGGGCGGCAGATCCAGGTTGTCGCGGATGTGCACCGGCTGGACCAGAAAGCCCAGCTCCTGCGACAGCTTCTTGCGCACGCCCTTGATACGGTTCATCAACTGGCCGCCCTGCTCACGGTCGACCAACGGAATCAGCCGGTATCCGACCTCGAGGCCGATGATGTCCACCGGCTGCACGTCGTCCCAACCGAGCTCGGGCACCTCGCCGGTCGCGGTCTCGGCCGGGACCGGCAGACTCTCGGCCACTGCCTCGGGCTGCGCCTGGCGCTTGGCGATCATCCAGGCCATGCCGCCCAGAGAGCCCCCCAGTAGCAGGAACACCAGGTTGGGCATGCCCGGAATGAGCCCGAGCACGCCGATGATCCCCGCCGCAATCGCCAGGGCCCGCGGGTTGTTCAGCAGTTGGCTGGCCACCTGGTTGCCCATGTCCTCGGAACTGGAGACACGGGTCACGATGATCGCCGCGGCGGTGGACAACAGCAGCGAAGGAATCTGCGCCACCAGCCCGTCACCGATGGTCAGCAGCACGTAATTGTGCGCCGCAGTGCCGAAGTCCAGGCCATGCTGGCCCATGCCGATGGCAAGCCCGCCGATAATATTGATCAGCAGGATCAAAATGCCCGCCACCGCATCGCCGCGCACGAACTTTGAGGAGCCGTCCATGGCGCCATAGAAGTCGGCCTCGCGGGTTACGTCCTCGCGCCGCTGGCGTGCCTCTTCCTGGTCGATCAGGCCGGAGTTGAGATCCGCGTCGATGGCCATCTGCTTGCCGGGCATTGCATCCAGGGTGAAGCGGGCCGAAACCTCGGAGACCCGGCCGGCACCCTTGGTGACCACCACGAAGTTGATGATCACCAGGATCATGAATACCACCAGGCCCACCGCATAGTTGCCACCGATGACGAACTCGCCGAAGGCCTCGATCACCTTGCCCGCCGCATCACCGCCATTGTGGCCCTCGAGCAACACCACCCGGGTCGAGGCCACGTTCAGCGCCAGGCGCAACAGGGTGGCGACCAGCAGCATCGAGGGGAACAGCCCGAAGTCGAGCGGCCGCAGGGCATAGACCACTACCAGCAGGACCACCAGCGACAGCGCAATATTGAAGGTGAAGAACAGGTCCAGCAGAAAGGGCGGCAGCGGCAGCACGATCATCGCCAGCAACATCACGATGACCAAGGGCGCCCCCAGCCCCCGCGCCCCGACCTGTTTTACGTTTTGCAGTATCGCTTCCATTTAATTTTTCTCCACCACAAAGGGCACGAAGA
>JANTHJ010000080.1 GCA_024762475.1 Chromatiales bacterium | reverse complement strand
TCTGGCCGCCCGCGAGCGGTATTTCCTTCCTCATCAATAGGCTGGCTATTGATTCGGCCGGAAATCCGATCGAGAACGCCCATCCCGGCACGATCATCGCGTCCCCGGGTGAAATATCCGGGCTAGTGAAAGGCAAAAAAAGCTTCAGAATTCATACCGGAATTCTCGGCTGATGATAATCCGTTGGGCATAGAGGGCCATTCTGCTATGCATCAATGTCGCCGACGACCTCAGTCGCTGTGCGATCAACAATAGTACTGGGAGTATCGAGGCATGACATTGAAAATAATTGGCGCTGGCATGGGTAGAACGGGTACGGCCTCGCTGAAGGTAGCCATCGAATCGCTGGGTGTTGGTCGTTGTTACCATATGAGTGAGGTCTTGAAGCATCCCGAACGAGCGAAGGATTGGATCGATGTGACCGACGGGGATGGCGGCTGGGAAAAGATATTCGATGGGTATGCTGCGACTGTCGATAACCCAGGATGCAACTATTGGAGGGAGCTTGCAGACTATTACCCTGAGGCGAAGGTGATATTGACGATTCGCGACGCGGAAAAATGGTTTGATTCAACCAATGAGACTATTCATTCCATTGAATTCGCTAGTTTCATTGAGAATAGTCCGTTTGGCGAGATGGTGCAAAAGACGATCTGGGAAAAAATGGAAAATCGGATGCAAGACAAGGACTATATGGTGAATTTCTTCAACAGTCGGACCTCGGAGATCATTGACTATATCGCACCGGAGAGATTGCTTGTCTATGAGGTGGGCGAGGGCTGGGAACGACTCTGCAAGTTCCTGGATGTTTCGGTGCCAGATGCAGAGTTTCCTCGCATCAACAGTCGAGCGGAGACCAGGAAATTGCTGGCGGAGTTGATGGCGAGCGGTGGGGAGGAACGTCGTGAAGAGGCAATGGTATCGGCAGGTCGTGGCCTGCACGAGGACTGAGTCCAAAGTGCGGAACAGGTACGTCCGGACTGATCAAATCGAAGTTCCTCGCTCTTTTGGCTTCAACGGTCGGCTAGGTCTGGCGTTGATGTTCATTTATCCCTGTTGGTCTTCGACCTCCACCGCCAGATCCTCCGGGTGATTGTCGTACCACACGAGCAGGTCGTAGTAGTTGCGGATATTCTCGACATACTCGACCGCCTGGATGCCGTTGGCCTTCCCGTACTTGAGTTTCTTGCGCCAGGCCTTGCGGTTGAGCAGCGGCAGGCGTTCGCGAACGTCTGACCAGCAGTCGGGGTTGCCACCCTGGGCCTCGGTAAGGATACGGGCATCCTCGAGATGCCCGAAGCCGATGTTGTAGCCGGCGAGCGTCAGCCACAGGCGGTCGGGTTCGGCGATGCGGTCAGGAATCTTCTCTTCGATGATGCGCAGGTAGCGCGCGCCACCGAGGATGCTCTGTTCGGGGTCGAGCCGGTCCTCTACGCCCAGTTGCTTGGCGGTATCGCGGGTCAACATCATGATGCCACGCACCCCGGTGGGTGATTTGGCCTTCGGGTTCCAGTGGGATTCCTGATAGGCAATGGCGGCGAGCAACCGCCAGTCGATGCCGGTCTGCTGCTCGGCCAACTCGAAGTAGGGACGCAGTCTGGGAAGGCGTTCGCGAATGTGGCGTTGAAACTCGCGCTTGTCGACGAAGTTCAGCTGGCCGGCGTGACCGTAATAGTGTTCGATCATTCGGTCGAGGGTGCCGTTGTTGCGAATCTTTGCTAGATAGCGATTTGCCGCCTGGCGCAGCGAGTCGTCGCCAAAGCGAGGGAACGCCCAGGCGAGTGGCTTGTGCTCGCTCAGGTCGAAGGCGGCACGCAGGTGGCGGTAGATGCGTGCGGCCATGAGGAGATCGTTGGAGTCGGCCACGGTATAGCGGATATCGCCCCGCTCGACCGCCTCCATCAGGTCGTAGGCGCTGATGCCGCGGCGCGCGATCCAGCGCAGTTCGGGATAGATCTTCTGTTTCTCGCGCAGGGTCTCTTCATGTGCCGAACCGGCCACTACCTGGATCTCGTAGGGGGCAATCTCGGCCAGCGAGCGTGGGCGACGGGTGCCGCGCTTATACACCAGTTGCTCGCCAATCTCCTGATAGGGCCGACTGAAACGCAGGCTGCGCTGGCGCTCGGGCGTGATGGTGATGCCCGCGGCAGCCATGTGCACCGCCCCCTGGCGGGTCATCCCCAGCAGGTGGGCGAAGTCCGTGGGGAGGACGAACCGTGCCTCGATGCCGAGTTGCTTCGCAAATCCCTCCACCAGATCGTGTTCCAGACCCTGTGGACCTTCCGGCCCCATGTACCAGGTGGTCGGTGCCTCGCGGGTGGCGACGATCAGTTCGCCGTCGTGCTGGATCCGTTCGAGTTGGCTCGGTTGCAGGTCGTCGCGCAGCAGCAGCGACAGGGGTGGCCCGCCCAGCAACAGGGCAAGCAGCACGGCCATGAGCACGCGGCGTGGCGACATGGGGAATCAGTCGGACTCGGCGAGCAGGAGCAGGGCGGCCTTGCGACCCTCGCTTAGGAGGATATTGAAGGTGCGGCAGGCGGCGGCATTGTCCATCAGCTCGAAACCGATACGGGCCTCGACCAGGCCGCGCAGGGTGCTGGCGGGAGGGAAACGCTGCCGCTCGCCGGTGCCGATGACGAGGATCTCAGGTGCCTCTTCGGGCAGGCTGGTAGCGCCGATATTCACCAACTGTTCCAGGACGTCAACCGGACAGTCCGTCTCGATACGCCTGGGATAGACGAGCAGCCCAGTGGCATAGACAGTGCCGCGGATACGCACCTCGCCCGGCGAGTAGGCGGCGATCATGTTCAGGTCTGCGGCATCGTCGAGCACCATCTTCACGGTGGCTTCTCCCGGGCGTTGCCACGCCCCTGCTTCATTGACAATTCTGGTGGCCCTCAGTAGCGTTACAGGCTTGCTTTCAACTTGCCATGTCGAGGTTCCAGTGTCCCCCCGCGAAATGGATGAATTCCATCGTATCAAACGCCTGCCGCCCTATGTTTTCGCCATCGTGAACGAGCTGAAGGCGGCGGCGCGAGCGAGGGGTGAGGATATCATCGACTTCGGCATGGGCAACCCGGATCAGCCCACACCGCAGCACATAGTGGACAAGCTGGTGGACGCCGCGCAGCGGCGCGATACTCACCGCTATTCCGTGTCCAAGGGTATCCCGCGCCTGCGCCGGGCGATCTGCAACTGGTACCACGAACGCTACGCGGTCGATCTCGATCCCGAGACCGAGGCGATCGTTACCATCGGTTCGAAAGAGGGGCTGGCTCACCTGGCGCTGGCCTGCATGGGGCCGGGCGACTCGGTGCTGGTGCCCAACCCGGCCTACCCGATCCACCCCTACGGCTTCATTATCGCGGGCGCCGACGTGCGGCATGTGCCGGTCAACCAGGAAAACGACTTCTTCGAGTCGCTGGAAAATGCAATCCGGGAGTCCTGGCCGCGCCCCAAGATGCTGGTGCTCAACTATCCTGGCAACCCCACCACCGAGTGCGTGGATCTGGCATTCTTCGAAAGAGTGGTCGAGATCGCCAAGGAACACGGCATCTGGGTGATCCAGGATCTGGCTTACGCCGATATCGTGTTCGACGGCTACCAGGCGCCTTCGATCCTGCAGGTGCCTGGCGCCAAGGACATCGCGGTGGAGTTCTTTTCACTGTCCAAGAGCTACAACATGCCGGGTTGGCGTGTCGGCTTCATGGTGGGCAACCATACGCTGGTGGGCGCACTCGCGCGGATCAAGTCGTACCTGGACTATGGCATGTTCACGCCGATCCAGGTGGCGGCCATCTCCGCGCTCGAAGGGCCGCAGGACTGTGTCGAGGAGATTCGCCAGATGTATCAGTCGCGCCGTGATGTGCTGTGCGATGGGTTGAACAACATCGGCTGGAAGATCGAGAAACCCAAGGCGACCATGTTTGTATGGGCACCCATACCGGCGGCGTACCGTGAGATGGGCTCGCTCGAATTCTCGAAGAAATTGCTTCAGGAGGCCAAGGTCGCGGTCTCGCCAGGCATCGGCTTCGGCGAGTTCGGCGATGACCATGTGCGCTTCGGCCTGATCGAGAACGAACATCGCACCCGCCAGGCAGTGCGGGGTATCCGCGACATGTTCCGGCGCGACGGCGTGTTGCAGGAAGCCGGTTAATAACAGCAAATATTGGGAGAAGAAGCAGTGGAGCCCGTCAAGGTAGGTTTGCTCGGACTAGGTACCGTCGGTGGCGGCACCCTCAACGTGCTGGTGCGCAATGCGGCGGAGATCGCGCGGCGCGCCGGGCGCGACATCGTGGTCAGCCATGCGGCCGCGCGCGACTACAACGCGAGCGGGTTGGAGGGCATCGGCCGGGTACAGGTGAGCGATGATGCCTTCTCGGTGGTGGATCAGCCCGATGTGGACATCGTGGTGGAGCTGATTGGTGGCTATAGCCCAGCGCGCGAGCTGGTGCTCAAGGCCATCGAAAATGGCAAGCACGTGGTCACTGCGAACAAGGCACTGATCGCCCTGCACGGCAACGAGATCTTCGCCGCGGCCCAAGAGAAGGGCGTGACGGTCGCCTTCGAGGCGGCGGTGGCCGGCGGCATTCCCATCATCAAGGCGGTGCGCGAGGGATTGGCGGCCAACCATATCGAGTGGATCGCCGGCATCATCAACGGCACCGGCAACTTCATCCTGACCGAGATGCGCAACAAGGGTCGTGACTTCGCCGACGTGCTGGCCGAGGCCCAGGCCCTGGGCTACGCCGAGGCCGATCCCACCTTCGATGTGGAGGGTATCGACGCGGCCCACAAGCTCACCATCCTGGCCTCGCTGGCCTTCGGTATCCCGCTGCAGTTCGACAATTGCTTCACCGAGGGCATCAGCCGGATCGAGCCCCAGGACGTGGCCTATGCCGAGCAGCTCGGTTATCGCATCAAGCACCTGGGGGTGACGCGCAGGACCGAAGAGGGTGTGGAGCTGCGGGTGCATCCGACTTTGATTCCCGAGCGGCGACTGATCGCCAATGTCGACGGCGTAATGAATGCGGTGCTGGTCAAGGGCGACGCGGTCGGGCCGACCCTCTACTACGGCGCCGGCGCCGGCTCCCTGCCGACGGCCTCGGCGGTGGTGGCCGACATCATCGACGTCACCCGCACCCTCACCACCGATCCCGGTAACCGGGTGCCGCACCTGGCCTTTCAGCCGAGCGAGTTGTCCGATTTGCCGGTGCTGCCCATCGGTGACATCGAGACCGCCTACTACCTGCGCATGACCGCCGAGGACCTCCCGGGGGTGGTGGCGGCAGTGGCCGGCATCCTTGGGGATCTGGGCATCAGTATCGAGGCAATGCAGCAGAAGGAGCCGGCCGAGGGCGAGACCGAGGTGCCGGTGGTGATGCTCACCCACCGGGTACGCGAGCGGCAGATGGACGATGCGATCGCGCGCATCGAGGCCCTGCCGTCGATCCGCGGTCATGTCACCCGCATCCGGGTCGAACAGCTGAGTTGATCTATCTGGTCGCGCCGGGGCTGCTGGGGCCCTTCCCACGCTTCGTCGAGCCGGGGGAGGTACCGCCACTGCCGGCGCTTCAGACCTTGCTGGCGCGGGCAGATCGCATCGCCGGGCCGGCGGGCTATGCGGCGGTTCTGTTCCAGCTGTTCGGGATGGCCGACGCGGATGCGGAAACTGCCTGTAGCCTGGATGCAGGCCCCAGGCCGAAATCCGGGAAGCCTCGGCGGTACAGTCCCGGATTACACTTCGCTCCATCCGGGCTACGCCCCATCACTGAACAGGGCGGGGGACAGGGGCTCAGGGAGGCAGACCTGCCAACTGCGCCACTGTGCCATCTGGCCGACAGCGGCGATGCCGGCGAGTCCCGCTGCCTGCTGCACGCCGACCCCATCTATCTGCGACCGGACCAGGACCGCCTCCTGGCCTTCGACTTCCATCGCCAGCCACTAGAGCCAGATGAGGCGAACGCCTTCGTCGCCGCCTTCAATGCCCACTTCGCCGAGGATGGACTCGAACTGTTGGCGCCGCACCCGACCCGCTGGTATCTGGCGGTGGACGAGTGTCCGCAGGCGCAATTCCAGCCACTGAGCGAGATCCTGGGCCGCAATATCGACTTGTTCCTGCCGGAGGGCCCGGACGCGCGGCGCTGGCGGGCCTGGCTGAACGAGATCCAGATGCTGTTTCACGGCCTGCCGGTCAATGCCGAGCGCGAGGCGCAACGCCGATGGCCGGTCAGTGGGCTGTGGTTCAGTGGCGCGGGCCGTTTGCCGCAGGTCCCCGGCGGACGGGTCAGGCCCGATGCCGAGGCGATGCGTTGTCCCCTGGTTGGGGGACTGTCCGCCCGTGCCGAGCAAACCGGCGGCGAGTCTCTGGTCGTGGTGCATGGCCCCGGCCGCGCCGTGCTGGAGGGCGACTTCGAGGCCTGGTCGCAGACCATGCTGGCGCTCGACCGGCAACTGGGTGGCTTGATGAAGCAAGAGCTTCGCCTCTACAGCTGTGACGGCCGCGTCTGGCACTGGCGACCGGCCCACCGCTGGCGCCTTTGGCGGCGTCGGGGCCAGGCGACCGGGTTGTTTGTGGGAGCCTGACTCGGGTCAGAGGATAGGTGGGTGGATCGGCCTTGCTGCGAGCTTTCTCTTGAGATACGGTACATAAAGTTCTACATTGGTTCTCCATTTCGGAGAACTCGATGTATGCCGAACTGCAGTGCCGCAGCAACTACAGCTTCCTCCAGGGGGCCTCGCACCCCGAAGAGCTGGTGGCACGTGCCCGGGCGTTCGGCTACCGCGCGCTGGCGCTCACCGACGAATGTTCGCTGAGCGGGGTGGTGCGGGCGCATCTGGCCGCGCGCGAGGCGGGGTTGCCGCTGATCGTCGGTGCCCGCTTCCGGCTGGCCGACGGCCCGGACATTACCCTGCTGGTGCCCGATCGCACCGGCTATGGCCAGCTCTGCCGACTGATCACCCAGGCGAGACGCCAGGCAGACAAGGGCCATTATGTGCTGCACCGGCGGGATCTGGAGGCGTGGCTGGATCGTTGCCTGGCCCTGTTGCGTCCCGCAGACGATGACGAGGTGGCCTGGTTCGCCAGGCACTTCGCTGGACGGGGCTGGCTGGCGCTGGCCCTGCACTACGAGGGAGACGATCGGGAACGGCTGGCCCGGGCGCGGGACTGGTCGAGGTCCTTCGGTCTGCCGCTGGTGGCGGTAGGGGACGTGCTGATGCACGCACGGGGTCGGCGCGCCTTGGCCGACACCCTCACTGCCATCCGCCTCGGCCGCCCCGTCCAGGCACTAGGGGGCGATGCCCTGCCCAATGGCGAGCGGCATCTGCGCCCCTGGGAGGCACTGCGAAAATGTTATCCGGAGGATCTGCTGGCCGAGACGCTGCGGATTGCCGATCGGTGCACCTTTTCCCTCGATGAGCTGCGCTATGAGTACCCCGACGATGTGACGCCCGAGGGCCTGACCCCTGCGGCCTTTCTGCGCCGGTTGGTGGATGAGGGCCTGCAGCGCCGCTGGCCGGGGGGTTGCCCCGAACGGGTGCAGACGCAGATCGAGCACGAGCTGGCCCTGATCGCCGAGCTGCGCTACGAGGCCTATTTTCTAACCGTCTGGGACATCGTCCGCTTCGCCCGCGCGCGAGGCATTCTGTGCCAGGGGCGGGGCTCGGCGGCCAACTCGGCGGTCTGCTATTGCCTGGGGATCACCGAGGTGGACCCGGCGCGCATGAACCTGTTGTTCGAACGCTTCATATCGCGCGAGCGGGGCGAGCCGCCGGACATCGACGTGGACTTCGAGCACGAGCGGCGCGAGGAGGTGATCCAATATATCTATCGGCGCTATGGCCGCGAACGGGCCGCCCTGGCGGCGACGGTGATCACCTATCGGCTGCGCAGCGCCATCCGTGATGTCGGGCGGGCCCTGGGCCTGGAACTCGACCAGGTGGAGGCGCTGGTGGCCGCCGCGGCGGGCTGGCGACGGCGCGGCGAGCTGACTGTCGAGCAACTGGCGGAGGCGGGCTTCGATCCGGACAACTGGCGGTTGCGGCAGCTGCGCATCCTGGTGAACGAGCTGCTGGGCTTTCCCCGCCATCTCTCGCAACACGTGGGTGGCTTCGTGATCGCGCGCGGCCGCCTGGACGAACTGGTGCCCATCGAGAACGCCGCCATGCCCGAGCGCACCGTTATCCAGTGGGAGAAGGACGACCTGGAGGCGTTGGGGCTGCTCAAGGTGGACGTGCTCTCGCTGGGTATGCTCTGTGCCATCCGGCGTTGTTTGGAGATGGTCAATGACTGGATGTCCCCCTCCCGGCCTCCCCCGCAGGCTGGGGAGGGGAACCGTTCCCCCTCCCCGCTTGCGGGGAGGGCTGGGGAGGGGAGTGCATCACCCCTGACGCTCGCCACCATCCCTGCCGAGGACCCGGCCACCTATGCCATGATCCGCCGTGCCGATACGGTGGGCGTGTTCCAGATCGAGTCGCGCGCCCAGATGGCGATGCTGCCGCGGTTGCGGCCGCGCAGTTTCTATGACCTGGTGATCGAGGTGGCCATCGTCCGTCCCGGTCCCATCCAGGGCGACATGGTGCATCCCTATCTGCGGCGCCGGCAGGGCAAGGAGCCGGTGGAATATCCCTCCGAGGCGGTGCGCGAGGTGCTGGAACGCACCCTGGGGGTGCCGATCTTCCAGGAGCAGGTGATCAAGCTGGCGATGGTGGCGGCCGGATTCACCGCCGGCGAGGCCGACGGGCTGCGTCGGGCCATGGCGGCCTGGCGACGTCGCGGCGGCCTGGCGCCCTGGCGGGATCGCCTGCTGCAGGGCATGCGCGAGCGGGGCTACAGCCGCGAGTTCGCCGAGCGGGTCTACCGCCAGATCCTGGGCTTTGGCGAATACGGCTTTCCCGAATCCCATGCGGCGAGCTTCGCCCTGTTGGCCTACGCCTCGGCCTGGCTAAAGTGCCACCATCCGGCCGCCTTTTGCGCAGCCCTGATCAACAGCCAGCCCATGGGCTTCTATCAGCCGGCCCAGCTGGTGCGCGATGCGCGGGAGCATGGCGTGGAGGTGCGGCCGGTGGATGTCCGTTCCAGCGACTGGGACTGCACCCTGGAGTCTTCGACCGAGGATCCTCAAAGACCGGCGCTACGCCTGGGCCTGCGGCTGGTGCGGGGACTGTCGCGGGCAGGGGCTGAGCGGCTGGTACAGGCCCGGCGGGAGGTGACCTTCGCGGATGTGGACGACCTGGACCGGCGTACCCACCTGGAGCGGCGCGATTTGAAGGCCTTGGCCGCGGCCGATGCCCTGGTCGGGCTGGTAGGGGACCGCCACCGCGCGGCCTGGGCAGTGGCCGGCAGCGAGGCGCCCCTGCCGCTGTTCGAGCGGCCCGGGCAGGATGGCGTACAGCCGATGTTGCCGTTGCCGGATGAGGGGCGTTCGGTGCTGGGTGACTATCGCGCCCTGGGTCTGAGCCTGCGCCGGCATCCCCTGGCGCTGCTGCGGGGTCACTTGCGGCGGCGGGGTCTGCTCAGCGCCGCCGAGGTGGCGGCCGTGCCGCCGGGCCGGGTGGTGCGCACTGCCGGATTGGTGCTGATTCGTCAAAGACCGGGGCGCGGCAAGGCGGTTTTCGTCACCATCGAGGACGAGACCGGTAGTCAGAACCTGCTGATCTGGGCCGACCTGGCCGAGCGGCAGCGACGCATCGTGCTGGGGGCGTCGTTACTGGGAGTGGTGGCCGAGATCCAACGGGCCGACGGTGTGCAACACCTGATGTGTCGCAGTCTGGAAGATCACAGCGCCCTGCTGGGCGAGCTGTCGGTGCGCTCGCGGGATTTCCAATGAAAAACGCCCCTGCCTTTACCGACAGGGGCGTTCAGCTATAGGAGGGCCGAATTCAGAGGTCGCCCAGCTTGCCCATCTTTTGCGCCACCAGGTAGTAGAAGGTCACGCGCTGCTTCTGGCGATCGCCCTTCATGGTCTCGCAGACCTCGGCGATGATCTTGTCTGAGGTACCTGCATCGGCGCCGAGCTTTTTCATCCCCCATTTCTCGCGCACGCGATCCAGTTCGGATTTGTCGGAGCAGGAGACGAGGGCAGCATCCCTGCTGCTGCGCAGCGCGATTCCGAGATGCTTGATGATTTTGTCCACGATAGCCGGGTCGGCGTCGGCATCGTAACGTTTTACATCGGCAAGATAGTCGGTCATTCTTTTGTCCTTGATCTAGAGGTGGAACATGGGTCAGTCGCCTGTGCTCCCTACGGCATGAGCAAGGCCATTGGCCTCTGGCGCCTGTAGCTTAATGCCTGTCTGCGCCGCAGGCATGGTAGCAGGTGTCGGTATTTGACAACACGGCCGCGCGGCGCGCGACAGTAAAGGAAGCTCTGATCAATTCGTAACACGGCATCTTGCGGCGCTAAATCGCCCATTTCCGCGTTGCGAATCTTCGCAATAGCTAGCTATTACGTGCGA
>JANTHJ010000079.1 GCA_024762475.1 Chromatiales bacterium | reverse complement strand
GCCGGCCAGGTAGGCCGTCATCCCGATGCCTGACAAGCACAGCCACATCGCTGACGGCAGCGATACCCCAGCGGCCTCGCCTGCATGGCATCACCTGTCGGTAGAGCAGCTGGCTCGCCGGCTCGAGACCGACCCCGAGCGAGGCCTCGATGCGGCCGAGGCGGCGAAGAGGCTCGCGCACTATGGCCCCAACCGTCTGCGGGCCGGACGGCGCGAGACCTGGTACCAGGTACTTGCACGCCAGTTCGTGGATGTACTCATCGCCATCCT
This sequence comes from Chromatiales bacterium, assembly GCA_024762475.1. Lineage (GTDB taxonomy): Bacteria > Pseudomonadota > Gammaproteobacteria > Chromatiales > Chromatiaceae > MONJU. The sequence goes on along the minus strand of JANTHJ010000079.1, from coordinate 10,209 downwards.
GATCGTCGCGGCGGTCATTTCCTTCGCCATTGGTGAGACGGGCGACGCCATCACCATCCTCGCTATCGTGATCCTCAATGGCATTCTCGGCTTCGTGCAGGAGTGGAAGGCGGAAAAGGCCATGGCCGCGCTGCAGAAGATGCTCTCCCCCCAATGTAAAGTCATACGGGAGGGGAAAGAGTCGGAGATCGGCGCCAGCGGATTGGTACCCGGCGATATCGTGCTGCTGGAGATCGGAGATCGCGTGCCCGCCGATCTGCGTCTGATCGAGGCGCTCAACCTGAAGGCCGATGAGTCGGCGCTCACCGGCGAATCGGCGCCGGTGCACAAGGCGGTCGATCCGGTGCCCGAGGACGCGCCACTGGCGAGTCGCCGTTCGATCGCCTGGATGGGTACCAGCATCACCAATGGCCGGGCGCGGGGTGTCGTGGTGGCGACCGGCATGCGCACCGAGTTCGGACGCATTGCGCAGCTCACTCAGAGCGTGGAAGAAGGGGCTACACCGCTGCAACGCAAGCTGGCCGTGCTGGGCAAGCAGCTCGGCATCCTCTCGGTAGCCATCTCTGCAGTCGTGGCATTGGCGGGCTGGCTGGCGGGCAAGCCGCTGCTGGAGATGTTCATGACCGGCATCTCGCTGGCAGTGGCGGTGGTACCCGAAGGTCTGCCGGCCGTGGTGACCATCACCCTGGCGCTCGGTATTCGCGCCATGGCCCGGCGTCGCGCCCTGCTGCGCCGATTGCAGGCGGCGGAGGCCCTCGGCGCTGCCACCGTGATCTGTACCGACAAGACCGGCACCCTGACCAAGAACGAGATGACGGTGCGCCGGATCTGGCTGCCGGCCGGCGAGGTGATGACCACCGGCAGCGGCTATGATCCAGCGGGCCATTTCGAGGTGGACGACAAGAAGGTCGAATACCGCCAGCGACCGGATCTGCTGGCCTTGCTGGAAACCGGTCTGCGCTGCAACCACGCGAGGGTGGTCAAGGACGGACAGGGCTGGCATCAGCTCGGCGAACCCACCGAAGCGGCATTGATCGTGGCCGCCTACAAGGCCTGGCTGTCGCCGGATCACGAGCACGTCACGGTCACCGAGTTCTCCTTCAATTCCGACCGCAAGCGCATGACGGTCATCGAACACCGACCGGAAGGCATGGTGGCCTTCGTCAAGGGTGCCCCAGAGGTCATTCTGGCGCGCAGCACGCATATCCTGGTGGGCGATCAGGTGCAGCCCCTCACCGAGGCCGATCGGGCCAAGGTCATTGCGACTTACAACGCCATGGCAGAGTCGGGCCTGCGGACCCTGGCGCTGGCCCGCCGCCAGCTGCCCGAGGGCATCGCCCTGGATGAGGACGCGGTGGAGAACGACCTCACCCTGCTCGGCGTGGTTGGCATCATCGATCCGCCGCGCCCGGAGGTGCCGCGGGCGGTGGCGTTGGCCCGCAGCGCCGGTATCCGCCCGATCATGATCACAGGCGATGCGCCGGCCACCGCCATGGCCATTGCCCGGCGCATCGGCTTGCAGGTGGAACAGGCCATCACCGGTCGGGAGCTGCATGCGCTGTCGGACGAGCAATTACGCGAGCGGCTCCAGGGTCATGTGCTGTTCGCCCGCACCACCCCCGCCGACAAGCTGCGCATCGTCACCTTGCTGCAGGGCCTGGGGCATGTGGTGGCCATGACCGGCGACGGGGTCAACGATGCGCCGGCGCTGAAGAAGGCGGACATCGGTATTGCCATGGGGAAGCGAGGCACCGATGTGGCCAAGGGTGCGGCCGACATGGTCCTGACCGACGACAATTTTGCCTCGATCATCGGCGCGGTGGAGGAGGGGCGGCGCCAGTACGACAACATCCAGAAATTCGTCCGCTACCTGCTCTCGTCCAATACCGGCGAGGTCCTGGCGATCTTCGTCAACATCCTGTTGGGGGGGCCGTTGATCCTGCTGCCCGTGCAGATCCTCTGGATGAATCTGGTCACCGATGGCATGACCGCGGTGGCATTGGGGATGGAGCCGGCAGAAAAGGGGGTAATGCAGCGACCGCCGCGTGCCGCCAGGCACCCGATACTTGACCGCGCAGGAATTCTCATGATCCTGATCCTGGGCGGTTATATCGGTGCCGGCACCCTGTGGCTGTTTCACCACTACCTGCAGAGCGGGCAGGAGAATGCCGTGGTCCTGGCGCAAACGGTTGCCTTCACCGCCATCATCGTGCTGGAGAAGATGAACGTCTTCAACTACCGCGCCCTGCGCGAGCCCATGATGGTGATCGGTCTGTTCAGCAATCCCTGGGTGCTGGCCGCCTGGACCGTGACGGTGGGGCTGCAGGTGTGTGCCGTGTATGTCCCCTTTCTGCAGGACGCCCTGCACACGGTGCCACTCGGATGGGCCGACTGGGGATGGATCTTTGCAGTGGCCTTCCCGGTCTTTTTGGTCACCGAGTTCTACAAGTGGCTGCGCTGGCGGAGCGCGCGGAGACAGGATTCGGCCGAGCTGCCAACAGGAGGGTCTTGAAGAACCGGTTTTCTTACCCCCCTCGGGTGGGTGGCACGAGGGGCAGTTGGAACGATGGCTCACCCCCCTCCTAGCCTCCCCCCGCAAGCGGGGGGAGGGATTGATCAGATATCCCCTGACATCCTCCGCAAACGGGGGAGGGATTGATCAGATATTCCCTGACATCCTCCGCAGGCGGGGTGTGGGATCAATCAGGCTTTCCGATAGAAAATGTCATGATTTCATCTTTTTGTCATATTGCAGCCTTGTAATCAGGCCCGGGTTTTCTTACAGGATAATTGGGCATGTCCGATCTGCATGTGGTCGTGGTGGAAGACGAGAGCGCTTTGCGGGAGCTGGTGGCGAGTACGCTGGAGACGGCCGGCTATCAGGTCACGGCACTGGCCGATGCCCACAAGGCACGCAGTCTGTTCACGAACCTGGTGCCCGGCCTGGTCCTGCTGGACTGGATGCTGCCGGGGATGAGCGGCATCGAGCTGGCGCGCTGGATGCGGCGCGAGGGACACCTGGCGCAGGTGCCCGTGATCATGCTCACTGCAAAGGATGACGAGGAGGCCAAGCTGGAGGGTTTCGAAAGTGGTGTGGACGACTACGTCACCAAACCGTTCTCGACCCGCGAGCTGCTGGCACGCATCAAGGCGGTGACGCGGCGACTGAACGACCGGCCGGCCACGGTACTGCGCACGGGGAGGGGCCTGCAGCTGGACCTGGCCGAACATCGGGTCACGGCCGAGGGCCAGCCCTTATCTCTCGGGCCCACCGAGTTCAAGCTGCTGCAGTTCTTCATGGGTCATCCCGACCGGGTCTATACTCGAGCCCAACTCCTGGACCAGGTGTGGGGTGAGAACGTGTTTATCGAGGAGCGCACCATCGACGTGCATATCCGCCGCCTGCGCAAGGCGCTCGAGCCCGTGGGCATGGCCAACCTGGTGCAGACCGTGCGCGGGGTCGGTTACCGCTTTTCCGAACGCACAGGCTGAGCATGGGACATAGCTGGTCGGAAGAGGCATGGCGTTTCGTCCTGGTCGTTCTGGCCGGGACCTTGCTGGGCCTATTGGTCGGTCATGTCGCCGCGGTGGTCCTGGTGGCGGTCATCGGCTATGTGGTCCGTCATCTTTATTACATTCACCGCATGCAGCGGTGGCTGGACGATCCTTATCTGGGAAAGATGCCGGCGCATTTCGGGCTGTGGGGCAGTCTCTATGCGCGGATCCATCGTCTGCTCGAGGCCCATCGCCGGCGCGAGGCCCAGCTCCAGCAGCAGCTGGAGCAGTTTCGCCGAACTGCGGCAGCGTTGCCGGACGCCGTCGTCTCGCTCGGTCCTGCGCGGGAGATCCTGTGGGTCAATGAGAAGGCGCGCAGCATGCTGGGCCTGCGGATACCCGGAGACTATGGTCGGCCGCTGGCCAACCTGTTCCGGGCGCCGGCACTACGGCAATACCTGGAGCGCGGCGACTACAAAAAGGTGTTGGAAATAACAGCGCCGGGGCGGGAGCAACGGCAGCTTTCGGTGAGGGCGGTTCCCTACGGCGACGGTCAGTTGCTGGTGATTTTCCAGGACATTACCGAACGCTATCGCCTGGAGCGAATTCGACGTGATTTCGTGGCCAACGTGTCCCATGAGTTGCGCACGCCGCTGACCGTGATCTCGGGGTTCGTCGAGAACCTGCGGGCCAACCCGGATATCTGCCCGGAGGCCTGGCGGCGGCCTCTGAAGCTCATCGATGAGCAGTCCGGCCGCATGCGCCAGATCGTGGGCGACCTGTTGCTGCTCGCGCGCCTGGAGGGTGGCGAGGCGCAGCTGCGTGAAGCGCCGGTGGATGTTGCCCGGCTATTGGAGGGGGCCGCGGAGGAGGGACGGGTGTTGGCCGATGGCAATGTGAAATTCCAGGTGCGCGTAGAATCGGCACGCCAGATCCGTGGTGATGCCGGCCTGTTGCGCTCGGCGGTGGTTAATCTGGTCAGCAATGCCGTGCACCATACGCCAGCGGGCGGGCAGATCAGCCTCCACTGGGTGGACGAGCCGGGCGCCGGTTGCCTGATCGTCGAGGACACGGGCGAGGGTATTTCGCACCAGCACATTCCACGCCTCACCGAGCGCTTCTACCGCGTGGATGCAGGTCGGTCGCGCGAGCGTGGCGGGACGGGGCTGGGCCTGGCGATCGTCAAGCATATACTGCAGGTCCATGACGCCCGACTGGAGATACTCAGCGAGCCGGGCGAGGGAAGCCAGTTCATCTGTCGCTTCCCGGAAGCGAGGTTGGTAGACCCCGGACAGCGCCAAGCGACCGATGAATCGCGGATAGCCGATCACTCTGCCTGAATTCAATGGCATATCACACCAGTATCTGAAGGAAACAAGACATGGACCAATCCGAACTCATGCAGCACATCTCCCAGCAGTACAATGCAGAACTGGAGGCCATTCGCACCAAGGTGCTGGCCATGGGCGGGCTGGTGGAACAACAGTTGGAGCGGGCGATCGGGTCCCTCTACGACGGACAGATCGAACAGGCCGAAGAGGTGGTCGCCAATGACCACAAGGTGAATGCCTTCGACGTCGAGATCGACGAGCGCTGCACCAAGATCATCGCCCTGCGCCAGCCGACGGCCAGCGATCTCCGGCTGGTGCTGACAGTCATCAAGACCACCGCCGACCTGGAGCGGATCGGTGACGAGGCGAAGCGGGTCGCGCGGATGGCGATCAGCACTGCAAAATCCGAGGCCGGTCGCAATCTCTACCAGCGCATCGAACATCTGGGAGATCGGGTACGGGAGATGCTGCACAGCGCGCTGGATGCCTTTGCGCGAATGGACGTCGAAGAGGCCATCCGCGTGGCGCACGAGGATCGGCGCATCGACCAGGAATACGAGGCCATCATGCGTCAGGGCATGACTTACATGATGGAGGATCCGCGCTCCATCCCGCTGCTGATCGACATCATGTGGGCCGCCCGGGCCCTGGAGCGTATCGGTGATCGTTGCTGCAACATCTGCGAATACATCATCTACTTCGTAAAAGGAAAGGACGTGCGCCACACCAGCCTCGAGCAGATCGCCGAGGAGTTCGGTGAAGAGCCGACCAACGCGGATGAGTGAGGTCGAGCTGAGTGACATTCGGGCACTTCTGGGCGAGGTACTCGGCTCGGGGAATAGCCTGGAGGGACTGGGCCCGGATGCGGCCTTGCTGGGGGCCATTCCGGAGTTCGATTCTCTGGCCGTGGTGCAGCTGCTCGAGGCCTTGCAGAGCCGCTATGGCATCGCCATCGACGAGGCCGAGCTGGATGTATCCGATTTCGAAACGCTGGGCAGCCTGCAGCGCTTCGTGTCACGTCATGGGCACTAGCAATTCCACGGGCGTTGGATGTCCGAGGAACCCCAGGGGGCTGGCGCTGAGTCCATAGGCGCCCGATTGAAGTACGGCGATCAGGTCGCCGGCATCGAGATGGGGCATTTCGATATCGTTGGCAAGCACGTCGAGCGGTGTGCATAGCGGCCCGACGATGTTCACGCGCTCCGTGTAGGGCTCATCCATCCGTTGCGGCGCGACGATCGGAAAGTTGCGCCGCAGTACCTGCCCCAGGTTGCCGGTGGCGGCCAGGTGTTGGTGCAAACCGCCGTCTGTCACCAGAAAGGTCTTGCCCCGAGAGAGCTTTCGATCCACCACCCGCGCCACATAGACGCCGGCCTCGCCGACCAGGAAGCGTCCCAGTTCCATGACCAGTTCACACTCCGGCGCCTGACGGCGCAGCGCGCGCTGATGACCGGCCAGGGCCTCGCTGATTGGCGCCAGGTCCAGTGGCTGGTCTCCAGGGAAATAGGGGATTCCCAGGCCACCGCCGATGTTCAGCCAGCGCAGATCGCCGGGAAAGTAGGGCAGCAGTCGTTGAAGCAATGCGAAGATCGCTGCCTGCGAGGCGATCAGGTGTTCGGCAGAGAGGTTTTGCGAGCCGGCAAACACATGCAGACCGACCAGTTCCAGCGGGAGTTGCGCGATTTCCTGGAGCAACGAGGGCACACGTTCCTCGTCGATGCCAAAGGGAGAAGGGCCTCCGCCCATGTGCAGGCCAGAGGCGCGCAGCCGAAAGGCGGGGTTGATGCGCAGTGCGACAGGGGGGCGCTCGCAAAGGCGCTGTGCGATCTCGAGCAGTCGCCGCAGTTCGCCTTCTGACTCGAGGACCACGATGACCCCGGCCCGGATGGCCTGTTCGAGTTCCTCATCGCGCTTGCCCGGGCCGGCGAAGCTGATCTGCGTGCCTGAAAAGCCGGCCCCGCGGGCGAGTGCCAGCTCCGCGGCCGACGCCACGTCCAGGCCGTCGACCAGCTGCGCCATATGCTGGACGACCTCGGGCATGGGGTTGGCCTTGATCGCATAGTGCAGCGACAGGCCGGAAGGCAGCACCGTGCGAAGCTCGGCCACCCGCTGGGCGATCAACTGGCGATCGTATAGATATAAGGGCGTGCCGTGTCCCTCGACCCAGGCGCGCACCGGCCGGCCGCCGAGCAGCAGTTCGCCGTCGACCACCTGGTGGTGTCGCAATGCGGGATGCCGGCTCACGCAGGCGCCTCGAGGCGGACCCGCAGTCGGGCACGGTCGGGTTTTCCGTTGGGCGTGAGGGGCATCTCGTCGAGCTGCGTGATCCGGGTCGGATGCATATAGATCGGCAGACAGGTCTTGCAGTGGGCCTCCAGCGTCTCCGGCCTGGACTCGCCCTCATAGGCCAGCGCTATCTGCTGGCCGAGCACCGGGTCGGGCAGGCCAACGGCGACGGCGATGCGGACGCCTTCACATTGCATGGCGGTTTCCTCGATCTCTTCGGGACTGACGCGGTATCCGGAGGTCTTTATCGTATCGTCGCTACGCCCCTGAAAGTAGAGCAACCCCTCTGCATCTCGGCACACCCGATCCCCGCTCCATACCGCCGGGCGGCCGTCGTGCCATCGCCGAAACACCGGCCGGCTGCCCTCCGGATCACCCCAATAGCCCTGCGCCACCAAGGGGCCCACATGCACCAGCTCGCCGGCCTCGCCGACCGCACACTCGCTCCCATTCGGTCGCACCACGTGTATGTCCACGCCGGGGATGGGAAGACCGATGGCGTCGGGATGCCGTTGCACCAGGGGCGGCGGCAGGTAGGTGGACCGGAAGGCCTCGGTCAGGCCGTACATCAGGAACAGCCGCGTTTGGGGCAGCAGCGTGCGCAACCGCTCGATCGTGGCCACCGGCAGGGTGCCGCCCGAGTTCGTGATATAGCGCAGGGACTGTCCGGCCGACGCGGGCCATGGCAGCGCCGCCAGCCGGTTCCACAGGCTGGGCACCCCGGCGAGTCCGGTGATGCCGTGAGTCTGTATCGCGCTGGGGATCTGCTGGGGCAGCAGATAGTCGAGCAGCACCGCCGTGGCGCCAACCTGGAACGCCGTGGTGATCTGGCTGAAGCCATAGTCGAAGCTGAGGGGCAACGCGGCCAACAGGCGGTCGTCGGGACGGTTGTCCAGATATTCGGCCACGATCCGGGCGCCATCCAACAGATTCGCATGGCTGATCATCACGCCCTTGGGCCGACCCGTGCTGCCGGAGGTGTAGAGCAGCGTCGCCAGTTCGTCGCCGCCGCGTCTCGAGACCTGCAGAGCATCGTCAAACGTCTGGGCGACGGTCGTATCCAGGGGCAGCGCGGCAGCGCCGTGCGGCGGCTCATCCACCGTGAGCAGAGTCTCCAGGGTCGGGCACTGCGCAAGTTCCCGTTCGAGCGTACTCAATCGCGCCGCCTGGGTGACCAGGAACCGCGCCCCGGAATCCCGAATGACATGGCCCGCCTGGGGTGCTTTGAGTACCGGGTTGATCGGGACGAAGACCGCCCCGGCGGCGGCAGCGCCAAAGATGAGCACCACGCTGTCGATGGACTTGGGCAACCAGAGTGCCACCCGGTCTCCGGGCGTTGCGCCCAGCGAGGTCAGGCTTTGGGCGGTCGCTTGGATGCGCCGCCACAGGGTCGCATAGTCCATGGTCTCCGAGCCACATCGCAGTGCCTCGGCCGATGGGCGAAGGGCCGCCTGCCGCTCGACCAGATGGTGCAGGGCCTCTGGCATCGCTATGGGGTCAGAGGATCACCGCAAAGATCACCGCGCCCAGCAGCAGCCGGTAGGCGACGAAGGGCCACATGCCGATCCGCTCGATGAAGGCCAGGAAATAGTAGATACAGGCCCAGGCGGTGACCGCCGAGAGGGCGATGGCGGTGAGTACGGTGCCCAGGGGAATGGTATTGCCGACCTCGAACAAATCCTTGAGGACCAGGATGGAGGAGCCCAGGATGGTCGGGATCGACAACAGAAAGGAGAACCGCGCCGAGGCCTCGCGGGTCAGGCCCAGCATCAACCCGGCGGTCATGGTGATGCCGGAGCGCGACGTGCCGGGGATCAGCGCAAGTACTTGGGCCAGACCGATGAGGAGGGCATCGCGGAGGGTCAGCTGGTGCATATCGCGCACACGCCGACTGCGCCAGTCGGCCCACCCCAGCAGCAGGCCGAACAGGATGGTGGTGGTGCCGATGATCCAGTCCTGACGCAGGTCGTGCTCGACGATGTCCTTCACCAGCAGGCCGACCACCACCACCGGCAGCACGCCCACGATGATGGCCCAGCCCAGCCGGGACTCGGGATTGGCGGGGCGCCCAGGAGGCAGCGCGCGGAACCAGCCACTGGTGATGTTCCAGATATCGTGCCGAAAGTAGCCCACCACCGCGATCAAGGTGCCGAAGTGTACTGCGACATCCAGTATCAGGCCCTGATCCTTGAAGCCCAGCAGATGCGGCGCCAGGATCAGATGGCCGGAGCTGGAAATGGGCAGGAATTCGGTCAGTCCCTGGACCAGGGACAGTATTACGATCTGCAGGAAGTCCACGAAGCGATCCCCAAAACGGCAACAAAAGGCCCGGCATCCGGCCGGCGCGAAGGGGCGCTATTATAGCGCTGCCGGACGCAGAAAGCGGATCGTCACCTCCCGCCTGGGTGACCAGGCCAGGCAGGCCGGCATATCGACTATCTGAAAGGCATGACTGCTCACTGCATCGGGCGATATGCGCTGGGCGAACAATCCCTCGCCCAGACACTTCTGGCGGGCCTCCATGCGGGTCCATAGCGCGAAGAAGCCGGCCTGTGTCGATTCCTCCCGCCGCCACTGCCCGAACTCCTCTGCGTTGAACATGCGCTGAGCGACATCGCGGGCGTTGTGGATCGGGCGCGGGGCCTCGCAATCGATGCCCACGCTCATCCCGCGGGCGAAGGCCAGCAGCAGATGCCCCCCGGCGTGGCTGAGGTTGAAATCCAGATCCCCCTCGGTCAGTCGGGGGCGGCCCTGCTCGCTCAGCAGGATGGGCACTTTGCCCGGGTCTTTGTCCAGGTAGTCGGCGAGCAGCCGGCGCAGCAGGGTGCGATTGGCGCAGAACGCTTGCCGGGCGCCGGGATCCGGTATTCGTTCCAGGCGCCGGCGTTCCTCCTCGTTCAGCCAGGCGCGTTGGCAGGGGGCCTCGGCCAGCAAGGCGTGCCAGACGTGGATCTCGCCGGCCGCCAGGGCAGGGGTGCTGGGCGTGGAGATCCAGTTTGTGGGCGCCGGTCTGTGCATCGGCGGGATGATACTATTGGTCGGCGCCGATTTAAGGGGGATATGTGGACGCCAAGGTAGCCGACAGCACGGGTGAAAC
>JANTHJ010000078.1 GCA_024762475.1 Chromatiales bacterium | reverse complement strand
ATTTCATGCGGCCCGACCCGCTCCAGGAAGCGCTTGAGGCTGTCCCCCGCGTGGGAGCGGCTGCCTGCCACGCGCAGCGGATGTCGCCGCTGCTTCGCAACCTGAATCGGCTGCGGCGGCTTGCCCTTCTCCTTTTTCCACGCGCCCTTGCCGACGCAGCCGTAGTAGCTGGTCTCGCTGACCGGCACATGGACTACGCCACAGGTGGGCCGACCGGACTCCACCAGAGCGATATTCACCGTGAACTCGCCGTTGCGCTTGACGAACTCGCGGGTGCCGTCGAGCGGGTCCACCAGCCAGTAGCGCAGCCAGCGGGAGCGTTCCTCGTAGGGAATCTTGGCGGATTCTTCCGAGAGAATGGGCAGCGTTGGTTCGATCTTCTCCAATTCCTCGACGATGATCCGGTGTGCGGCCAGGTCCGCCTCGGTGAGCGGGGATTCGTCTTCCTTGTGCTCGACATCGAAGTCGCGTGCGTAGATTTCCATAATGGCCTTCCCGGCCTTCTCGGCAATGCCGACGATGCGTTCCAGATCGATATCCATGTTCCCTGCGGTGCCTCCTCGAGAAGAAGTTGGTTAGAGTACCCGAGCAAGAAATTGGAGCAAGCCCCATGTTGAACTGGTCCGAAATCGACACCGTCCTGCTGGACATGGACGGTACCCTGCTGGATCTGCATTTCGACAACCATTTCTGGCTGGAATTCGTACCCGCCCGCTATGCGGCGCGCCACGACCTGAGCTTCGATCAGGCGAAACGGGAGTGTCTGGACCGCTACGAAAAGGTCGCCGGGACCCTGGCGTGGTACAGCATCGACCACTGGACCGAGGAACTGGGCCTGGATATCGCCCTGCTCAAGGAGGAGGTCGATCATCTGATCCAGGTGTTGCCGCATGTCACCGATTTTCTCGATCTGCTGGGACGTGCGGGTAGGCGCCGGGTATTGGTGACCAATGCACACCAGAAATCCCTGGCCCTGAAAATGGACCGTACCCAGCTGCACCATCGGCTGGACGCCCTGATCAGCGCCCACGACATCGGCCTGGCCAAGGAGAATCCCGGGTTCTGGGACCGGGTGCGCGAGCGCGAGTCCTTCGATCCCGCGCGCGCCCTGTTCATCGACGACAGTCTGGCGGTGCTGCGCGCGGCGCGTGACTACGGCATTGCCCATCTGCTGGCGATCCGTCATCCGGACCGGCAGCAGGCGGTACGTGATATCGAGGAGTTCCCGGCGATTCGCGAGTTCGACGAGATAATCCCGGCGCTGCGGGCGACGGCGGCGCCCTGATTCCTCATAGAAGACTCATTCATCTTCATAAAATCTTGATATATGCATAAATTCTAATATACTGCCCGCCCAACTTTGTCGCGGCAGGCCGATGTCTGCCTGTTCACCACCCGATTCCAGGAGCCCCCATGCACAACGGCACCACCATCACCCAGTTCATCATCGAAGAGCAGCGCAAGATCGAGGGCGCCACCGGCGACTTCACCTCGCTGCTCAACGACGTGGTCACCGCCTGCAAGGTGATCTCCAACATGGTCAACAAGGGTGAGCTGATCGGCGTGCTCGGCTCGGCCGGTTCCGAGAACGTGCAGGGCGAGACCCAGAAGAAGCTCGATATCCTCACCAACGAGGTATTCCTGCGCTCCAATGAATGGGCGGGTCACCTCTCGGCGATGGCTTCCGAGGAGATGGACGATATCTACGAGATACCCTCCCAGTATCCGCGCGGCAAGTATCTGCTCACCTTCGATCCGCTCGATGGCAGCTCCAACACCGACGTGAATGTCTCGGTGGGTACCATCTTCTCCATCCTGCGGTGCCCTGGCGAGCGCGTTTGCCCCAATCGCGATGCCTTTCTGCAGCCCGGTGCGCAACAGGTGGCCGCGGGCTATGCACTGTACGGCCCCTCGACCATGATGGTGCTGACCACCGGCAACGGGGTGAACGGCTTCACCCTCGACCAGGACATCGGCGAGTTCATTCTCACCCACCCGAACATGACCATTCCCACGGATACCCGCGAGTTCGCCATCAATTGCTCCAACATGCGTTTCTGGGAGGCGCCGGTGAAGCGCTATGTGGACGAGTGCCTCGCGGGTAGCGAGGGCCCGCGCGGCGAGGACTTCAATATGCGCTGGATCGCTTCGATGGTGGCCGAGGTACATCGCATCCTCACCCGTGGCGGTATCTTCATGTATCCGCTCGACAGCAAGATGAAGGCAAAGGGCACCGAGGGCAAGCTGCGTCTGATGTACGAGGCCAACCCGATGAGCTTCATCGTGGAACAGGCCGGCGGCGCTTCGAGTACCGGGCGCGAGCGGATCATGGAGATCCAGCCAAAGGGTTTGCACCAGCGGGTGCCGGTGATCCTGGGCTCGAGGAACGAGGTGGAGCGGGTGGTGGCCTATCACACCGAGGCGGATGGCGAGGCCGCTGCCTGAGGTACTGGCTCCGGCACGTCACCCCGCAGTGGAGGCCTGCGCGCCGGTTGCTTTCGGCGCCAGGGGTTCTGGGCGCCCCAGCAGAAAGCCCTGCAGGTAGTCACAGCCCTCTCCGGTCAGGAAGCTGGCCTGGGCCTCCGTCTCAACGCCCTCGGCGACCACTGACATCTCCAGCGCATGCGCCAGGCCGATGATGGCCCGGACCAGGTTGGCATCCTGCTCGTCGTGCTCCACCTCTGCGACGAAAGACCGGTCGATCTTGACCAGGTCGAACGGAAAGGCGCGCAGGTGGCTGAGCGAGGACTGGCCGGTACCGAAGTCGTCCAGCGCAATGCGGACCCCCAATGCCTGCAGGTCCGCCAGCTGCAGGGTGGTCTGCTCCAGTTCCCGGGCAAGGGTGTCCTCGGTGATCTCGAGGATCAGGCCCTTGGCCTCGAGCCGGCCCTCGGCCACGCGGTGATGCAGCCGGTCGATGAACACCGGATCGTGGAGCAGGCGCGACGAGATGTTCACCGAGTAACTGCCATTGCCGGTCGCACCACGCTGTTCGAGCTGGTCGAGTATCCAGTCGGTGATCTGCGGCATCAGGCCCATCTCGTCGGCCAGCGACAGGAAGGCACCCGGTGCGAGCAGGCCTCGCTCTGGATGCTCCCAGCGTAGCAGGCACTCCCGGGCGTGCAGCACCCTGCCGGAACGATCATAGATCGGCTGGACGTAGATCCGCAGCTGCTGCTCACGCAATGCGACATGGAGTTCCCGTTCCATCTCGAGCGAGTGCGTGCGCTCTTCCAGCATGTCGTGCTGGAACTGGGCAATCCCGGAACGCCCGGCGCTCTTGGCGCGGTACATGGCGGTGTCGGCGTGCTGGATCAGGTCGTCGACCGTAGTGCCGTGCTGCGGGGCGATGCTCACTCCCACGGAGGCGCTCGTATACAGCTTTCTGTCGTCGATAAAGAAGGGCTCGGACATGGCGTCGAGTACCTTGCGCGCCAGCACCAGGGGTTCGTTGTGGCCGCCGAAGTGCCCCAGCAATACGGCGAATTCGTCTCCTGACAGGCGGGCGACGATGTCTTCGCTGCGGAACACACGGCGCAATCGCTGGGCGACCCGTACCAGCAGTTGATCGCCCACCTGATGTCCATGCGCGTCGTTGACCTGCTTGAATCGGTCCAGGTCGACGAACAGCACCGCCACCCGCCGTCCGCGGGCCAGGCCTGCTGTCAGTGCGTCCGCGAGCTTTTCCCGGAACAGGCGGCGATTGGGCAGGCCGGTCAGCGCATCGTGGTAGGCCAGATAGTCGAGGCGGCGCTCACGGGCGCGGACCTGCTCGCGCATCGCCGCGAAGGCCTCTGCGAGATGCCGGGTCTCGTGAATGGGAGGCACCGACAGTTCCTGGTCGCCTTTTTCCCCGCGCGCCTCGCGGTGCAGGTGTTCGGTGATCTGGCCGATGGGGCGCAGCAGCCAGTGGCGGAACGCCAGGTAGCCCAGGGCCAGCAGCAGGATGACGCCACCCGCGAGCAGGCCGATAAGCTTGGCCAGCCGGTCTCCTTGCGAGAGCAGCCGGTCGAGTTGTTCCCGCGCGTCGGCCTGCAGGCGGATACGCATGGCCGTGAGACGATTCTGCAACAGGTCCAGTGTCGGGTCGATCTGGGTATGCAGGATCTGACGATCCCTCCGCCAGTTGTCGTTGGTCAACAGCAGCCGCAACAGCTGATAGCCGTTTCTCCATCGATTGAAGGCGTCGATTACGCCGTCCACTTCATCGATCAAGAGCGTTTCGTCCGCCTGTGCCAGCCGGGAGGGAAGCCGCAGCAGGCGTTGTTCGAAGGTGTCCAGCCGCTGCTGGATATTCTCTGCCCGGGCCTGCATGCCACGCTGGGCGTCGATATCGAAGATCCCGAAGCGATTGGCGACCAGCAGGCGCAGCTCACCGATGATCTGCTGCCAGAAGAGGCGCAGCATCACCACCTCGCTGCGCAGCTTGGGCAGCTCCCCGGTATCGCTGAGGGCGGTGTCGAGATTCTGCAGCCCGCTGGCAATGGCGGTGTTGGCCGGGACCAACTGCTGGCGCATGATGCGGCTCGCGGGCACCCACCTGTCCGGGTCGCGGCGGACCCGAACCAATTCATCCACCAGGCTGCCCAGCCTTGCTGCATCCTCGTGCAGCGTGGCGGCCACCTTTGCGTAACTGGGGTATTCCGGGTACTGCTGTTGCGCGAGGCGCTGCAGGGCAAAGCTGAGGTGTTTGAGCTGGCTGTCGATGCGCGTCCCCATGCTGGCACTGGGCACATCGAGAAAGGTCAGCAACGCCTCCCGCAGTTGGTGGGTGGCGCGTTCGGCGTCGATCAGGTTGTTGATGATGGTGGCCTGGCGCGCGGCCAGGGAGGTGCTCTGCTCGCCCATCCGGCGCACGGTCTGCTGTCCCCAGAGGGCAAGTCCGATGACCAGCAGGCCGACGCCGAGCGAGAGCCAAAAGTAGCGACCCCGGTAGCTGTCGAACCCCCAGAGTTGGCTGGTGGCGTTGTCGGGCTTTCTGGGGTGGGGAGTCAATAGTGTTCTCCCAACACCCGTGCGACGATTCGCCGGGCTGGGTCGTAATCGCTGTCGTCGGCGGGCCGCAGACCGGTCAGCTTGGCCAGGCGCAGGATGTGCTGGCCCTTCGGCGAGTCGTTGAGTGAGAGCAGTGCGTCGCGAATCTGTGCCTCTTCCTCACTCGAGACGCTGGGCGTGACCGCCCAGGGCAGTTGCGCGATGGGACGGCTCAGGGCGATCACGCGCGGCGGTCTGCCAGATGCCTGCCACGGCATGTCGTCCAGGCGCAGCAATACGTCTCCGCCGCTGGCGGCATCGCCCTGGCCATAGTAGAGGAAGCGCAGTGCCTCCACGGGCGTCAGGGTGGTTGCCTGCAGATAGTCGCCCGAGGCGAGCCCCCGCCGGCGCAACAGGTCGACAGCCATGATGTAGGAGACCATCGCCTCCTTGCCTCCCCCGAAAAGGAGCTTGCGTCCGCGTAACTGGGTCACCCGGACGATAGGGCTGTCGGCCGGGACCACGATGACCGAACGGATCGTGCTTCGTTCCAGCTCCTCGTTCTTCAGGATGGCGCGATGTTGCAGCAGCTTGTGCGCCTTGATGTAGTGATACTGGTTGTAATGAACCAGGTCGTAGCGGCCCTGTTTGAGGCGGTCCCAGAAGGCGTGCAGGTCGGGGGCGCTTTCGAGCTCGACTCGGCGTCCGAGCCGCTCGCCGAGCCAGTTCGCGAGCGGGCGAAACAGCTCGACCATGCGATCGGGTGCCATGCGGGGGAAGATCCCGATGCGCAGCGGGATGGCCGATGCGGAGGCGCCGCCGTCTTGCGGGCCTGCCGCCGCATTCGCGGCAAGGCACAGCATCACAATGACGAGGAAGGCTTTCATGTCGATGACTCTGGGGGCGACTCTGGTGGAGGGCATCTCTGTTCGGGAAGCCTGACGTCCGCTCCGGATGACAGATGTCTACATTGTATCGGCAACCGGCCGGAGCACTTGAATCCGGCTCAGCCCTTCGTCTTGTGGCCCCCGCTTCTCGGCCCTGAGCCTCTGCGACCACCCCCGCCTTGCCCCCTGCGCGGGCGACCACGGCCCTCTCCCCTGCCGTGTCCGGGGCGCGGCTTGCGCTCGATGCGCACGCGGCTCTTCGGATCGACCTCGACCAGCAACTCCGCAGTCACCGGCTGGATCGGGATCTTGTGTCCGATGTAGTCCTCGATGTCGGGCAGCGAGAAGGCATAGGTCTCGCAGACGAAGGAGACAGCGTCGCCCTCGGCGCCGGCACGGGCGGTGCGGCCGATGCGATGCACATAGTCTTCTGCGTCGTCCGGCAGGTCGTAGTTGAAGACGTGGGTCACCCCGGGAATGTGCAGTCCGCGCGCCGCCACATCGGTGGCCACCAGCACCGAGAGCTCGTCGTCGGCGAACTGCTTGAGCAGGCGCTCGCGCTTTTTCTGTGGCACATCGCCGGAGAGGATGGCGGCCTTGACGCCGTTGCCCTCGAGGAAGCCCCAGACGCGTTCGGCCTCGCGCTTGGTATTGACGAACACGATGCTGCGGGCCTTCTCCATGCGTCGCATCAGTCCCAGCAGCAACGGGATCTTTTCCTCGTTGGCCACCATGTAGCCGGTCTCGCGCACCTTGTCCGCGGTGATCTGCTCGGCCTCGATCTCGACCTTCTGCGGATTGTTCATGTGCTCGTAGGCCAGCTCCAGCACCCGGTAGGACAGGGTCGCGGAGAACAACATGCTCAGGCGCTCGTCCGGCGGCGGGCAGCGGCGCAGCAGGTAACGGATGTCCTTGATGAAGCCGAGGTCGAACATGCGGTCGGCCTCGTCCAGCACCACCACCTGCACCGCGCGCAGGTCGTAGACGTGCTGCTTGAAGTAATCGATCAGACGGCCGGGGGTGCCGATCAGGATGTCGACGCCCTCCTCGAGCTGCTTGCGCTGTTTTTCGTAGTCGGTGCCGCCATAGACCACCCGCACATGGTGTCCGGTATGCGAGGCCAGAACTTCGGCATCACGATGGATCTGAATGGCCAGTTCGCGCGTCGGCGCCACGATCAGGGCGCGCGGCTGGTTGCGGCGTCGCTTTGGATCGGCCGGCTCCTGGTCCAGTATGTGCAGCGTGGCGAGCAGAAAGGCCGCAGTCTTGCCGGTGCCGGTCTGTGCCTGCCCCGCAACATCCTGGCCATCGAGGGCCAGTGGCAGGGTGGCGGCCTGGATCGGGGTGCAATATTCGAAGCCGGCCTCGCGGATGCCGTCGAGTATGGATTCGGAGAAAGGGAAGCTGTCGAAGCGGGTCTTGGTCAGGTGTTTGTCGGTCATGAGGCGGAAGCATACCGGATTTTAGGAAGCTCTGATCGATTCTGGTGCGGGCAGATTGTGGTGAAAAATCGTCCAGTTCAAGGCGCGGATCGCACGTAATAGCCGGCCTATTGCGAAGATCCGCAACGCCGAAATGGGCGATTTTGCGCCGCAAGATGCCGTGTTACGAATTGATCGGAGCTTCCTTTATGGACCTGACGGCGTTTTGGGCTTGAAAATCAGCAGGTATTGGGCTCAAATTGAGCAAGATTGTGCGAAGTCTCGCAAGATCCCGTGAGTGGGCCCCGGCGGCCTGCCCCCTGACAACCTGCCAAGGCCTCTCCTGTGAGCGGCGGGGCAGCCCGATTGCAAGTATCTGGAGATATCCATAGTGAGTGACAAGATCGTGCATGTGACGGACGACACCTTCGAGAGCGAAGTGTTGCAATCCGATATCCCCGTGCTGGTGGACTACTGGGCCGACTGGTGCGGCCCCTGCAAGATGATCGCTCCGGTGCTCGACGAGATCGCCGACGAATACGATGGCAAGGTGAAGATCGCCAAGCTCAATATCGACGAGAGCCCCAACACGCCCCCTCGCTACGGGATTCGTGGCATTCCTACCCTGATGCTGTTCAAGGAAGGGGAGGTCGAGGCCACCAAGGTGGGCGCAGTTTCGAAATCTCAACTCACGGCCTTCATCGACAGCAACCTCTGATCCGCCAGCGGCCCCAAACGGGGGCCGCCTAAGGCACTGGAACTTCTTCAAACCCGTGCTAGAATCTGTATCACTACCGATTCCGGTCGTGTTCCCCATTCCGCACCCAGGCCGCCGAAAGGCGTTGCCCATTGCCATCCGTCCAATCAATCCCTGAAGTGCACGCCACAGGCCGTTTATGAACCTCACCGAACTCAAGAAGATGCCCGTCCCCGAGCTGCAGGCCCTTGCCAGCTCGATGAAAATCGAAAACATGGGTCGCTCGCGCAAGCAGGACCTGATCTTCGCCATTCTCAAGGCGCATGCCAAGAAGGGTGAGGACATCTACGGCGACGGCGTGCTGGAGATCCTGCAGGACGGGTTCGGCTTTCTGCGCTCGGAAGACTCGTCCTATCTCGCCGGTCCCGACGACATCTACGTCTCGCCCAGCCAGATCCGGCGCTTTGGCCTGCGCACCGGCGACACCATCTCGGGCAAGATCCGCCCCCCCAAGGACAACGAGCGCTATTTTGCGTTGCTCAAGGTCGACGAGATCAACTTCGACAAGCCGGAGAACGCCAAGAACAAGATCCTGTTCGAGAATTTCACTCCGCTGTTCCCGAATCAGAAATTCAACCTGGAGATGGGCAACGGCAGCACAGAGGACATCACCGCGCGCACCATCGAGCTGGTGGCACCCATCGGCAAGGGTCAACGTGGACTCATCGTGGCCCCACCCAAGGCGGGCAAGACGATGCTGATCCAGAACGTGGCGCAATCGATCGCCCACAACCATCCCGAGTGCTACCTGATCGTGTTGCTGATCGACGAGCGTCCGGAGGAGGTGACCGAGATGAAGCGCTCGGTGCGCGGCGAGGTGATCTCCTCCACCTTCGACGAGCCGGCCACGCGTCATGTGCAGGTCGCCGAGATGGTGATCGAGAAGGCCAAGCGCCTGGTCGAGCACAAGCGTGACGTGGTGATCCTGCTCGATTCCATCACCCGCCTGGCGCGTGCCTACAACACGGTGATTCCCTCGTCGGGCAAGGTGCTCACCGGTGGCGTGGACGCCAACGCCCTGCAGAAGCCCAAGCGCTTCTTTGGTGCCGCGCGCAACGTCGAAGAGGGCGGTTCGCTGACCATCATCGCCACCGCCCTGGTGGAGACCGGTTCGCGCATGGACGATGTGATCTACGAGGAATTCAAGGGCACCGGCAACATGGAGGTCCACCTCGACCGGCGCATCGCCGAGAAGCGTATCTTCCCCGCGATCCATATCAACCGTTCCGGCACCCGCCGCGAGGAGCTGCTGATCCCGGAGAAGGAGCTGCAGAAGATCTGGATCCTGCGCAAGATCCTGCACCCCATGGACGAGCTGGCGGCGATGGAGTTTCTCTACGACAAGCTGAAGGCGACCAAGACCAACCAGGAGTTCTTCGACGCCATGAAGTCCAAGGCCTAGCCGCCCAGGCTCAGGACCAAGCCCGTGGGCGAGGATATCGACAGACTGGTCGCGCATTGGATCCGGCCCGAGATCCGCCAGCTCTCCGCCTACCAGGTGCAGGACGCGTCCGGTTTGGTCAAACTGGATGCCATGGAGAACCCCTATACCTGGCCAGAGGCGCTGCGTGACGAGTGGGCGGGCCTGCTGCGCCAGACCGACGTCAACCGCTATCCCGATCCGGGCGCGTGTGCCCTGACCCGGCGCCTGGCCGAGTGCATGGACGTGCCGGAAGGGATGCAGGTGATCCTGGGCAATGGCTCGGACGAGATTATCCAGATGATCGGCATGAGCCTTTCCGGCCCGGGGCGTTGCGTGCTGTCGGTCGATCCGGGCTTCGTGATGTATCGGATGATCTCGACCTTCTGTGGCATGCCCTATGTGGGGGTGCCGCTACGCGAGGATTTCTCGCTCGATATCGCGGCCATGCGTCAGGCGATGGATGAGCATCAGCCGGCAGCGGTCTATCTCGCCTATCCGAACAATCCCACCGGGAATCTGTTCGACGAGGCAGCGGTGTGCGAGGTGATCGAGGCTGCGCCGGGTCTGGTAGTGGTCGACGAGGCCTATGCCCCCTTCACCGACGCCAGTTTCCTGCCGCGCCTTGGCGAATTCGACAATCTGGTGGTGATGCGCACCGTCTCGAAGATGGGTCTGGCGGGCCTGCGCCTGGGGTTTCTGGCGGGCCCGCCCGCCTGGCTGGCGGAGTTCGACAAGGTGCGGCTGCCGTATAACATCAACGTGCTCACCCAGGTGAGCGCCGAGTTCGCCTTGCGTCACAAATCCGTGTTCGACGAGCAGACTACCCGCATCCGGGAAGAGCGCGAGCGCCTGGCGGTCGCGTTGTCGGCCCTTCCGGGCGTGATCGTCTTCCCTTCACAGGCCAATTTCCTGCTGCTGCGCACGCCACCCGGCCGCGCGGGCGAATGGTTCGAGGGCCTGAAGGCGCGCGGTGTGTTGATCAAGAGCATGCACGGGGGGCATCCCCTGCTGGCCGATTGCCTGCGAGTTACGGTCGGACGACCCGAGGAGAACGACGCGGTGATCGAGGGGCTGCAGGCGCTGGCCGGCTAACCTCCGCGAGGGTAGCCCCGGCCGCGGCGACGTAGCCTGGATGGAGCGCGGCGCAATCCAGGTTACTCCGCCGTTGCTTCCCCGGATTTCGGCCTGCGGCCTGCATCCAGGCTACGGGCTGTGTGATCCTTTGCGGTGAGCGCTTTTCCGC
>JANTHJ010000077.1 GCA_024762475.1 Chromatiales bacterium | reverse complement strand
CCGTGGAGTCGTCGGGTTCCGCTGATGTCGCACAGGCCGCGGCCGAGCCGACGGGATGGCGGGTGGTGTTTCGTCCCCACAGTCACCTGCTGCGCACGGGAAACGACACGTTGCGGATCTTACGCGAGCTCGTGGAACTCGGGCCGTCAAGGGTCGAGTGTGATCTCAGCGATTTACCAACATTCACCGATCTCGAGCCCGAAGACAGTTATCTCTCTTGGACCCTGCACCTGGATGCGCCGGTCGACCGGGCGGAGATCGACGAGATCTTCGAATGGGTCGAAGACGATTGTGACTTTGCGGTCGTAGCCGTTCTCCCCGAAGGGAGCGATGCAGGCCGGCATGAGCCTTCGCAGGAAGCGCCGCCCGAAGCGGCTGCGCTGAAAGTCCTGGATCCGCCTCCGGAGCGACGCAAGGGGCCAGAGCGACGCAAGGGCGATGACCGGCGCGGCGCATCGGTTGGTGGCGGCAAGACGAGCGCCGGCGCCAGCTCCATCCGTGTGGATACGGCAAAGATCGACTCGCTGATCAATATGGTTGGTGAGTTGGTTATCACGCAGTCGATGCTCGGCATGCTGGGCGAGGACTTCAGCATGGACAAGCTGGCACGCCTGCGGGAGGGCCTTGGCCAGCTGGAACGGCATACGCGCGAGCTGCAGGAGAGCGTGATGCAGATCCGCATGCTGCCGATCAGCTTCACCTTCAGTCGTTTTCCCCGCCTGGTGCACGACCTGAGTCAGAAACTGGGCAAGCAAATCGAGCTGAAGATGACCGGTGAGAACACCGAGGTGGACAAGACGGTCATTGAGAAGATCGGCGACCCCCTGGTGCACCTGGTACGCAACAGCGTCGATCACGGTATCGAAATGCCCGACGAGCGACTGGCGGCGGGCAAGCCGGAGACCGGCACCGTGCATCTGTCCGCCGAGCACCGGGGCGGCAACATCGTCATCGAGATCCGTGACGATGGTAAGGGGCTGGCCCGTGACCGGATTCTGCAGAAGGCGATCGAGCGGGGGCTGGTGCGCGAGGAAGACAGTCTTTCCGACAAGCAGGTCTACGAATTGATCTTCCAGCCGGGGTTCTCTACCGCCGAACAGGTGAGTGACGTCTCCGGGCGTGGCGTCGGCATGGATGTCGTGCGACGCAATATCAACGAACTGGGCGGTTCCATCGAGATCGATTCAGCCCCCGGTGCTGGCAGCACCATCACCATACGGCTGCCATTGACCCTCGCGATTCTCGACGGCCAGAGCATACGCATCGGCAGTGAGACCTATATCGTTCCGCTGGTCTCCATCATCGAATCCATCCAGGTCAGACAGAACATGCTGCGGCATGTGGCGGGACGGGGCGAGGTCTTCCGTCTGCGCGATGAATACCTGGCCATCGTGCGTATGAACGAACTGTTTGGCGTTCGAGACGCAGAAGCGCGGCGCATAGAAGATGGAATTGTCGTAGTGGTCGAGGCGGAAGGGCGGAAATGCGGCCTCTTCGTGGACGACCTGCTGGGCCAGCAGCAGGTAGTGATCAAGTCGCTGGAGGCCAACTACGGCCGGGTACAGGGACTGTCGGGCGCCACGATATTGGGCGATGGTTCGGTTGCGTTGATCCTGGATGTCCCCGGGGTGATGCGCCTGGCCAGCGCGGCCAAGGCTGCCCCGGACGATCATGTCGCCCTCACTGCCTGAGGAGATTTCATGTCGCACCAAGATCACCTGAGCCTGCTGGGCCAAGAGCACGATGACGGCACCCAGGGGAGTCAGTACCTGAGTCTTCTGCTGGATGGGGAGCAATACGCGGTCGGCATTCTCAGGGTGCAGGAAATCCGTGGCTGGGAGGCAGCGACGCGGGTTCCCAATGCCCCAACGTATCTGAAGGGCGTGATCAATCTGCGCGGCAACATCGTGCCCGTTTACGACCTGCGCGCACGCTTCGGAATGCCCGTTGCCGAGTATTCGAAGGAGAGCGTGGTGATCGTGGTTCGCCATGGTGAGCCGGACGCCGGTCGGTCCATGGGATTGGTGGTGGACGCAGTATCCGATGTCCTGGTGGTCCAGGACGAGCAGATCAGTCAGACGCCGGAGTTCGAAGGTCAGGTGCCTACCGAGCACATCATGGGCCTGGCGAGTGCCGGCGACGACATGGTGATGCTGCTTGACCTCGATTCTCTGGCCGAAAGGCCGGGGGTCGAGTCAGCGGTGGGCTGAGTGGAAAGTATTGGCAGCGACTGAGAAGTCAGGATGAACAGACCGATGAACGAAGCGATATCCAGGATGAAGTTGGCCACCAAACTCATCTTGATGATCAGCATGCCGCTGATAGTCACCGTGGTAATGGCAGCAGTGATCGTGCATGACTCCTGGCATGAAGCGCAAACTGCCCATCGGATGGAAGGTGTACTGTCCTTGGGCGATGCAACGGCCGACCTTCTGGGGGCATTACAAGAGGAACAGGGGGCCAGTACAGCCTACGCAAAGGTGCGTGGCCGCGATGGTGCCGCGACCCTGGCGGCTGGCAGAGAAAGGACCAATCAGGCGCTGGGCCGGTTTGCGCATAGCCGCACCGAGGCGGAACTCTCGGGCCGGCTTGGCGATAGAGCAGCGACCCTGGTAGCTGCCCTGGATGGGCTCGATTCCATTCGTCGTCAGGTCGACTCATACCAGGTGCGACCCTATCGCCTGCGCAAGTTTTTCGAGCAGGTACAGGAGCAGGCACTGCAACTCCTGGATGTGCTCGCATGGGACAGCCCGCATAGACAGGTAGCCGAGTTGTCACATCTGTTCTCGACCATTCAGAGGCTGATCGCGCTCGGGGTTCAGGAGCGGGCCATCCTGGCGAGAACCTTTGCCAATGACAGCTTCACCGGACAGGATCTGATGCGATTCAACCGTATCCGTGATCTGGAAAAGTCGCTGGTCGATGAATTTTCAGAAATGGCCGTTGGTGATGCAAGGGTGTCGTTCGACAAGCTGTTCGGAGGAAAGGCCGGCAAGACGGTGGCTGCGATGCGCGCCAAGGCCTTCGAGGCGGCAGATTACGGTGCTTTCGCCATCGAGCCGGACGAGTGGCGACAGGTGTCGACAGCGCTGCTCGGGCAGCTGCAGAACCTCGCTACGGTAATTGAGCAGCAGGCGGCACATGCTGAGCACCAAATACTCACAGGTGCCCAGAAGACCTTGTGGGTCACTGTCTCCGCAGTGATCGCGGCACTACTCCTGGCGGCCTCCCTGGCGTTACTGGTCCTACGCAATATCCGCTCCGGGATAGGGCGCGCGGCACAGTCGGCCCTAAATATCGCCGATGGTGACCTCGATCAGGCATTCGACTCCCAGGCCAGGGACGAAATCGGTGACCTGATGCGTGCCTTGTCCCGCATGCAGACACAGCTACGTGAGCGCATCGAAAGCGAGGTTCGCATTGCCGGAGAGAATCTGCGAATTCGTCGGGCACTGGACAATGTCGCGGCCGCGGTCACGGTCTCCGACCAGGAAAATCGACTGATCTATCTCAACGATGCGGCGGAGAAGCTGTTTGCCGAGATGCAGGCTGAGTGGCGTCGGTCGGTGCCGGATTTCACAGTGGATGGTCTTGTCGGCCAACCGCTTTCACGATACTTCGTCGACGGTGAATTCAAACAGGCCTACCTGGAACAGCTGGGCAGCGACAGGGTCATGGAGGGGGAGCTTGCGGGGCGGCGTATGCGCCTGGTCGCCAGCCCGGTATACGACGAAGACGGGAACTACCAGGGGCGCGTCACCCAGTGGTTCGACCGAACCGAAGAGCTCCGTGAGGCAGATCTGGAGCAGCAACGGCTGAAGGAGGAACGTCGCCTGGCCAGCGAAAACCAGCGTATTCGCACCTCGCTGGACAACGCCAGCAGCAATGTCATGCTGGCCGACAACAATGGTTGCATTATCTACATGAACAGGAATGCCCAGCGGCTCTTCAAGGATGTGGAGCACGATCTTCGTCAGGATCTACCACAGTTCGATGCCGATCGGCTGCTGGGCGCCAACATCGATGTGTTTCACCGCAACCCGGAGCACCAGCGGAGCTTGCTGGAATCACTGACGCAGACGTATAGCGCCGACATCGAGGTGGGCGGACGTCATATGCGGGTAGTTGCCACGCCTGTGGTCGATGACTGCGGAGAGCGCCTCGGTACATCGGTTGAGTGGTCCGACCGCACCCAGGAGGTATCGGTGGAGCGGGAAATCGATGGCCTGGTGGCGGCGGCAAGCGGCGGTGATCTCGCCATGCGTCTGACGCTGGATGGTAAGCAGGGATTCTTCCTGCAGCTCGCCCGGGGCTTCAACCGGCTGCTCGACGAGCTGTCGGACATATTCTCCACCATAGGCAATGTGATGAGCCGCATGTCCGACGGGCACCTGGATGTACGTATCGAAAAGCCCTATCAGGGCGCCTTCGGGCTGGTGCGTGACGACATCAACAACACCCTGGAGCGGCTTTCCGATGTCATTGCGCGGCTCTCCCGGATTGGAAACGAAGTCGAGACGGGCGCGGGAGAGATCTCCAGCGGGAATGCCAATCTCTCCGTACGCACAGAGAAGCAGGCGGCCAGTCTCGAGGAGACGGCCTCCAGCATGGAGGAGCTCACCTCGACCGTTCGTCACAACGCCGACAATGCCCGGCAGGCGGACCAGCTGGCGGCAGGGGCGCGCGAATTGGCGCAGAAGGGCGGTGAGGTGGTCGAGCAGGCCGTCGCGGCGATGCAACAGATCGACACTGCCTCGAACGAGATAGCGGAAATCATCGGCGTGATCGACGAGATTGCCTTTCAGACCAATCTCCTGGCACTCAATGCCTCGGTTGAGGCAGCAAGGGCCGGTGAGCAGGGGCGCGGTTTTGCGGTGGTGGCAGCTGAGGTGCGTAACCTCGCCTCACGCTCTGCGAATGCCGCTAAGGAAATAAAAGGCCTCATCCGGGACAGTGTTGACAAGGTGGACGTGGGCTCGAAACTCGTAAATGCGTCCGGCAAAACGCTCGGGGATATCGTCGGCTCGGTTAAACAGGTCGGAGACATCGTGGCCGAGATCTCGGCAGCCAGTGCAGAGCAGGCTGCGGGCATCGATCAGGTCAACCGTGCGGTGACCTCCATGGACGAGGTGACACAGCAGAACGCTGCCCTGGCGGAACAAACGGCTGCGGCATCACAGGCACTGAACGAAAGCGCGGCGCAAATGCGCGGGGCGCTCGCTTTTTTCCGCGGCGTCAACGAGCAGTCAGGGACTCGCAAGGTCGAGGTGGGGACCACAACCTTCGAGATGCCACCCGCATCCAGGCCAGTGACCTCGTCTGGCGAGAACAGTCGTGGTCCCACCGGTGCCGCCCTGAAAACGCCGGGGTCGCAACGACCTTCG
Source organism: Chromatiales bacterium (assembly GCA_024762475.1). Classification (GTDB taxonomy): domain Bacteria; phylum Pseudomonadota; class Gammaproteobacteria; order Chromatiales; family Chromatiaceae; genus MONJU. The sequence continues at coordinate 5,360 of JANTHJ010000077.1, read as the reverse complement.
CTCCGGCAGCAAGCGGGTGACGTGGGTGAGTGCGACGACGAGTGGGAAGAATTCTGATCGGCAGATCCGGCGGCGCCACCGGGTCAGCAGCATCGCAACCGCCTCACGGAGGCCGTGTTTTGGTCTCTCCCTCAAGTTCGCATGTCCAGTGCCGACACGTACCACGACGGACGTATGGCGTAGAACGCGCGTGTTTTAAAAGGAGTCACCCAGAGGCGGGCCATGAAACGAAACGAGCCAATTACCGACAACGAGATCGATTTTCCGGAAGGGCAGATACTGGTCAGCAAGACCGATGAAAAGGGCATCATTACCTACGCCAATCCGGCCTTCGTGAAGATCAGCGGCTTCAGCGAAGAGGAACTGCTGGGTAAGAACCACAACATCATCCGTCACCCGCACATGCCCCCAGAAGCGTTCGAGGATCTCTGGGACACGATCAGGCAGGGAGATACCTGGACGGGTCTGGTAAAGAACCGCGCCAAGACTGGCGGCTACTATTGGGTCAAGGCGAATGTAACGCCGATCCAGCTGCCTGACGGCGGTATCGAATACATGTCTGTGCGCACCAAGCCGAGTGCCGACGAGAAGCGCGCCGCCGAGCAGCTCTACGCGGAGGTCAGGGCGGGCCGGGCAAAGCTTCCCACCACCGCAAGCCAGATGAGCTTTTGGACGCTCGAACGCATCCTCCTGCTGGGAGGCGGGGGCGTTCTGGCCTCTGTGCTGTCACTGTTCGCCATGGTAGGGATGGGACTCTCCGCACCCTGGCTCCATGCCGGCCTCCTGGCGACGGCCGCATTCGGCGGCGCTGCGGCCTGGCTACTGAAGCGGCATGTGATCGATCCGCTCGACAAGGGCCGCAGCAAGCTACACCAGCTCCTCGCCGACAACTATTTCGATTGGATGACGGTGAACCACAAGGGTACGGTCGGCAAGCTCCTGCAATCGATTCGCTCGGCACAGGTCAAGATCGGTTTCGAGGTAATGGACAACCGCCGGCTGGTGGATATCGGCCTGACCACCCGCACCGCTGTCGACAACGTCAGTACCAACGTGATGATGGCCGACGCCGACTTCAATGTGGTGTACATGAACCGTGCCGTGGAGCAGATGTTCCTGGAAGCCGAGCAGGACCTGAAAGAGGTGCTTCCGCACTTCGACGCGTCCCGCATCATGGGGCAGAACATCGATGTTTTCCATAAGAACCCAGCGCATCAGCGCGGACTGCTGAGCCATCTGGATGGCCCCTACCGGGCCGAGATGGAGGTTGGCAAGCGGACCTTCGAGGTGATCGCCAATCCCGTGGTCAACGAGGAGGGCGAGCGTCTCGGCATCGTGGTGGAGTGGAAGGACTTGACCGTGGTGCGGGCCGCCGAGCGGGCAGAAGCGGCCGCCCGGGCAGATGCAGAACAGCGGGCGATGGAGAATCTGCGGATCAGAACAGCGCTGGACAATGTCTCCAGCTGCGTGATGATGGCGGACAACGAGAACAACATCATCTACATGAACCACACGGTGCGTGACATGTTCGAGCGTGCCGAGTCGGATCTGCGCAATGATCTGCCCAACTTCGATGCGAACAAGCTGCTCGGTGCGAACATCGACAGTTTTCACAAGAATCCCGCACACCAGCAGCGACTGGTCCAGATGCTGGACAAGCCGCTGAAGTCAGAGGTTCGCGTCGGTGGCAGGATATTCAGGTTGATCGCCAACCCCGTGATCGACGAGAAAGGCAAGCGCCTCGGCACTGCCGTGGAGTGGTTGGACCGTACCGACGAGGTAGCCGTCGAGCAGGAGTTGGAGTCCATCGTGGCCGCTGCGCGCTCCGGCAATCTCGAGGAACGGGTTGGCCTGACCGGGAAAGACGGGTTCCACAAGCACCTTGCAGTTGGCATCAATTCCCTGTTGGACGATCTCAGGCGGGTGATCGAAGCGGTGGATGCGAGCTTGCAGGCAATGTCTTCTGGCGACTTCCAACAACCGATGAGGGGAAACTATCAGGGTGCCTTTGCGCGAATCGGGGAGGCGGTAAACGGAACGCTGGTGCAGGTGTCGAGCACCCTGCTGCAGATACGCCAGATCGCCGATGCGATCAATGTGGCTTCCAACGAGATCACCAGCGGCAACGCAAATCTCTCGGCCCGCACCGAGCAACAGGCCGCGGCGCTGGAGGAGACCGCCTCCAGCATGGAGCAGCTGACCTCCACGGTGCGACACAACGCGGACAATGCGCAGCAGGCCAACCAGGTGGCGACGGGTGCCCGCGAACTCGCCGAGAAGGGCGGAGAGGTGGTGTCCAGCGCGGTGACCGCCATGGAGGCGATCAACCAGGCCTCGGAGCGTATCGCCGAGATCATCGGCGTGATCGACGAAATCGCCTTCCAGACCAATCTGCTGGCGCTGAATGCCTCGGTCGAGGCGGCGCGGGCGGGCGAACAGGGCCGCGGTTTTGCGGTGGTCGCCACCGAGGTGCGCCACCTGGCCTCGCGCTCCGCCGAGGCGGCCAAGGAGATCAAGGAGCTGATCCAGGACAGCGTCGACAAGGTACATGCGGGAAGTGATCTGGTAAGCGAGTCGGGCGAGACCTTGTCCGAAATCGTGCTCTCGGTAAAGAAGGTGGGAGACATCGTGGCCGAGATCGCCGCGGCCAGCACGCAGCAGGCGGCCGGCATAGATCAGGTGAACCTGGCGGTGACCTCCCTGGAGGAGATGACGCAGCAGAATGCAGCGCTGGCAGAGGAGACCGCGGCGGCCTCTTCCTCGCTGTACGACAAGGCACAGGAGATGGAGCAGGGCATCGCCTTCTTCGATATGCCGGAGGACCCCAATACGCTGGTGGAAGAGGCTGTGTCTGATGCCCACGACCATCGGCACGTCCACGCCGGCGATGCGACCTTCGATTTCTTTGGCGCACGGACTGCGCACCTGGCATGGCGACAGAAAATCCGCGATTTTCTCGATGGACGTAACTCCCTGACCCATGCCGAGGCGGTCTCGCACCGCGACTGCGCCTTGGGCAAATGGCTGTATAGCCGGGGCCTGGCCGAGTACGGCCATGTGCCTGAGATGCTGACCATGGAGCAGCGTCATGAAAAGTTGCATGCGGTAATTCGCGAAATCATCGACCTCAAGGAGGCTGGCAGGGCCGCCGAGGCGGAGAGCCTCTATAAAGAGATCGAACGACTCTCCGGCGAGATTGTTGGTCTGCTGCAAACGGTCGAGACCAAGGTCAGTGATTGAGGAGACGACGACATGACAACCGAGAACGCGGCGGCCAGTGAACGCAATGGGCAATACCTTGCTTTCCTGCTGGGCGAGGAGTCTTTTGCGGTGGATATTCTGAAGGTACAGGAGATCCGTGGCTGGGAGCCGGTGCGCGCATTGCCGGAGTCGCTCCCCTATGTAAAAGGCGTTCTGGACCTGCGGGGCACTATCGTCCCTATCCTCGACCTGCGTGTACGCCTTGGCAATGCATCACCGTGCTATGGCCCGACCACCGTAATCATTGTCGTGGCGGTGGGCGTGGCAGAGACAGGGTGCCACCTGGTGGGCATGATCGTGGATGCCGTATCCGGTGTGATCGATGCCGCGACGGCCGAGGTCAAGCCGGCTCCGGCGATGGCCGGGGGTGTCGGCGGGCGCTACCTGGTCGGCATGGTTTCGAGCGCAGAAGGAATGACGGTGCTGTTGGACGTGGACAAGGTATTGGGCGAAGCGGAGTGGGCGCAGCTTCAGGCATCGGGACAGTGATCGGAGGAGAACCATGCAAAGCCTGGCAGTGATCAATCAGAAGGGTGGCGTGGGCAAGACCACCACCGCCGTCAATCTCGGACATGCTCTGGCACGCGCGGGCCATCGGGTCATGTTGGTGGACCTGGACCCGCAGGGCCATCTTTCTCCCTGCCTCGGCCTGTTCCGGGCCCCGGCCCAGGGGGCGGACCAGGTGCTGCTTGCCGAGCCCGGATTGGGCGACCACGCAGTATCCACCCGCGAGCTGTTGCAGGTGGTGCCGGCAGGCAACGACCTGGGAGAGGTGGAACGCCTGCGTGGCGGTGTGGAACGTGGGCGTTTGCTGCAACAGGCCATCGACCGGCGACCGCCTGAAGTCGACTACCTGCTGTTCGATTGCCCACCCTCGGCGGGGCTGTTGGTGATGAACGCCCTGTTTGCAGTGGACCGGGTGCTGGTGCCGGTGGCGGGTGACTTCCTGTCCCTGACAGGGCTGGCTCGCCTGATGGGCACCTTGCACAAGATCGAGGCGCTGCGGCAGCGGCCACTGGTCAGACACGTCTTCCTGAGCCGCTTCGTGGCGCGCCGCCGTCTATCGCGAGAGGTGCGGGAGAAGATCATAGAGCACTTTCCGAGCAATCTCCTGGAGAGCGGTATCAGCGAGGCGGCCGTACTGGCCGAATGCGCCGGCGCCGGCCGGACCATTTTTGAGTATCGCGCCAAGAGCCGGTCGGCGGCCGAGTTCTCGGCCCTGGCAACGGAACTCTTGGGCTTAGGAGACAAGGAATATGGGCAACAAGCCAGTCATGTCGCATGATCCCTTGGCAGAGTTGGGCGAGGACATACTGGGGGACGTCTCGCAGGTACCTGCCGAGGCCAAAGCGGGTGATACGGGCCCCGGGTCGGCCGTAGAGACGCAGGTGGTCACGTTGCCGGAGGTTCTGACCATAGCCGAGGTGGCCGAATGTTACGAACGATTGCTCGAGAGGCTGCAGCAGGGAGGTGAGATCGTGATCGACGGCTCGCCGGTGGAGCAAATCGACGGTGCTGGACTGCAGTTGCTCGCTGCCTTCGTCAGGGAGGGGGCCGAGTCGGTAGGCAGGGTGAGCTGGACAGGTTGCTCGGAAGCGCTTCGGGAGGGCGCCCGTACCTTGGGTCTGGTCACCGCCCTGGGCTTGGCCTAGGAGGGGAGGGCTGGTGATGCCCAGTGCGAGTCAGGCGGCAGGACCACACCGCGCCCACCAGCCGGACCTGGACTGGAGCCAGGTGCGCGGGTCCGTCGACATGCTCAATCTGGCCGCCGCGCGGATCACTGTGGCCGTGCAGGCAAGCGACGACCCGGTGGAGTCGCTGGGCCGAGCGTTCACCGAGATGGGGGTTCAGGACGAGGGCATCGATGGCGAGGGTTGCGGACGCGAGCAGGGCGCTTCGGCCAATGCTGGCCCGATTCTCAGGCGTCGTGGCCAGGCAGAGTCGAACACGCAACAGGGCATCGTGGCCTTTCAATTCTACGGTCGGCAGTCACAGTGGACCGAATATATCCGGCAGGCGCTCGAACGACGGGGTGAGCTGGCTGGCGACACGTCCAGGCTCTGCAACCCTGCGGAGTGGCGGGCGTCCCAGACATCCGT
>JANTHJ010000076.1 GCA_024762475.1 Chromatiales bacterium | reverse complement strand
CGGTATTGCCAGCGTTCGTACCGGTCGCCGTGGCCGACCCGGTGGCTGCGCCGCCGGCACCACCCAGGGTCGCGCCATAACTATAGCCACCATTGCCGCCGGTCACGTCAGTCAAGCCATAGGCTGCATAGCCGCCGCTGGAAGTCGCGCTGCTGCTGGTCGCGTTGGCCGTACCATCGGCCGCACCCCCGGCGCCGCCACTGGCGCCGACAATAGTCCCGTTGCCGCCAATGCCACCATTTCCGCCTGTCGCCCGTGCCCTGGCATCCGCTCGCCCGGCGCTGTTGGTCAGTATCGTGCTGGCCGTGGCGTCTCCACCGTCTGCTGCGGTGCCACTGGTGTCATAGCGATACCCTCCGGCGCCCCCAAAGGCATTGGTCTGCACATTCAGGTATGAGGATTGGGTTTCGTTACGCGTCACAGAAGAAGAGGCTGTACCAGCAGTCCCATTCGCACCGCTGTAGACCCCGCCACTATTGCCTCCGGATGCCGTTTGGGTGAGGTCCAGCTTGCCACTCGTAGATCCACCGACCTTGTCGGCCAAAGACACGCCCGCTCCATCTCCGCCGCTACCGGTACCGTTCGCCGCGGCAGCACCGCCATTGCCACCGTTGGCAGTCGCGGTAACAGCGACATTGCCGCTGCCTGAAGTGCCTTGAATAACTGAGCCCAGGGTCGCCCCGCCGCCATTACCGCCACTGCCATTGTTCGCGGCACCACCTCTGCCATTGCCGCCATTCGCGCTGGCGCTGACCGTGGCCGTTCCGGATCCAGTGGTCGCCACTGCCGCATTCACCGTCGCGAGGCCCCCGTCACCGCCATTGCCGCCCATCCCAGGCGTGCCGGATCCTGCCGCACTGCCGCCTGCGCCAGCAAAGCCGCCGGAACCTCCACTTGCCGTCGCTGAGGCACTGCCGTTACCGGACGCGAGGGTCGTATCCGCCGTAGCCGTGGCATCACCGCCGGTACCGCCACTACCGCCATTGCCACCATCTGCATCTGCGTCAGCATCCGGACCATCCACACCGTTACCACCCCTTCCGCCGGTGCCGCCAGTACCGCCGGTCGCGGTAGCCGTGTTGGTCGTATCAGAACTTGTGGCATTGGCGGTAGCATCACCACCCGCACCGCCACCCGTCCCATCGGTTCCGGGGTCGCCAGCCGTACCATCGGCACCTGCCGTTCCAGCGCCACCCGATTGATTGTCTGTCAACGACAGCGCGGGCAATGGGAGCGTGAGCAGGCTGCACAACAAGGCACAGGCAAGGATTTTGAAGGGTGAGCGGTTTTCCATGATCAGACTCCCACAGTGGCTGTGTCGCCAATGATGAAGGTGAGATTTCGAAGAGGATGCGCGGCAGTCAGACCCACGAGATGCATCGCAGGGAAAGGGGAGTACAGGATTGGCGTCGATGTGACTAGGCTATTCTTCGGATGGCCGCATATCGATTTCATCGTTACCTCTCCCTGGCGACTGAACCCCATGATCCCCACGATTATGGGTGGTCCCTCTCGCGGATAGGAATCACCCGCAAAACATCAACCAGCCCGCTCTCGAATTGCATGCGCTGAACAAAGCATTTATCGCGCCAAATTGAGTTTTCCCTATTGATTCATAATATTGGAGAAAAATAAGTACATCGCTTTTTGCTGATGTGTAAAGAATTCGGACAGTACTCCGTTTGCCGCCGACGATCATTCTCGAGTGGGATAAGGGAATGTCCATCCATAGACTGTACTTTTCCAGCTCCTCAACAAATGATCGGGGGAAGGGCTGAATGATCCGGCCTTGATCGACCCCCGCTCCTTGCTATATTGCAATTTCCGGCCAACTGAAATGTGCCTGAATTACCAAAACGAGGGAACGAAACAATGACACGAAGGTTCTATTCTTTCTTGATTATGCTTTTGTGGCTGCAGGGCTGCTCCTGGATGGGGGAAGAAGGAGCAGCACGGGATACCGTCGAGGGATTTGTCGATGCTCTTGCCGCGCACGATTATGACAAGGGCAAACGCTTTCTCACACAAGGCCTCCGTTCGGGACTCGGCGCGAGCCAACTGGCCGCCTACGCACAGCACACAGGCATCGACACAGGCGGCGAGCTCTCATGGACGGATGGGACAGTTGCCGAGGACCACGGTGAACTTGCCGCAACTCTGACAGCGAGCCAAGGAGCCGCCCCCATCCCGCTGCGGTTCCAATTGTCCAAACAAGGAAACACCTGGAAGATCGCAAAGATAGAACGCGGCGTGCGTACCGATGTGGAGGGAAAGACGAAAGTTCTCTATGCGCCCGAGACAAGTGAAGTCCTCGCTATGGTCAGGCGTACGACCTCCGCATTCACCGAGGCCACGATGTCCGCAAACCTGGCTCGTGTCCGCACGCTTGCTTCCAATGCCTATCGCCAACGCCTAACGAAGGAGGCCTTTCGACGGGCCTTTGGTGAGTTCGGACCAGGCGGCGTGGACATTTCCCCCACCACGCGGCTGGACCCGCAATTGATCGCCATCCCATCCCTGACGCCGAACGGCATGCTCCTAGTGGAAGGCATTTATCCGACCAAGCCATCCAGGGTCTTGTTTTCCTACCAGTATGTACCCGACCCATCTGGTGAGTGGAAACTGGCGGGACTGAACGTCTCCGTGCGCCCGGTCCGCTGAACCGCCGCGGCGAGTGGCGATTCCCAGATCGCGCGTTTGTCTGGAGGCTGCTTCAGGCCCAAGAAGCCATCAACAATAAAAAAGCCCTGACTGCATACTGCAGCCAGGGCCTTTGTTGGCGTCCCGTAGGGGAGTCGAACCCCTGTAACCAGCGTGAAAGGCTGGGATCCTAGGCCTCTAGATGAACGGGACAGAAACCTTTGCAAATTGTTTGGTGGAGCCAGGCGGGGTGAGCCGAGACCGAATGTCCAGTGGACATTCGCAGCTCGGCGAACGACGCGCCATGGATGGCGCGGCTGGCCCGCTGCTCCAGGGATGGATCGAAACCTACTCTCTCGATCTTACCCCCCTCACTTTGGTGGAGCCAGGCGGGATCGAACCGCCGACCTCAACACTGCCAGTGTTGCGCTCTCCCAGCTGAGCTATGGCCCCGAAATCCTTAGTTTGCGACGGGTGTTGCCACCCATCCCTGGGGCCCCGTACAGCTCGGCTTCCCTGCCTCGCGTTCGGCAACTGCGTTATGCCTCTGGCATAACGGTTTGCCTCACCCCAGCTGAGCTATGGCCCCGAAATCCTTAGTTTGCGACGGGTGTTGCCACCCATCCCTAGGGCCCCGTCCAGCTCGGCTTCCCTGCCTCGCGTTCGGCAACTGCGTTATGCCACTGGCATAACGGTTTGCCTCACCCCAGCTGAGCTATGGCCCCGAAATCCTTAGTTTGCGACGGGTGTTGCCACCCATCCCTGGGGCCCCGTCCAGCTCGGCGCCCCTCAAACGAGGCGCGTATGTTAGGCGAGCTCTTATCGGTTGTCTAGCCCCTTTTTCCACGAAATTCTCCACGACCGGCGTCGATGAAGATCGACGTGGCTCGCCCCTTGATCATCCTGCTCCATACCCAGACCGGTAGGGTGGGTTGAGCCGTGCGAAACCCACCATGGAGTCGCAACGGTCGACCCATTGCCACATTGGTGGGTTTCGTTTCACTCAACCCACCCTACACTAATCGAACAGGTTGACTAGTACGATGTGGTGAGCTTCGCAAACCGCATCACCGGCTCTCGTCAGAGCCGCCAGGGCTGGATCCCCTCCTTGCCGAGGGCCTCGCGGTCCAGCATGGATTTCACGTCCATGAATACCGCATTGGGGGCCATGATCTGCCGGAAGTCGGCCGGCCCCATGTCCTTGTACGCCTTGTGCGCCACCGCCAGGATCACCGCGTCGGCCTTGGGCAGCGAATCCCAGTCCTTCAGCGCGACCCCGTACTCCTCCATCGCCTCGGCGGGGTCCGCCACCGGATCGTGCACATGCACGTCACAACAATAGGACTTCAACTCCTCGAGGATGTCTTCGACACGCGAGTTGCGCAAATCCGGGCAGTCTTCCTTAAAGGTCAGCCCCAGCACCACCACCTTGGCACCGGCCACTGCGTGTCCCGCCTGGACCATGCGCTTCACGGTCTGCTCTGCGATGTACTTGCCCATCCCATCGTTGATCTGGCGCCCGGCCAGGATCACCTGCGGGTGGTGTCCCTCGGCCTCCGCCTTATAGGTCAGATAGTAAGGATCGACGCCGATGCAATGACCGCCCACCAGACCAGGGCGGAAGGGCAGGAAGTTCCACTTGGTGCCCGCCGCCTCGAGCACGTCGAGGGTATCGATGCCCAGCTTGTGGAAGATCAGCGCCAGTTCGTTCGTCAGGGCGATGTTGAGATCACGCTGGGTGTTCTCTATCACCTTGGCGGCCTCGGCCACCTTGATGGTGGCGGCACGGTGCACGCCGGCATCCACCACCATCTCATACAGTGCGGCAACCCGCTCGAGGGTCTCGGGGGTATCGCCCGAGACGACTTTGACGATCGTCTCCAACCGGTGCACCTTGTCGCCGGGATTGATGCGCTCCGGCGAGTAACCGATGTAGAAGCCTTCTCCGACACTGCCTTCACCGCGACCCGACCAGCGCAGCCCGGAGCGGTCCTCGAGGATGGGTACGCAGACCTCCTCGGTGCAACCGGGATAGACGGTCGACTCGAAGATGACAACAGCGCCGGGCGCGAGGTTATCACCCACGGTACGGCAGGCACCCTCCAAGGGCGAGAGGTCCGGCCGGTGAGCGTCATCGATGGGCGTCGGCACCGCCACCACGATCAGCTGCGCGTCGCGCAGGCGCGACGGATCGCTGGTGTATTCCAGATGCTTGGCTGTAGCCAGCCCTTCCGGCTCCACCTCTCCGCTGGGATCCTTCCCGTTTCGATAGTTCTCGAGCTTGCGCTCGTCCAGGTCGAACCCGATGGTCCGGCTCTTCTTGCCAAAGGCCACGGCGAGCGGCAGCCCGACGTATCCCAGGCCAACGACGGCTATCGTTTCCATTCTCAATCTTCCATTGTCAATCAGCTGAAAATCCGATGTTTAGGGCCCGGTTCCGAATGAACACCAGACGCACGGCGGGGTCATTGTTCGGCGACCGCAGACACACCTGCTTTCTTCTCCATCCCCTCACGGCGCAGGTACCAGTCGACAGTGACGTCCAGTCCCTGAGCAAGATCGTGCGACGGGGAATAGCCGAGCAATTCCTGCGCCTTGCCGATATCCGCCTGCGAATGGCGGACATCGCCTGGCCGGAAATCGCCGTGAATCGCTGCGCGGCCCTCGAGATGCTCCAGCCCACGCCCGACCAGGCTGTCACGGATGGCGGCATACAGCTCATTCAAGGAGGTGCGGCCCCCGACCGCCACGTTGTAGACCTGATTGATTGCCTGTTCGGAATCGATCGTGGCGGCCAACAGATTCATCTGCACGGTGTTGTCGATGAAACAGAAGTCGCGTGAGGTCTCGCCATCCCCGTTGATGCGGCACTGCTGGTCATCCATGAGCTCGCCAATCCATCTCGGGATCACCGCGGCATAGGCGCCATTGGGATCCTGGCGGGGACCGAAGACATTGAAGTAGCGCAGCCCAATCGATTCCATGCCGTAGGTCCGGCCAAATACGTCCGCATAGAGTTCGTTCACCACCTTGGTCACTGCATAGGGAGAGAGCGGACGGCCGATGACGTCCTCCCGCTTGGGCAGGGCCGGATGATCCCCGTAGGTCGAAGACGAGGCGGCGTACACGAACCGCTTGACGCCGGCGTCCCTCGACGCGAGCAGCATGTTGAGAAAACCGTCGATATTGGCCTGATTGGTGCGGACCGGGTCTTCGATGGAACGCGGGACACTCCCAAGCGCCGCCTGGTGCAATACGTAATCCACGCCCTGGACGGCCTGCGCACAGGCCTCCGGATCGCAGATATCACCCTCATAAAAGGTAAAACGCTCCCAGGCCGGGTCTCCGACCACAACGCGGACATCCTCCAGATTGGCACGATGACCGGTGGCGAAGTTGTCCAGGCCAACAACCTGCTGCCCCAGGCCCAACAGTGTCTCGAGGAGATTGGAACCGATGAACCCGGCGACGCCGGTAATCAACCAGGTCTTGGGTTCGGCCTTGAGTCTCTCCCTGACTTGTTCATAGGCCGTTGCGGGTGTTGGCATGGTTTTCTTCCCTGAAGGATGTGTGAGTCGCGGGCGATTATAGCGGCCCGCCTTCGACCGATGCCAGCTCGAAGAAGAACCTGGATCTCCGATGATGCCGCAGCTACCCTCCCCAGGAGTCACGCAACGACACGATCTGGTTGAACACCGGACGATCGTCTTCGGCGTCCTCGATGTCGCGGCAGAAATAGCCCTCACGCTCGAACTGGAATCGCTCGCCCATCTCGGCGCCCGCCAACGAGGGTTCGACCACGGCCTCGTCGACGATCTGCAGCGAGTCGGGATTCAGGTCGGCGAGAAAATCGCCCTCCTTGCCGGGAGTCGGCACCCGGAAAAGCCGGTCGTACAGCCGCACCTGCGCCGGCAGGCCCTCGCTGGCAGAGACCCAGTGAATGACCCCACGCACCTTGCGGCCCTCCGGATTCCTGCCAAGGGTCTCCGGGTCGTAAGTAGCATGGATCTCGACAATCTCGCCCGCCTCGTCCCGCACCACCTCGTCGGCGCGCACCACGTAGGCATTACGCAGACGCACCTCGCCGCCCAGCACCAGGCGCTTGTACTTCTTGTTCGCCTGCTCGCGAAAATCCTCGCGGTCGATCCAGATCTCGCGGGTGAAACGCAGCTCGCGCGAGCCCATCGACTCGTCCTTGGGATGGTTCGGCCCCTGCAATGTCTCCACCTGGCCCTCGGGATAATTGGTGATGACCAGCTTGAGTGGACGCAATACCGCCATGCGGCGCGGCGCCGTGGGGTCGAGGTCGTCGCGGATGGTCGCCTCGAGCATCCCCATGTGCACGGTGCTGTCGGCCTTGGTCACACCGATCCGATCGCAGAACTCGCGGATCGCCGCCGGGGTATAGCCCCGCCGCCGCAGGCCGGCGATGGTGGGCATCCGCGGGTCGTCCCAGCCGCTGACATGCCCTTCTTCGACCAGCTGGGTGAGTCTGCGCTTGCTCATCACCGTATACTCGAGATTGAGGCGCGCGAATTCGATCTGCTGTGGGTGACAGTCGATGCTGATGTTGTCCAGCACCCAGTCATAGAGGGGCCGGTGATCCTCGAACTCGAGGGTGCACAGGGAGTGGGTGATACCCTCCAGCGCATCCGAGATGGGGTGGGTATAGTCGTACATCGGGTAGATGCACCAGGCATCGCCGGTCTGGTGGTGGATCAGGCCGTGGCGAATCCGATACAGGGCCGGGTCACGCAGGTTGATGTTCGGCGAGGCCATGTCGATCCTGGCCCTCAGGGTGCGGCTGCCGTCGGGGAACTCGCCCTCGCGCATGCGCCGGAACAGGTCCAGGTTCTCTTCCACGCTGCGGTTGCGGTAAGGGCTCTCGCGTCCCGGTTCGGTGAGGGTGCCGCGGTATTCGCGCACCTGTTCGGCCGACAGGTCGCAGACGAAGGCCTTGCCCTTCTCGATCAGCTCGACCGCGTAGTCATAGAGCTGTTCGAAATAGTCCGAGGCAAAGTGCAACTCGTGCCACTGGTAGCCCAGCCAGCGGACATCCTCCTCGATGGCGGCGACGAAACGATCCTCTTCCTTGGCGGGGTTGGTATCGTCGAAGCGCAGGTTGCAGCTGCCGTTGTAGTCCTGCGCAATCCCGAAGTTGAGCACGATCGACTTGGCATGGCCGATATGCAGAAAGCCATTGGGCTCCGGGGGGAAACGGGTGCGCACGGTCTGGTGCTTGCCCGAGGCCAGGTCGGCATCGATGATCTGGCGGATGAAATTGCTGCGCGCGGCCTTCTCGTCGCTCATGGCTTACTCGTCCTGTACTCAGCGATTGGACTGGATGAATTCGATGGCCCGGTCGATGCGGCGCAGGGTCGCCTCGCGCCCGACCAGGTGGAGGGTCAGGTCCAGGTCGGGCGACGGCGAGCCACCGGTCACCGCAACACGCAGCGGCATGGCGACCTTGCCGAAGCCCACGCCCAGCGCCTCTACGGTATCGGTCACCGCCTGATGGAGGGGCTCGCGCTGCCAGTCTTCGAGCGCGGCCAGCCGCTCCCTGACCGCGCGCAAGGCCTGGTCTGCCTCGCCTTTGAAGGCCTTTTTCGCCGCCTTCTCATCGTACTGTTCAAAGTCCCGATAATAGAAGGCCGAGATCTGCGCCAGCTCGACCAGGGTCGCGGCGCGCTCGCGCTGGGCCTTGACCACCTCGACCAGGTCCGGTCCCTGGGCGGGGTCGATGCCCAGATCGCCCATATGGGGGGACACCAGGTGGGCAACCCGCGCCGGATCGCCATGGATGATGTACTGCTGGTTCAGCCACTTGAGCTTTTCGGTATTGAAGGTCGACGGCGCGCGGTTCACGTCCTTCAGGTCGAACCGCTCGATCATCTCGTCCACCGAGAAGATCTCCTGATCCCCGTGCGACCAGCCCAGACGCACCAGGTAGTTGAGCAGGGCCTCGGGCAGGTAGCCCTGTTCCTTGTACTGCATCACGCTCACCGCGCCATGGCGCTTGGACAGGCGACTGCCGTCCTCGCCCAGGATCATGGGCACATGCGCAAACTGCGGCACCTCCCAGCCCATGGCCTGGTAGAGATTGATCTGCCGTGGCGTGTTGTTGATGTGATCGTCGCCACGGATGACATGGGTGATGCCCATGTCGTGGTCGTCCACCACCACCGTCAGGTTGTAGGTGGGCGAGCCGTCGCTGCGGCGGATGATCAGGTCGTCCAACTCGGCGTTCGAGACCGCGATCCGGCCGCGGATCAGATCCTGGAACTCCACCTCGCCCTCGAGTGGATTGCGGAAACGAATCACATGCGGCTCATCGGGACTGACGTCGCGATCGCGGCAATGACCATCGTAGCGAGGCTTCTGCTTGGCCGCCATCTGCTCCTCGCGCAGCTTCTCCAGCCGTTCTTTCGAGCAACTGCAGCGGTAGGCGAGCCCCTTCTCGAGCAGGGCATCGATCACCTGGTTGTAGCGATCGAAGCGATGAGTCTGGTAGAAGGGTCCCTCATCGTATTCCAGGCCCAGCCAGGTCATACCCTCGAGGATGGCGTTAACCGACTCCGCGGTAGACCGCTCGAGGTCGGTATCCTCGATACGCAGCACGAAGCGCCCACCATGATGGCGCGCGTGCAGCCAGGAAAACAGCGCCGTGCGGGCGCCGCCCACGTGCAGATAGCCCGTGGGGCTGGGGGCAAAACGGGTCTTGAGGGTCATTATCTCGCTTCGGGTTACGGCTGAAGCGGGTATTCTAGCCGGACTTCATCCCTCGCCCCAGTCCTCTCACAACACCCAGAGCATATATTCGACGCGGGAGGGCCTTCAGGTCCGACGGTTGTTCCCATCGCGGCTGAAGCCGCTCCCACGAAAAGGGCTGCGACGATCCAGCTGTGGGAGGGCCTTCAGGCCCGACGGTTGCTTCTATCGCGGCTGAAGCCGCTCCCACGAAAAGGACTGCGACGATCCAGCTGTGGGAGGGCCTTCAGGCCCGACGGTTGCTTCTATCGCGGCCAAAGTCGCTCCCACAGCCTCCCACCCGAACCCGACCCGGTGGGGCATCAACATCGGCTACATGAAAGATTGCTCAGCGAGCGTACCGGTCATGATTGAACACCATGTCGCCGCCCGGGGCGCCCTTGTGGCAGGCGATGCACCCCTGGCTCGAGCCCTTGGCCACGCGACCGGCCAGGAACAGGCCTTTGGGGTTCTTCAGCACCCGGCCATCCGGCGCGTATTTGACCCAGAACCAGTCGCGGTCCTCCGGGTCGTAGCCCGGCCGCTTGAACATCACGGTGACCGACTTGAGGAACTTGCGCGGATTGTTGGCCACGGCCGACTTGCTCACGCCAGGGCCGCCGTAGTTGCGCTTGATGATCGCCGGCCCCACATCGTCACCGACCCTGGTACGGGCATCGATCGTATCGAGGATGGCCCCATGGGGATGGGTGCCCTTGTAGGGCGTGGACAGTATCGCGTCCTTGCCGACCAGATGCCGGTACTTGAGCGACATCCACAGGCGGTTGGCATAGCTCACATCGGCATCACTGCCGAAAGGGGCACCTATCGCCGGCGCGGCCAGCCCGACGGCCGCAGCCGCGAGCAGCGCGCCGGTAACGCCGATTCGATTCAAGCATTGCGTCTTCATTGGGAGTCCTCCTTTTGGGGTGGGGCAGAATCACGCCACCGCAGGCCAGGCTGACCGCCTTGCGGCCCTCTATCTACCAGGACCCTGCCAATCTGCTGTTTCTTTCCCGCACGCAGGGCTACCACCATGCCATCCCCTTTCAGCGTCTCGAGGGCCAGAACCTCTCGCGGGACCGACAGCCGATCGAGCACCCGTCCGTTGCGGGAATCGATCAGCATCAGCGAGGGCCGCTCGGTTGCGACCACCAGATGCGCCTTGCGAAGCAGCGGACGCAGCGCGACCCGTGCTGGCAGCGTCACACGCCAGCTCAGGCGACCATCCTCGAGAGACAACGCCCGCAGCATGGCATCGTATCCGCCTGTCACCACCCGGCCATGGGCCGCCGCCACATGCAATGGGGGCGAACCGAGGCGGGTCTGCCAGATGACCGCGCCACTCGCGGGCGAGACGGCCAGCAGGTCACCGCTGAAGAGGCCCTGCAGCACCTTGTCCCCACCCGCAACCGGGCCTTC
>JANTHJ010000075.1 GCA_024762475.1 Chromatiales bacterium | reverse complement strand
GGCTCCCAGGTCTGCATCTGGTCCAACAGGCCCTGCGGCGATGCCTCGTACCACGGCTCGGCGTGGGCGCGCGAAATGAACACCGGCATGCGCGGATGGATGTCGGCGAGCTCGGGCAGCGCCTCGGTCGTGAGCACAGTGCAAGAGGCGGGGAACTCGTCCCTACCCGGCTCCCACAGGCCCGCCATGGCCAGCGGTGCGCCGCTTTCGGCGCGGATGAAATAGGGCTGCTTGATTTTGCCCTCCTTGCGCCATTCGTAATAGCCGAGGATTGGCACCAGGCAACGCTGGCCAGCCCGCCACGCATGGCGATAGGCCGGCTTTTCGGTGACGCTCTCCAGCCGCGCGTTGTAGGTGGAGAACTTGCCGATCTCCTTCGCCCAGGCAGGAATGAGCCCCCAGCGCATGGCGTGACCCCCTTCGGGCGTAAAGACCGGGATGGTCATGGTCGGGGCCACGTTGAAGCCGATATAGGCACCCTCTGGCCAGTCGGCAAACAGATCGGCCCACTCGCGCATCTGCTGGATATGATTGGCAAAGCGCCCGCACATCCTGAACCCTCCTATTCGTCGAACCGCACCAGGGGCTCGGATTGTTCCACCACATGGGTGATCCGGGCACCGTTCCAGTGGTAGACCAGATGCGGTCCCTGGGTAGGCAAGGACACGGTCACCGGTCGCAGCGCCGCCAGGCAATCGCCACCGGGGTGTCGCACGCTCGCATATACGATGCCATGGGCGTCGGGGTCCTGTGCCAGCAGGTCGCGGGTGAACCGCTGGGGTAGCCCGTAGTCGTCTGGTTCATGGAGTTGGGCATAGCCCTTTCCGCGCACGTCGTAACACGGCTTGCGCACCGTGCCCACCCAGGCGCGCATGTGAAAGTTCTGCGCCCGCACGCCGCGTTCACGGGCATAGAGCGCCTTGTGATAGACGGTTTCGTGGATGGCCGTCTGCAGGGTGCGTGCCGCGTAGTAGATGCCGATACGACCATCGGAAAAGCGCGTGGGGTTACGGGTATGAGTAAAGGCACCCATCACGATGCTGGCATGGGGACCGTGCAGCATGTCACCGGGGCGCACCAGCTGCAGGTCGCCCAAGTCCTGCCGGATGCGCGGATTGACCCGCGCCTGCAAGGCCCAGAGGGCGCGTTTCTCCTCCTCGTCCAGATCCAGACGTTCGAACAGATCGGCCAGGGGAATACGGGTGGGGATGATCCGGTACTGGCCCTTCCATCGGATACGCCGCTTGGGTGGGAGCTTCAACCCAGATACTCCATTAGGCGACGTGCCCTCGCTCGATCTTTGATTCCACATCCCTGCGCGCTCATCACGCCTCCCAATGGAATATCTGGGTTCAATGCCCGCCCCGCTCCGTGTTCAGATATTCATAGACGTCCGCCAGCGCCTTGAGCCCGCCCTGCAGCATGTAGCTGAGTGGATCGCCCAGGCCCCAGGGTCGGTAGAAGGCGTCCTGTGGAATCTGGCTCTCGTTCCTCAGCCAGTCCTGATGGCTCTCAGGGACGTACAGCAGGTTGAGATCGGCATAGATGCCCGAAAGGTAGGCGAGGCGGTCGAGTTCGTCGTCGGACAGACTGCGTACCGCCGATGCCTTGCCGCGCTTGAGATCATAGAAGCGCGACCGGCTCGGCCCGCCCAGGAGCTGCCGCGCCTGTTCGGTCGTCAAGCCCCATTCGTCAGTGATGGCAAAGAAGGCCTTGAGACCCGCCCTCGCCTGGGTCTCGCGGTCTATATCGGGCAACGCCTCGATTTCGATCAGTTCACTGGGCTGTGCAAGACTCATGGGCAACTCCGCGAAGGAAGATCTGAAATATTCGATTTTGCACCTCTTACCCCCCTCCTAACCTCCCCCCGCAAGCGGGGGGAGGGATTGATCAGATATTCCGCAAGTTGTCTGAATAGGGACTTTTTGTTCATTTTAGTCCAGATTCATCCTTTGTGTACACCTTGTTGGCCCATGCAATGACGATCGCGTGAAACCGGTCTATATTCAACCCAGATAGTCAATTGGCCAGCCCGGAGAAACCCCATGAGCCTGCAGGAAACGATTCGTGAATGGCAACAGGAGAACGCCGGGCGCATCCCCGAAGAAAAGCGAACCATCATGCAGGAGGCCACTCAGGGTCTGATCGAGGCCGGCATTGCCACGCAGGCCCTGGCAGTCGGTGACGAGGCGCCCGACTTCATGCTCTCCACGCCGCAGGACTACCCTGTGTCACTCTCCTCCCTGCTCGCCGAGGGGCCGGTGGTACTCAACTTTTTTCGCGGCGCCTGGTGTCCCTATTGCAACATGGAGCTCAGGGCCCTCGATGCCATCGTGCCCGCGGTACGAGCAAAAGGCTCCGAGCTGGTCTCCATCAGCCCCAACCTGCCCGAGAAAAGCGCGGCCTTCGTCACTGAAAACCCCTTCTCCTTCGACGTCCTGTGCGATCCCGACAACCAGGTCGCCAGAGACTATGGACTGGTGTTCTCCCTGCCCGAGTCCCTGATTGCGGTCTATCGGGATCTCGGAATCGACCTCCCCGCCTTCGACGGCAACGATCGCTGGGAACTGCCCATGCCGGCGACCTATATCGTCGATCGGGACGGCCGGATTGCGGGCGGGTTCGTGCATGCGGACTATACCCGGCGCATGGAGCCCGCGGATATTCTCTCGATCCTCGCATCATTGGATTCAACCGAGACAAGCTGAGGCGACGATCATGAAAAGACACGCCCTTGCCCTCCTCTTCCTGCTATCGAGCAGCCTCGTCGCTACCCCTGCCCTCGCCTATGAACACTATGTCATCGATACCAAGGATGCCCATGCATTCATTACCTTCCGCATCCAGCATCTGGGGTTCAGCTGGATGGAGGGGCGCTTCAAGCGGTTCTCCGGGCGCTTCGACTATGCCGAGGCGAATCCCGCGCTGAACAAGGTGGAGGTGGAGATCGATGTCGCCAGCATCGACACCGATCACGCCGTGCGTGACAAGCACCTGCGCGGCGAACGCTACCTGGATGTGAAGCGCCATCCCAAGGCCCGCTTCGTGAGCACCGATTGGATTGATCATGGTGATGGCACCGCCACGCTGAAAGGCAACTTCACCCTGCGCGGGGTCAGCAAGGAGATCGAGCTGGCGGTTCACAAGATGGGCCATGGCAAAGACCCCTGGGGTGGCTACCGGCGAGGCTTCGAGGCGACCGCGACCCTGCACCTGTCGGACTACGCCATGAAGGATGCGCCCAAGCTGGGGCCCGCGGCCGAAGAGATCCGGATCTGGATCTCCCTGGAGGGCGTGCGCCAGGAATCGGTGGTCGATTGACGCTCAACGTGCCTCTGCGGCAAAGGCCTTGAGTTCCTCAGGCGGCATCGGACGGGCGAACAGGTAACCTTGCGCCAGTCGGCACCCCTCTTTCATCAGGAATTCCTGCTGCTCCGGCTCCTCCACCCCCTCGGCGAGCACCTCCAGATCCAGGCTCGCCCCGAGGGCGACAATGGCACGCACGATCGCCTGACTACTTTCGTCTGTCTGGATATTGGACACGAATGATTTGTCGATCTTCAGCTCGCTCAAGGGCAGATGACGCAGATAGGCCAGGGAAGAGTATCCGGTGCCGAAATCGTCCATGCTCAGATGCACGCCTTTGCTACGCAAGGCATGCAGGGTCGAGACATGCGCTTCGGCCTGGTCCATCACAAAGCTCTCGAGGACCTCGAGCACGAGATGATCGGCCGGCAGACCGCTGGCACGCAGTGCGCGATCCACCTGCCCCTCGATCACGCCACGCCGGATCTGCACGTCACCGACGTTGACCGCGACCCGGATGTCCAGGCCCTCGTCCAGCCAGCTGCGCGCCTGATGGCAGGCCTCGTGCAATACCCATTCGCCGATCTCGACCATCAGCCCCGTCGCTTCTGCCAGCGGGATGAACTGGTCCGGGCGAACCATGCCCAGCTCGGGATGCTGCCAGCGGAGCAGCGCTTCGACACCGGTCATCCTGCCGCTGGCCAGATCGATCTGCGGTTGATAGTGCAAGATCAGCTGCTCGCCCTCGACCGCTCGCCGCAGACTCGCCTCCAGCATCACCCGCTGGAATGCCGTGGCGGTCAGTTCCTCGCTGTAGAAGGCAAAGGTATTGCCGCCCTGCTGCTTGGCCGAGAACATCGCCGCGTCCGCTGCACGAAGCAGCGCCTCGCATGACTCACCGTCGTTGGGATACAGGCTGACGCCGATGCTGGGCGTGATGAACAGCTCCTGCCCGTCCACCTGAAACGGTTCGGCGAAGGCATGCAATACCTTCTCCGCAATCACGATGGTCGAGGTTTCCCGTTCGACCTCTTCGAGCAGCAGGGCGAACTCGTCACTTCCGATGCGTGCCAGGGTGTCGTTGATCCGCAGCAGCTCGCGCAGGCGAGACGCCACCGCCTGCAGCAGGGCGTCGCCCACCTCGTGGCCGAGACTGTCGTTGACCGGCTTGAACCGGTCCAGGTCAAACATCAGCACCGCCAGGCGAGTGCCATGGCGCGCGGCCTGTTGCAGGGCGTGCTTGAGCTGCGCCTGGAACAGCAGTCGATTCGGCAACTCGGTGAGTGGATCATAGTGGGCCAGGAACTCTGCCCGCTCCTGCGACTCCCGCACCTCGCTCAGGTCGCTGAATACCGCCACGTAATGGGTCGCCTGGCCGGTACTGTCACGAACCGTGCTGATGCTCATCCACTGCGGATAAATCTCGCCGTTCTTGCGGCGATTCCAGATCTCCCCGGCCCAGTGGCCAACGTCGCGAACGTTGGCCCACAATGCCTGGTAGAAGCTGTTGTCGTGCCGGTCCGACTTGAGCATCCGTGGCGTCTGTCCCTGCGCCTCCTCGGCGGTATAGCCCGTAATATCAGTAAAGGCGCGGTTGACGCTGATGATGGTGCCGTCCAGATCGGTGATGAAGACCCCGTCCCGGGTACTCTCCAATACCGCCGCGGCCTTGAGCAGCTCGGTCTGACGCTGCGCCCGCTGCACCGCCAGGGCGGTGATCTGCGCAAACTCCTGCAGCAGCACCAGGTCGTGCCGGTCCGGCTCCGTCGGCTGGCTGAAATAGACCGCGAAAGTCCCGATGACCGCGCCATTCTGGTCGTGCAAAGGGAACGACCAGCAGGCGCGAATGTCGGCCAGCCTTGCCAGTTCTTCGCCGCCTTCCCAGTAGGGATGATCGAAGACATCCCCGACCACCACGACCTGGTCCAGCGCCATGGCGTTGCCGCAGGATCCCTTGCCCGGTCCGCCCTCGCGGATGTCCATGGCGTCGATCGCCTCGTTGTACGCCTCGGGCAGGCTCGGGGCCGCCGCGGTGGCCAGCTGCCCGCGCCGCGGGTCGCGCAACAGAATCGAGACCCGCATCTCGGGGCGCAGCCGTTCCAACGTCAGGGCGACATTCTCCAGGATCTCATCGAGGTCGATCTCGGCCGCGATCTGTTCGAGCACCCATAGTCGCGTCTCTTGCACGAAGTCGGAGAATTTCTCCGCGGTGATGTCGCGCCAGGCACCGATGACCTCGGGCACTTGCCCGTCGGGGGAGCGTTCCAGGCGCAGCTCATCATCGATCCAGCGCACCTTGCCTTCGGCGTCGAAGAAACGGTATTCATGGGTATATTGGCCCGTTTCCATGAGTTCATGGACCCCTTTCAGGGCCGAGGCACGGTCATCCGGATGCAGGTGCTCCAACCAGAAATCCGGCCGCAATGCCGATTCGACCGGATAGCCCAGCTCGCGCTCGATATTGTCGCTGACCCAGATGGGCACCAACCGCCCTTGGCTGTCGAAGCGCAGGTTGTAGAGGATGACCGGGCTGGCATCGACGAGGTGCTGCAGCCGGCGGCTGCCGGCCTCCAGTGCCACGTGACTGCTGCGCAGCTCTGCCGTCCGCTCGCGCAGCCTGCGGCGCATCTGCCAACCCCACAGCCAGACGAAGAAGCCGACGAGCAGGAGCACCGTCGCCGCACCGAGTAGCCAGGGACCCCAGTGCACCCACCATGCCGCCTCGCCGATACGCGCCAGCTCGGCACTTTCTGTCGGCAACCAGCGCCGGAACAGCGCCTCTTTCCGGTCCGCGGGAAGGGCCTTCAGCGCCTTGTCCAGGATGCCGGCCAGCTCGGGCCAGTCCTTGCGCACCCCGATGCGCTGGCCGTTGGTGTGCATGTCCACCGCGGCATTGACACGCAGATTCGCCAGTCCCAGCTGGTGCGCCAGAAAGGAGTTGACGCCCAGGGCGCCGATATAGGCATCGGCCGCGCCCGAGGCGACCGCGCGCAACCCATCCGCGGGGGTATCGACCAGTGCGGGGTCGAGTTCGGGGAAACGGGCAATGATCTGGCGCGTCGAGGAATACCCCTTGACCAGGGCCAGGCGCAGATTGTGCAGCTCGTCCAGCGAGTGCAGCGGTGGGGTCTCCTTGCGCGTGATCACCACCAGGGGCGTCGGCAGGTAGATGTCGGTGAAGGCGATGAAACCCCGGCGCTCGGGCAGATCGACCACCGTGGCGATGGCGTCGATCCGACGGGCGCGAAGCGCGTCCATCAACTGGGTCCAATCGAGGTCGGAGACGATCTCGAAGTGCAGGCCGGTCATGCCCTCGATCTCGTGCAGCAGGTCCACGGCCAGACCGGCCGGCTTGCCCTCCTTGTCGATGAAGCTGTAGGGGCCGTAGCCGCGATCGATGCCCATGCGCACCACCGGATGGGCCTCGATCCAGGCGTGCTCTTCAACGCTAAGCTGCAGGGCTTCCTGTGCCGAGGCCATCGTCCACAGGGCGCACAACAGCAGCCCCAGTACCAATACGAGCAGTCGCTTGCGTCGAGACGAATTCACGGAAGATCTCATTCTTACAACCTGATTCCCATCCGACCTCTGGCCATACTCCTGGTCATGAAATGATGATGCCCCCCAACACGGCGAGTTGTCGGAATGAATTCCGACCCACGCTCGGTCTCGTAGATCGGGGTTTCAACCCGACAGGGAGTCGGAATGAATTCCGGCCTACCCCTGCCCGTAGGTTGGGCTTCAGCCCGGCAAGATTGTTGCTAGGCCGAGTATAGCGACCAAAGCCCCTTATCCTTTAAGGCGATTCCTGATCCAGATTAGGATTTCCACGCCACCCCTGTGCTGCGCGGGCCAGTCCCTGCATCACCAGCGAATAGACCGCCGGCACCACCACCAGGGTCAGCAGGGTCGAACTGATCATGCCGCCGATCACCGCCACCGCCAGGGGGGCATTGGTATCCGAGCCGGCGCCCACGCCCATGGCCGCCGGCAGCATCGAGAACACCACCGTGAGCGAGGTCATCAGGACCGGCCGCATGCGGATCGGACACGCCTCGCCCAAGGCCTCGTCCACTCCCCTGCCCGCCTCGCGCAGCTGGTTGGTCAGGTCGATCAGCAGGATGGAGTTCTTTGCCACCAGGCCGATCAGCAGGGTCATGCCGATCATCGAATAGATGTTGAGGGTGTGCCCGGCCAGCCACAGGCCGAACACACCGCCGATGATCGCCAGCGGCTGGGCGGTCATCACGATCAGCGGTTGCAGCAGCGAGTTGAACTGGCTGGCGAGGGTCATGTAGACCAGGATCAACCCGGTGGCCATGGCGAACAGCACATAGCCGGCGGTCTTGCTGAACTCCTTGGCACGCCCGATCAGCTCGATGCGGTAGCCGGTGGGCAGCAACTTGTCCGCCTCACGCAACACGATCTGTGCGGCATCCCCCTCGGCGATGGTCGGGGTGGCGAAGAAGGTCGCGGCGTATTGCAGCTTGTAACGGCCGATGGCGGCCGGCCCCAGCCGCTCCTCGATCCGTGCCACGCTGGCCAGCGGTATCAGCTCGCCCCGGCGGTTGCGCAGCTGCACGCGATACAGGTCCTGCGGGCGCCTGAACTGCCCATCGGCCTTGATGCGGATATCGTAGCGCTCGCCATCGCCCGGCTCGTCGTTGTAGCGCGCCACATCCAGCCCGCCCACCAGCACCCGCAGGGCGTTGCCCACGCCAGCGGTGTCCAGCCCCAGCTCGCGGGCCTTGTCGCGGTCCACGCGCAACCGGACCTGGGGCATGTCCAACTGCAGGTCGGTATCGAGGGTGCCGATCTCGTGAATGACCTGGAGACGACGGGTCAGTGCGTCGGCCAGCTCGGCGACCCTCTGCAGGTTGGGACCGGTCAACACGAACTGCAACGGCTCGCCCCGCTGGCCGCTGATGATGGGCACCGGCGAGGCAAAGGCCTTGACGCCAGGAATCGCCTTCAGCTCTTCGCGCACCGCCTCGAGGATCTGCTTCTGGGTACGGGTTCGCTGCTCGCGGGGTGCCAGCGCCACATAGACCTCGCCCTCGTTGACCTGACCGCGGTCGCCGGTGCCGATGGTGCTGAACAGGCTGCGGACCTCGTCGTGCGCTGCCAGCATCGACTCGACGCGCTTGAGGCGGTCACGGGTGTATTCGATGCTCGATCCCAGGGGCGTCTTGATCGAGACGATGAAGCGCCCCTCGTCCTCGTCCGGCATGAAGCCCTTGCCCAGCTGACCCATGAACCAGCCGCTGGAGTAGACCACCGCCGCGGCCAGCGCGATGATCAGCCAGCGATGCCGCAGGGTAAAACCGAGCAGGTGACGATAGCCGTTGTCCAGGGCGACAAATCCTCCCTCGAGCACCCGGTAGACGACACCGTGGCGGCGCGCCACCCTCAGGTGTCGGGCGCACAGCATCGGCGTCAGGGTGAGCGAGACGAACAGCGACACCAGCACCCCGATCACGACCACCACCGCAAAGGAGCTGACGAAGCGCCCGATGATCCCCTGCATGAAGACCACGGCACCGAACAGGGCAACCAGGGTGATGGTCGAGGCCACCACCGCGAACATCACCTGGCGGGTACCCTGCTCGGCCAATATCGCCGGTTTGCCCTCCGGGTCCTCTTCCATGTGGCGATAGATGTTCTCCAGCACCACGATGGCATCGTCCACCACCACGCCGATCAGCAGCAGCAGGCCCAGCAGGGTCATGACATTGAAGGTGTAGCCGGCAAAATAGATCCCGGCGATCGCCCCCAGCAGCGAGACCGGAATGGCGGTGGCGACGATCAGGGTCGAGCGCAGGTTCTTGAGGAACAGCCAGACCACCAGCGCCGCCAGCAGGGTGCCCTCGAGCAGGTGCGACTGCAGCGCCTCGACGATCTTCAGGATCAGGTCGGCATCGTCCACCACGATATCCAGGCGCATGCTCGGCGGCAGCTGCGGCAGGATCTCCTCGGCCAGCCGCTGCTTGGCCTGCTCGATGATCGCTACCGTGTTACTGCCCGAGATCCGCACCAGACCCAGACCCACCGCCGGCTCGCCGTTGTAGTCGGCGAAGCGCCGGAAGTCGGCCTCGCCGTCCTCGACACGAGCCACCTCGCGCAGATGGACCGGGCGCTCGCCGCGATAGGCGATGATCAGATCCTCGAGATCGGCCACCTGGTGGTACTCCAGGTCGAGCTTGAGCTGGCGTTCCTGGCGCACCGAGGTCACGAATCCGCCCGGCAGCTTGACGTGTTCGAGCCCGAAGGCCCCGACCAGCTCGTCCACGCCGATGCCGAGTGCCGCCAGCCGGTCCAGATCGACATCGATCCGGATGGTGCGCGGCCGCTCTCCCGCGATGACCACATCACCGACTCCGCTGATGGTCTCGAGACGCTTCTTGATGACGTTGCGCGCATACAGGTTGAGCTGTTGCAGGGTGTTGTCCCCGCGCAGCGCCAGCCACATGATCGGCTGCGAGCCGGCCTCGACCTTCTTCAGCACCGGCGTGTCCGCATCGTCCGGCAGCTTGCGCAGGATCTCGTTGAGCTTCGCCTGCACCTCGTTGAAGGCGACATCGATGTCCTTCTCCAGCTCGAACTGGATGATCACCACCGATACCCCCGGCAGCGACGAGGACTGAATGCTCTCGATGCCCGAGACGCTGTTGACCGCCGACTCGATCGTGTTGGTCACCGAGGCGTCGATGATGTCCGGGTCGGCACCCGGCAGCGCGGTGGCGATCGAGAGCATGGGAAAATCGATCTGCGGCAGGCGATCGACCCCGATGCGCTGATAGCTGATGGTGCCGAACAGAATCAGCACCAGGCTGAGCATCAGGGTCAGGACATGCCGGCGTATCGACAGCCCCGGCAGGTTCATTGTGCCGGCTCCGTGGCGGTCGTTGGGGAGACCTTCACGCCGTCGCTCAGGTAGGCCGCGCCATCGAGCACCACCTGATCACCTGCCTCCAGGCCCGCCAGGATCTCGACGCGATCCTTCTGGCGGATGCCGACCTTCACCCGGACCTGTCGCACCGTCTTTCCATCCGGCGCCAGCCGGTAGACCACCAGCCCGGAGGGACGCCGGACCAACACGCCCTCCGGGACCGCCGGGACGCCGCGGTGCTCGGCCAGCGCCACATCCGCGCTGATATGCAGACCGGGCGGCCAGTGTCGGACGTTGTCGAAATCGGCCAGGGCGATCTTCGCCAGGCTGGCCTCGTCGATCATCGGCAGCAGTTGCGAGATCTGCGTCTCGACGCGGTTAGCACCCTGGATCAGGGTGACCGGCAGGCCCGACCGCAGACGCGCCGCCAGGGTATCGGAAAAATAAAGGCGTGCACGCAGATGATGGGTGTCGACGATCTGGAACAGCGGCTTGCTCGCCGGCGACATGGGGTTGAGATAGTCGCCGACCGAGACCATGCGGGCCTGTACGATGCCATCCACCGGCGCCTTGATGACGGTATGCGAGAGCTGGTACTCGGCCTTCTTGAGCAGCGCCTTGGCGTGCACGATAGACGCCCGGGTCTGTTTCACCGCGGTGCGCGAGGCATCCAGCTTGTCGTCGGGAATCAGCCCCTTCTTGAACAGCTTGCGGTCGCGCTCGAGGGTGAGCAGCTG
>JANTHJ010000074.1 GCA_024762475.1 Chromatiales bacterium | reverse complement strand
CCTCGCCGAATCGGGCATGCCGGACGACATCGTATGGCTATTGAAGTACCTGTTCGAAACCGTCCTCGATGGGCGCAATGCCCATGTCTGTGATGGCGTCCAACGCGCGCTGGGGCGTGAGCCCGCTGACTTCGCCGACTTTGCACGCCGCGTCGCGGCGCGCGGCAACTGGAAGGTCGAATCCGACGTCGGAGTGACAGCGTGATGCTCCGGGCCCGACCGACTGTTGTGGCCAAGCCCCACCGGACACCCAGCTAGCACATTGCTCAGGGTCGGTGGGCGTCAGATCGCCCAACGCCGCATGCAGTCGGTCCGAGTGGTAGTAAGGCGTTCTACCCAGTTGTCGCCAACGGTACACCTGATTGCGTGGAAGGAGCCTGGTCGAGGCAGTAAGCCAGTACATGAAGAACGCGGGCTTTCAGGGTTGGCGTATCCAGCCATCGACATTGAAATCATGTTCGAAGCGGGCGAGTGCCGGGGTATACGCTCAACAGTCGAGGACGCATAGATCGCTACGACCTCTCCGCAGCGGGAGCAAAGCAAATATGGACCGCCAAGCCACCATGTTGCGAGCGAGTGAATTCGACGGTTCCCTCGTATGCGGCCACAATGTCGCGCACGATCGCCAAGCCCAAGCCATGGCCGCGGATCTGCTCATCGAGCCGCAGCCCGCGCTCGCCGAGCTTTTGCAGATTCTCCTGCGGCACACCTGGCCCGTCATCTTCTATTGAAATGCGTATGCAGGATCCGGGCACTACTGTAATCCACACATGCTGACGCGCCCATTTGCCGGCGTTATCCAATAGATTCCCCAGCAATTCGATCAGGTCGTCTTCGCGCATCGCGACCGCCGCCCGATCAGGCATTTCAGCATGCCAGTTCTTGGCCTGGCCCTCGGGCGTCCGAGTCAGTGTCTTGAGAATACGCTGGATCGCTTTTGTCAGATCCGTCTGTCGGGTCACCGCCGTGTCGCTACTGCGCAGCCGGGCACGGATAAGTTCCCTGTCCACCCGCCGACGCATCACCTGAGCCAGGTCGTCCAGGTCGTCTGCGACCTCCTCCTGCCCGGCACTACGTAGGCGCTGCGCATCTGCTGCCAGTGCAGATAATGGTGTCTTCAGCCCATGGGCAAGATCCGCTGTCCACGACCTGGCGTTTTCGACCATGCGATCGCGCATCTCCAACAGCTCGTTGATCTCGTCGACCAGTGGCGTCACCTCGTCGGGGTAGGGCCCCTGCAGGCGCTGCAGCCGTCCCCTGCGGATACTCAGGACGCCCCGGCGCAACTGCTCCAAGGGCGCCAGGCCAGTGCGCACTTGAACCCAGCTCGCCGCCATTAGAAAGATCGCAAGCAGAGCAAAATAGGGGAGCATATCCCGGGCAAAGGCCTCCCTGGCCGCGTCCAGGTCGCTGCGATTGCGTGCAACAGCGACCCGCACCCGGCGCCCAAGGGTGTCTGGCTCCAATATCACCTGACGCTCACTCACCATCAGAGGCTGGCCGTCTGGTCCGGCCAGCGTGTGATGATGGACATCGCCCAGAGACAATTCGTCTTTGGGTAGATCGAGCTTGTTGTCCCAGAGCGAACGTGATCGCAGCAGCGTCCGGTGTGTATCGTCCTGTATCTGCCAATAGAGACCGCTCAGGGGTTCCGCGAAACGAGGATCGGCCAGATTGCCGTGGACATGGATTCGACCCTGCTGATCGGCATCGATCCGACCGACGAGCTGGTTGGTATAGGTGGCGAGCTCCGAACTGAAGCGGCGTTCCAGATGATGCTCGAACAAGGTGACCAGGCTGAACCCCGCCAGGACCAATGCCAACAGGGTGGATCCAGCAGCGGCCGCGAGTAGCCGAAATCGAAGTGAATGCCGCGTCACGAATTCGGTTGCTCTACGATGTAACCAAATCCCCGCCGGGTCTGGATGAAATCTCCGCCGAGCTTTCGGCGTACCCTTCCGATGAGGACCTCAATCGCATTCGATTCACGCTCGAAGTCCTGAGCATAGAGCTGCTCGGTGAGTTCCTGCTGTGACACCACCCGCCCGGCATGCGTCATCAGATAGCTCACGAGACGGTATTCCTGTGGCGACAAGTGGACCGGCACTCCCTCGATGCTGACCCTCATCTGCCGCGGATCCAGTGTAACCTGTCCGACGCTCAGCACCGGGGTGGCCTGACCGGCGGCTCGGCGCAGGATCGCGCGCAGGCGGGCAAGCAACTCCTCCATCTGAAAGGGCTTCGGCAGGTAGTCGTCTGCGCCGGCATCGATGCCCTCGACACGCTCGTTCCAGTTGCCGCGAGCCGTCAGAATGAGGACAGGGAAGGTGCGACCCTCTGCCCGCCAGCGCTTGAGCACGGTAAGCCCGTCGAGGGTCGGCAGCCCAAGATCCAGTATCGCAGCAGAGTAGGGTTCGGTTCCGCCCTGAAACCAGGCCGTTTCGCCATCGGCGGTATGATCGACGACATAGCCGGCGTCTTCCAAGACCGACCGCAAACCGGCAGCCAGGCGTTCATCATCTTCCACGAGCAGGATACGCATCACTCGTGTGCCTCATCGATCATCTCGCCAGTGGCGGCATCGAGATGGACCTTCCTTATCCTTCCTTGCGGGTCCACGACCTTGAATTCATAAACCCACCGGTGAAACTCGAACTCATACTCGGTGGCAACGACGTCACCCGGAACCTCGGAACGAAGGCGGCGTAGCACTTCGCCGATGGGCAGGGCATCGCCCCGTTCAACTGCGCGCCGTGCCTTGTCGTAGGAATGATCATCATCCTGCCACTCGTGCGGCTCATGGGCGGCCGCCAGGGACGTGGCCGACAGTAAAGACAGGCACAGCAGGGCGATAAAACGTCTTGTGGGATAATTCGGATCACACATGGACAGGCCTATGGTGCATTGCCGACACTCCAACCATAACCTGCGAACCGGTTTTCAATCCACATGTCCTGCCTCGATCAGAGGCACCAGCCAGTAGTGCATTCCGCTACCTCCGAACTCGTGTTTGATCCTCTCCAACAGCTGGCGAGCCTCTCCCGATGGCAGGTGGAACTGGAACAGCACCTGCTTGCGCTTGCCCGCCACCTGCTCCGCCAGGGACATCGAATGGGATGAGCTGCCATGTCCGGATATGGGGGAGCTGGAGAAACCGCTGACCTGGCCGCATGCGAGCAGCCAGTCGGTCACCGCGGCCTCCACTTGCGGTGTGACTACCAGATTGAACAGACAGTCTTGGTTCATATCAGTGCTTTGCATCTTCCACTCCAAAACGACGGTACAGGACCGGCAGGATGATCAGAGTCAATAGGGTGGAGGAGATCAGGCCTCCAATCACCACGATCGCCAGTGGCCGCTGGATCTCGGACCCCGGTCCGCTGGCGAACAGCAGCGGGACGAGGCCGAAGGCCGCAATGCTGGCGGTCATCAGCACAGGGCGGAGGCGCCGTTTTGCACCCTCGACCACGACATCACCGATGGGTCGCCCCAGAGATAACAGCTGGTTGAAATAGGTCACCATCACCACGCCGTTGAGGACCGCGATACCAAGTAGCGCAATGAAGCCCACCGATGCCGGTACCGACAGATACTCTCCGGTGATCAAAAGCGCAACAATGCCCCCGATCATGGCCAACGGCACGTTGGTCAGTATCAGGGTCGCCTGTCGGACCGAGCCAAAGGTGCTGAACAGGAGCAAAAAGATCAGTCCCACGGCGACCGGTACGACGATCGCCAGACGTTGGGCCGCCCTCTGTTGGTTCTCGAACTCTCCGCCCCACTCGTAGTAGTACCCGGCTGGCAGTTTGACGTCCTGGGACACGCGTTGCTTGGCTTCCTCGACGAAGCCGACCAGGTCCCGTCCACTGACATTGGCAACGACCACCGCCATGCGGTTACCGCGCTCGCGTTGAATGGCGACGGGTCCGTCGGTGCGCTCGAACCGGACGAGCGACGACAGGGGAACCATCTGTCCTGTGGGCGTGGTCAGCTGGAGCCCCTCGAAGATCGCAGTCGAGGCGCGCAGGTCATCCGGCCCCCTCAGGACGAAGGGTACGCGCCTGGCACCCAGGTAGACGGTTCCGACTGATGTTCCTTCTACCTGGCTGCGAAGCACTGCCTGCAGGGCTTCGACATCGAGGCCAAGGCGGCCAGCCGCCAGACGGTCCACCTCGAGCCGCAAATACTGGGCTCCCTCATTGCGGGGGGTGTACACGTCTTCGCCACCCTGGATTCCGTCCACCACGCGGACCACGGCCTCCGCAGTCCGGTTGAGCTGTTCCTGGTCGTCCCCGAAGATCTTGATCGCCAGATCCCCTCGCACGCCGGTCAGCATTTCCGACACGCGCATCTCGATCGGCTGGGTAAAGGCATAGTCGACACCGGGAAAGGCGTGAAGGACCTCGCGGATGCGCTCGATGAGCTCCGCCTTGGAGGCGACGCTCCACTCGGAACGCGGCTTGAGGATCAGGAAGGAGTCTGTCTGGTTCAATCCCATCGGATCCAGACCGAGTTCGTCCGAGCCGGTGCGCGCAACGATACCGACTACCTCCGGCACTTGCTTCATGATCGCCTGCTGTACTCGCTTGTCCACCTCCAGAGATGCCTTCAGGCTGATGGAGGGGGATTTCTCCAGTTGTACGATCAAATCGCCTTCGTCCATCGTCGGCATAAACGCCTTGCCGACCTGGGTATAAAGGAAGCCGGCTCCAGCCAACAACAGCAGTCCTGCGATGACGACTACGCGTCCGTTTCGCAGGCTCCAGTGCAGAACGGGCAGGTAGCCTCGCGTGATCTGGCGCACCAGCCATGGATCTTCATGCCTGACCTTGTGCAGGAAGTACGAAGCCAGGACCGGAATTACTGTCAACGAGAGCAGCAGCGAACTGGTCAGGGCAAACACGATGGTCAAGGCAACCGGAACGAACAGTTTTCCTTCCAGGCCTTGTAGTGTGAGCAGCGGAAGGAACACGATCACGATGATCATGATGCCGGAGGTCACGGGTACGGCCACCTCTCGCACTGCACGGTAGATAACGTGCATGCGGGGAAGTTTTCCCTGTGATTCCTGGTGTCCGAGGTGGCTGACCACGTTTTCCACCACCACAACCGCCGCATCGACCAGCATGCCAATCGCGATCGCCAGACCGCCGAGCGACATGAGATTGGCCGAGAGTCCGAAGGCATGCATCAAGATGAAGGTTGCCAGTGCGGCCAATGGCAGAATGAGGGCCACCGTCAGGGCTGCGCGCAGGTTGCCGAGGAAGAGCACCAGCAGAATCAAGACCAGCACAATGGCCTCGCCGAGTGCCTTGGAGACCGTGCCGACGGCACGGTCCACCAGTTTTCCTCGGTCGTAGAACATCTGGATATGAACCCCCTGCGGAAGGCTGGACGCCAACTCCTCCAGCTTGGCGCGTACACCCCTTACCACCTCGCGTGCATTCGCACCACGCAGCCCGAGCACCAGTCCCTCGACAGTCTCGCCGGTACCGTTGTGTGTGACTGCACCGTAGCGGGTGAGGGCGCCCACGCGCACCTCGGCCACATCTCCGACGCGGACCGGCTGCAATGGATCGGGACGCACGACGATGGCGGCGACATCGTCGAGTTTGCGTATGCTGCCCTCACTGCGAACGAGCAGGACCTCTTCACCGTCCGCGAGTCGACCTGCACCGTCATTGGCGTTGTTGCGCTCCAAAGCCATCTGCAGCTGTTCCAGCGAGATGCCGCGTGAACTCATGCGTGCATTGTCCGGTACCACCTCGAAGGTCCGCACCTTGCCCCCGAGCGCATTCACATCCGCGACACCCGGCACGCTGCGAAGCGCCGGCCGAATCACCCAGTCCAGCAGGTCGCGCCGCTCCATGGTGGACAGATTTCCGCCCTCGATGGTGAACATGAACATTTCACCCAACGGCGTGGTCATCGGGGCGACGCCGCCGCTGACCCCCTTGGGAAGATCGCCCCAGATGCCATTCAGGCGCTCGGCCACCTGTTGGCGCGCCCAGTAGATGTCGGTACCGTCCGCAAAATCGATGGTGATATCGGTGAGCGCATATTTCGCAACCGACCGCAGCATGGTCTGGTGCGGCAGGCCCAGCAACTCGACCTCTATCGGTGCGGTGATGCGGGTTTCGACCTCTTCCGGCGTCATTCCTGGCGCCTTGATGATGATCTTGACCTGGGTGCTCGAAACGTCCGGGAAGGCGTCGATCGGGGTGTGCTGAAATGCATACCAGCCACCTCCCACGAGCAACAGGATCCCCAGCAACATCAGCAGCCGCTGGGTCAGAGAAAACCGGATCAGCGTGGATAACATCATTCCGCTCCTGCTGCCAAGGCCGCCTTCAGGGCAGCCGTACCGCGGATGGCGACGCTATCCCCTTTGGACAGACTGCCGGTAACGACGGCGTGGGTACCCTCGCGCTGCAGTATCTGAACGGGGACCGAGGCGAATCCTTCCTTCTGCTGGATGAATACGAAGTTCTTATCGCCTATGCGGACCACCGCAGCCATCGTTACGCGCATAGTCCCTTCGCCTACCCCTCGGGCCAATTGGGCCTTCACGAATTGCCCGGGACGCAGTCGCTCGACGCTATTGGTCACGACCGCTCGCACCAAGACGCCCTGGTCGGTGCCGTGGATCATGCGGCCGACGGTAATGACCTGGGCCTCCAGTCCTTGCTCCGGCAGATAGACCGTACTGCCTGGCGCTACGCCGCCCAGGCTGTCGAGCGGCACATGGATTTCGATCCACAGCCTGGACAAATCGCCGATCCGATAGAGGGGATCGCCCGTGGCGACGCGCTGGCCGACAGCGGCCATTTGCTCCAGCACCACGCCATCGAGTGGGGCATTGACGACAAGTGTCGCACTGAGGCGCCCGGTACGCGCCAGTTCCTTGATGCCATCTTCGGACATGCCGGCGAGGTGTAGGGATTGCCGGTCGCGCTCCTCGGCGTTCACCAACTCGCGATAAGCGGATTGAGCCTCCAGGAGACGGCGCTCCGCGGTGATGCCTTCGGATCTGAGCTTGCGCTCACGTGCCAATGTCTCGCCGCTGAGCAGACGACGGGTTCTCGTTTCCAGATAGGCGGCTTGCAACTCCAACAGCCTGGCACTCCGTATGTGTGCCAAGGCTTGTCCCTTCTTGATCGACTCGCCCTCGGCCGCAAGGAGTGCCTCGATAACGCCGTCCAGCGGGCTACCCACGATGCGCAGTTGGCTGTTGGGTACCACGACCTTCGCAGGAAAGTCCTTGCTCATGGTCTTGTCCACCACTTCCACGGCCTGCGTTTCTATGCCAAGGGCTGTGATCTGCCTCTCGTCGAGGCGCACGACCTTGTCGGCCGCCGATACCGGACCGATCAACATGAGCACCAGTAAGATTGCGAACTTTTTCATTGAGGTATCACTCCAGCGGTCTGGTTGAAACGGGCTATCGCCTGGCCGAGTTGAACACGGCGCCTTTCGTAGGCAGCGCGGGCCGCTATGGCATCGCGGCGCGCCTGCAGAAGTCGTATGAGGTCGATCTCGCCAAGCTCGAAGGCGCGGCGGGTGAGTCGAAGGCTTTCATCGGCGATCGATTTGCGCTTGCCGGCGAGTGTGAGAGCCGACTCCGCCCGCTCATATTCAAGCCGTGCGGCTGCGAGTTTGCCTTGAAGCTCGCGTTGGGAACGTTGCCGGTCGAGGATCGCTTCGGTGAGCGCCGCTTCGGCCTCTGCCACCGCAGGCGCCCTCTGCACCTGCCTGCCAAAGGGGACGGTGATCTCTACGCCGACCGACGATTTGTAGCCGCTCACCGAGGTATCTCGGACCGACTTGCCGCCCAGCCATAGACTGGTGCCGGAATAGCGTTCAGTAGCGATGCGATCCCGGCGCGCGCGCCCAAGCCCGACCTTCGCCTCGGCCAATGCCAGCACCGGATGGTCGATGGAAATCTCCGTCGTCGCATCGGGTGCCTCGGGTTCTGCATCGGGGACATCGGCCAGTCCGGTGTAGACACGGAAGAGCTGCTCTGCCTGACGAACCCGGTTCTCTGCCTGGCGCACTCCGTCTTCACGCACCAGCGTCTCTTCTTGCGCCAGCAGCAGATTGCTACGTGGGAGTTCGCCGGCCTCTACACGTCGCCGGACATCGGCTTGCAGACGCTGCGCAGTCTCGGAGGCAAGCAATGCCTCCCGCTGGGCACTGCGCGCAAGCGCTACGGCCCACAGGCGCTCGCGCACCTCTCCGGCGATGTCGAGTCTTTTCGCGCGGGCGACTGCCGTGGCCATTTGAACCATCTGCCGCGCTTCCTGGCTGGTCGCCGAGCGCTGCCCTGGCGACCACAAGGGGAGGTTCACCCCGCCTTCCCATTCACGGTAGCCATCACCTGAGCCAATGTCATCCGTTTGATATTTGAGGTTGAAGGCTGGGTCAGCGGAAAAAGGTTGTGCAGCCCGTTGTTCGAGGTGCTGTCCAACCGCTTGTTGCTTTTCGACCAGTCGGTCTTGCCCCTGTCGGGCATAGGCCGCGGCGACAGCATCTGTAAGGCCGCCTTGGGCGTGGCTGGCCGGGGATAGACCCAATGCCAGTACGAGGGTGCCCAGCCGGATGGCCAGGCGGGCATTGCATGGCAGGGCTAGTAACGAGTCCAGGATGTTCATCGCTTGTCCTGTGCGGGGTGTTGTCGATCCTCCTATTCAGCCACTGTCTGCCTTACCGAGTCCTAACGGTCGCGTTCAGTAAATTGTCAGGTACCCCCTGGCATACTGCGTGTTAGGTCCCTGGCAGCGATCGCCGTTCTCTCCGAACCGAAGGAAACACAGGCTTCCTGAATGAAAATGTATTGCTTCCTATGCCCTCTGGTCCTGTTCATGGCGCTCGGCTGGATCCCCGGAGTGCTGGCAGCGGACGGGAACATAGAGTTGGCGACCGACCTGCATAGTCGCATTGCGCGGCCCTATGACGTGGAGATCAGGGCAACCGAGGGTGGGGTGGTCGTCTCCGGAAAGCTACGTAAAGTGCTTGCCAACCCCGTACGCCGGCTCAGCGGCAGGGTTCAGGTGGAACTCTTGGACCATAACGGCCGGGTGATCGGCGTTCGCTACGCCAAGCCGGAGCGCTTGACGATGATGAGATACAGCCACTTCGAACGATTCAGGGTGACAATCGAGCCGTTACCGGAATCGACCAGGGAAATCCGAATCGGCTATCACTGATTGTCGTTTGCGGGGCACTGGGAGATAGACCCAGCAAGTCGCTATCCATCCTTAACCGCCACGCCCAAGGCGAAGACGCTGCAACTGTTCGGCCGCCCGCCCGATCCCACATGCGAGCCGGGCACCGACAACCTGCCGCAACCGTTTCACGTCTACACCATGCGCGAGGCGATCGAAGAGGGCGTCATCCTCAACGTGTTGCGGCGCTATACCACCTACAACATGGCCTTCCGCCTCGAGCAGCAGGAGGCGGCCCGCGATGAGAACGGTAAGCAAGCGCGAAACAGAGGTACGCTGCACGCTGGTCTTGACGAGTATGTAGCAGAGAAGACGCCCATCCCGGCGTAGAGCTCTGGTGGCCTTTCTGGGCGATCTGGAGGCCCCCAAGAGTCGCACGGGGCCCCTTAACAAACGCGACATCACCCCAGGCCTCAGATGAGTGTCTCCAACGAGGGTCGCTTTTTGCTGGTACGCTCATGCTGGGCGCACCAGAGAAAACCCCGCCGAAGCGGGGCTCGCAAGAGGCGGCAGGCCGGAATCAGGCGGCTTTTCTCCTTCGGGCGAAGCCAGCGCCAGCCAACCCCAAGGCCAGCAGGCTCAGGCTGGAGGGTTCCGGAACTGTGCCGCCGGCAGTGTGGCCGAAAAAGTCGACCTCGCTGACGAATACCCAGGGGCCTGCTCCATCCCTGATGGTGATATCGAGGCTGCTGACGTTGCTCAGCCCCAGGCTTCCGACCGAGAACAGGAACGGGGCGCCACTGGCGGGATCGGTAATACCGTAGTTGCTGGCGCCGATATCCACGCTGCCCGGGGCTGCCACACCGCCGAAGCCGTTGGAGTCATCGAAATAGAAGTCGATCCGGTCGATGTTCGTCCCGGTTGCGAAATGGAAAGTGATTGTCGGGGTAATGCTATTCCAACCCACGTAAGGCCCAGGGCCGGCGGGTGCCTCGGTGACATTCCAGTTGTTAGTGGCCACCACGCCATCGGTCAGGTCCCCTGTGCCGCCACTCAATGCGGACCCGGAGACCAGCGGGTCCCCCGATCCGTTGTAGCTCTCATCCCAATACTGGTAGGAGCCGGTCTGTCCATTGAGCATGTCATAGCTGGTTGGGAGGATTTCGACAGCCTGAACGCTGCCCGCAGTAAGCAGGGAGGCAAGGGTCGCGTACGGAATCAGTTTCTTCATGGCGGCTCCTGGAAAGTTCTTTGGGTGGTTGGTTTGAGGGTTTCTAGCTTTTGGAAGCATGTTTTGCGCCAAACAATGAATAAGCTGAAAAAACAATAGGAAAGGGGAATCCCGCGTAGGACGTAGATTCCCCACTGTAAAACAGGCGGACACGGTTCGGGAAGTGCGTCCCTATCGCTTGGGGATCTTGTCGTGCCCATGACGATGAAGGACAGAAGTAGACCCCAGAAATTGGACAACGCGATAAGTGCATCCTCCTGGGTAGCCCCTCGAATAACTGGACACATTTCTGGTTGCGGAGTAAGTGCAACAGGAGGTATCCATGAATGAGAGCCTGAATTGGGATTCTGACGGATACTGAGTGTCAGAGAGCTGTTCGGCGTGATGGCGTCGCGAGGCGCGGTGTCCACGGGTACATCGTCGCCAGCGGCGTATTCACTACCGAGGCAAAGAAGTTCGCCCAGGGTGGAATATCTCCCTGATCGACGGACAGGTGCTCGAGCGCGAGATCCGCCGGCAGGCCAAGCGAAAATCCAGCGTCACCAGCATCCAGCGGGCCCGAAGGCGCAAATCTGCGCAGGCACCACAAAATCCCGTTGCTCAGCCGGCACCCACCGCGACGGAGCAAAGTCCCAAGTGCCCGAACTGTGGCGGGGAGATGGTCAGACGAGTGGCCCGACGGGGCGCCAATGCCGGAAAGGCCTTCTGGGGTTGTGCCGATTTCCCGAAATGCCGGGGAATCGTCCCGCTCGAATAGACGGCTGGAGCATCAAAAGACG
>JANTHJ010000073.1 GCA_024762475.1 Chromatiales bacterium | reverse complement strand
TCCACCTTGACGCCCGTCGCACGCGACAGGGCGCCGATACTCAGCCATTGCCCCACAAGACTTTCCGCTTGAACCTGTAGTTACTACAGGTTCTAGACTCCTTTCATCGTATGATCAAGGAGTTCTGCCATGTGGTTTTCCCGTTTACTAGACAAGGCCGGCGCACTGGGGTCGGCGGTCGCCGCCCTGAGCTGCGCCTCCTGCTTCCCCGCCCTGGGCGCGCTCGGCGCGGCCATCGGCCTGGGCGGTCTGGCGCAATTCGAAGGCATTGCAATCAACACTCTGCTGCCCCTGTTCGCCGGCATCGCCCTGGTGGCCAATGTGCTCAGCTTTCTTTCCCACCGGGTCTGGTACCGGCTGCTCGCGGGCATTGCGGGGCCGGCCATGGTGTTGGCCACCCTCTACCTGTTCTGGACCGACGCCTGGAGCACCTGGATGTTCGATGCGGGCCTGGCCGTGATGATGGTCGTCGCCATCTGGGACCTGGTCTCACCACCGGGCGGACGCCGCTGCGAGACCTGCGAGGTGGCCACCAATGAGTGAATGCTGCAGCAACAATGGGTGCACCAGCGAGGGGCAGGCCGGCACGCACATCTCCATCATCGGAAGTGGCTCGGCCGCATTCGCTGCGGCCACCCGGGCGGTCGAGGACGGCGCGCGCGTCACCGTCATCGAGGCCGGCGAGGTGATCGGCGGCACCTGCGTGAACATCGGCTGCGTGCCCTCGAAGATCATGATCCGGGCCGCGCACATCGCCTGGCAGGTGGGCCATCACCCCTTTCCCGGCATCCGCACGCAGCCGCCGGAGATCGACCGTCCTGCCCTGCTGGACCAGCAGCGGTCCGCAGTGACCGCCCTGCGCAAGGCCAAGTACGAGGACATACTCGCCGCCCACCCGGAGATCACACTGGTTCGCGGGCGGGCACGCTTTGCGGGCCCGCGTGAACTGGTGGTGACACTGCGCGATGCCAGCACCCGGACGGTGACCGCAGACCGCATCCTGATCGCCACCGGCTCCCGCCCCGCCATCCCGAACATAGCCGGTCTGGCGGACACCCCCTACTGGACCTCCACCGAGGCGCTGCAATCGCCCCAGATCCCAGACCACCTGGTGGTGTTGGGCGGGTCGGTGGTGGCCCTGGAGCTGGCCCAGGCCTGGGCGCGGCTCGGCAGCCGGGTGACGCTGCTCGCCCGCTCCACGCTACTGTCACGCGAAGATCCGGCCATCGGAGAGGGGCTGGTCGAAATGCTGCGCCGCGAGGGGCTGGATGTCCGGCTGCACTGCGTGCCCGATGCGATCGGTTTCGACGGCGAGCGGTTCTCGGTGCAGGTGGGCGACGAGCGGATCGACGCAGACCGCCTGCTGGTCGCTACCGGCAGACGGCCCAATACCGAAGACCTGGACCTGCAGCAGGCGGGCGTCGAGACCGCCGGCAACGGCGCGATCCGGGTCAACGACCGTCTCGAGACCACCGCCCCCGGCATCTATGCCGCCGGCGACTGCGCAAATCTGCCGCAATACGTCTACGTGGCGGCCGCCGCCGGGACCCGCGCGGCGATCAACATGACCGGAGGCGAGGCCCATCTCGATCTGAGGGCCATGCCCGCAGTGGTCTTCACCGAGCCGGCGGTAGCGACGGCTGGCCTTAGCGAATCCGCTGCGCGCCTGCGCGGTGTCGAAGTCGACGCGCGTCTGCTGCCACTGGAGCAGGTGCCACGCGCCCAGGCCAACTTTGAGCCGGAGGGCTTCGTCAAACTGGTGGCGCGCAGGAGCGACCGCGTGGTGATCGGCGCGCAGATCCTGGCGCCGGAGGCGGGCGAGATGATCCAGACCGCCGTACTGGCCATCCGCCAGGCACTGACGGTCGACGCACTGGGCGATCAGCTGTTTCCCTATCTCACCATGGTGGAAGGCATTCGCCTGTGCGCCCAGACCTTCAGTAAGGACGTCTCGCAGCTCTCGTGCTGTGCCGGCTAGCCCGGATATTTCACCCGGGGACGCGATGATCGTGCCGAGGTGGGCGTTCTCGAGCGGATTCCCGATCGAATCAATAACCAGCCTACTGGTGAGGAAGGAAATACCGATCGAGGGCGGCCAGATCGGCGCGAGGGCGCGTCCAGCGTTGCCCCGGTAATATGTCGCTACCCGCTAATATACGAAGAATGTCTTAGGGAACCAGTCAGTTATCAGTGTTTTTCAGCGACCGGATGAGATGCTCGGGCTAGCGAAGACTTAACCGCGAAGTACGCGAAGGACGCGAAGGACGCGAAGGATCGCAAAGCGGGATAAGACAGCTCCTACTTTGTCATACCCCGAATCCGGTTGTGGGAGCGGCTTCAGCCGCGACAGAAATGGCCGTCGGGCCTGAAGGCCCTCCCACGAGCAGGTTCATCCCGATGTCGCCGATGATTCGTATATGAAACCACGCTAAGCAAGCTCTGATTATTTCTGGCACGAGCAGATTGTGGTGAAAAATCGTCCAGTTCAAGGCGCGGATCGCACGTAATCCCCCAAGGGACCGTCTCTCGCTTCGCGATTCACCTTGCAGCGCGCTGTTGCGAAGATCCGCAACGCAGAAATGGGCGATTTGGCACGGCAAGATGCCGTGTTACGGATTGATCAGAGCTTCCTTAACTCACCATGGCCGTTAGTCGCATGTGTCCAGGCGCTTGCGCAGGGCCGTCTTGCGGCGCTGGCGCTCGCCCTCGTCGAGATAACGACGCGAGCCGTCGGGATTCTTCAGATAGATCGGACCGCCGTGGTCGAGCCATCGCCATTCCTGGCGCAGCACACGACAGTTCTGTTCCGCCTGGCGGCGCTCGGCCGCTTTTTCCCGAGCCCGTTCACGCCGGTATTCCCGGTCACGCTCGAAGGCCTTGAGCGCCTTTCGCTGACGCTCCAGAGGGTTCGATGCCGATTGCGCCGGCATTGCGCTCGGTTTTCCTTGTCGCAGTTTCACTGCCTCGCCTCCTCCCGCGGGCGGGGGTCGCTCACCGAAGTGGACACGCCCGGCCTCGTCTGTCCAGCGGTAGATGCCCCCGGCTTGGGCCGCGAGGCACGAGAGTAGCGAGAGCGTGCAGATCATCCATTTCATTGGCCGCTCCTTAGTGGCGCTTTGTCATTTTGCAGGTTCAGTTGTGGGGGCGGCTCCAGCCGCGATGGGAATGACCGTCGGGCCTGAAGGCCCTCCCGCAGGTGGCTTCATCCCGCCATGGCCGACGGGGAGATGAAACCGCCCCATTCAGTAGATCGTGACAGAGTAGAATTGAGCCGACGCTATCCCGAAGCGAGCATGCTGTCCAGCCGGCAATGCGAACCGGCCATTCGCGCGAAAACCGCGCATAAAAAAAGCGGGCGCTTGCGCGCCCGCCCTGACACTTGGGAGTATCAGTTATCTCAGAGGCCGCTGCCCTTGGCACCGGTGAACTCCGGGTAGGCCTCCATGCCGCACTCTCCGAGGTCCACGCCCTCGTATTCTTCCTCTTCGCTCACCCGGATGCCCATGATCATCTTGATCACCAGCCAGGCGATGAAGCTGGTACCGAACACCCACACGAAGATGGTGCCGGCACCGACCAGCTGACCCACGAAGGTGGTGTCACCATTGGTCAGGGGCACCGCCAGCAGGCCCCACAGGCCGACCACGCCGTGTACCGAGATAGCGCCGACCGGATCGTCGATCTTCAGCTTGTCCAGGGTCGGGATGGCCAGCACCACCAGGATGCCGCCGACCACACCGATCAGG
This sequence comes from Chromatiales bacterium, assembly GCA_024762475.1. GTDB lineage: Bacteria > Pseudomonadota > Gammaproteobacteria > Chromatiales > Chromatiaceae > MONJU. Next base: position 7,513 of record JANTHJ010000073.1, on the reverse strand, counting down.
GTGGCTGCCAGCGGGCTGGGGGTGGAAGGCTCGGCGGTGATGGCCACCAGGCCGGCCAGAGCGCCGTTCAGGGCCATGGTGAGGTCCGCTTTGCCGAACATCATGCGCGCCAGCAGCAGGGCCGCAACCAGGCCACCGGCAGCGGCGGCGTTGGTATTGAGGAACACCATGGCCACCGAGTGCGAATTGGCGATGTCGGACAGCTTCAGCACCGAACCACCGTTGAAGCCGAACCAGCCCAGCCACAGGATGAAGGTACCGAGGGTAGCCAGAGGCAGGTTGCAGCCGGGGATCGGGTTGATGCTGCCATCCTTGCCGTACTTGCCCTTGCGGGGGCCGAGCAGAAGCACGGCCGCCAGGGCCGCCGAGGCGCCCGCCATATGCACGATACCGGAACCGGCGAAGTCGGAGAAACCGAAGTCATCGCCCAGGCTGTAGAGCCCGAACACGGAACCGCCACCCCAGGTCCAGTTACCCTCCATGGGGTAGATGAAGCCGGTCATCACGACAGCAAACACCAGGAAGGCCCACAGCTTCATACGCTCGGCCACGGCACCCGATACGATGGACATGGCAGTTGCCACGAACACCACCTGGAAGAAGAAGTCAGCAGCGGCCGAGTAGACCGAATCGCCACCGAAGCCGTTCTCCGCCTTCGACTTGAGCGCCACACTGGCCAGGTCATCCCCGCCGGCGATAGTACTCAGGAAGTAGTCGCCGCCGTACATGATGGCGTAACCGGACACCATGTACATGATGGAGGCCACGGCATACAGGGCGATGTTCTTGGTCAGGATTTCGGTGGTGTTCTTGGCACGCACCAGGCCGGATTCGAGCATGGCGAATCCTGCCGCCATCCACATCACCAGCGCCCCCATGACAAGGAAATAAAATGTATCCAGCGCATACTGGAGTTCGAAAATTTGGGTTTCCATGATTGTGTTCCTCCAGCTGTTACAGCGCTTCGGGACCGGACTCGCCGGTACGGATACGAATGACCTGCTCGAGCGGGTAGACGAAGATCTTGCCGTCACCGATCTTCCCGGTCTGTGCCGCGCCCATGATGGCCTCTATGACTGACTCGACCTTGTCCGCGCTGACAGCGACCTCGACCTTGATCTTGGGCAGAAAATCGACCACGTACTCGGCCCCGCGGTACAACTCGGTATGGCCCTTCTGCCGACCAAAGCCCTTGACCTCCACCACGGTAATGCCCGCGATACCGATCTCGGACAGTGCCTCGCGCACGTCGTCCAGCTTGAAGGGTTTGATGATTGCCGCGATCAGCTTCATGATGCTTCTCCCCGCTGAGAGTGACCCTGGGCGACAGACCCTGTCAGGACTTCCTTGTCATGGGCAGCGGGGCGTGCCCGGCCTGATCGCCCGGCACCTCCCGCCCAAATTTCGCTCTTTCTCGACATTGATTTCTCCCGATATCGTTTCGTAATTGGCTTTGACTGGCCTCCCGACACAGCCCGCCGGTTGACCCGCCATCACGAATCAGCACATTTCGTGCCATGCCATATTACATCTTTTAATACAATAGGTTAGGGCAAAGCCGAAGTATATTGTGAGATACTTACGCGCCATACAAGGGCGCAAAAAGTGAACATGCACCGATATGGTGCTCCAAATCAGTGCGCTCTTAGGGCGCGGGGACTCGGGGGGGATATTCCTATCGACAACGCCCCGGCAGGCGATTGGCAGCCCGATAAAAAAGGGGGCGCCTGACGACGCCCCCTTCACCTTGAGGACAAACGAACTGCCGCTACCTCAGTCGAGGATGTACGCGCGCTCGTCGTGCAGCGAGATATCCAGACCCTCGGTCTCTTCCTCTTCGCTGACCCGCAGGCCTATCACCATATCGACCACCTTGAGGATGACAAAGGTCACGACTGAGGTGTAGATAAGCGTTGCGACCACACCAGTCGCCTGGGCGGCCACCTGGGCACCGATGGAATCGATGCCATCGGCAAATCCGGCCCCGCCCAGGCTCGGCGCACAGAACACACCGGTCAGGATGGCCCCGATGATCCCGCCGACACCGTGCACGCCGAAGGCATCCAGCGAGTCGTCATAACCCAGAGCCTTTTTCAGCTTTACCGCGCCAAGGAAGCAACCGACCCCGGAGGCCGCGCCGATGGCCATCGCCCCCATGGGACCGACCGACCCCGATGCCGGTGTAATCGCCACCAGCCCGGCCACCGCACCCGAAGCGATACCCAAGGCGCTTGGCTTGCCATGGGCGATCCATTCGGCAAACATCCAGGCCAGCGCCGCAGTCGCGGTCGCGATCTGCGTCACCGCCATCGCCATGCCGGCGGTGCCATCTGCCGCCAGCTCACTACCGGCGTTGAAGCCGAACCAGCCCACCCACAGCATGCCCGCGCCGACCACGGTGAACATCAGGTTGTGCGGCATCATGGGCGTTGTCGGGTATCCCTTGCGCTTGCCGATCACGAGCGCGGCCATCAGGCCCGCAATACCGGCATTGATATGCACAACGGTGCCGCCGGCGAAGTCGAGGATGCCCTTGCCACCGAGCCAGCCCCCGTCACCCCAGACCCAGTGGGCGATGGGCGCATACACGACCAATAACCAGATGGCCATGAACACCAGCATGGCGGAGAACTTCATCCGCTCGGCGAAGGCCCCCACGATCAGCGCGGGAGTGATGATCGCGAAGGTCATCTGGAAGACCATGAAGACGGTCTCGGGAATGGTGCCGCTCAGGCTGTCCACACCGACACCGGCCAGAAAGGCCTTGGAGAGGCCACCCCAATAGGCACCCTCGCCACCGAAGGCGATGCTATAGCCGACGAGCGCCCACAGGACGGTCATCAGCGAGGTGATCGCAAAACACTGCATCATCACCGACAGACCGTTCTTCGCCCGCACCATGCCGGCATAGAACAACGACAGGCCGGGTATGGTCATGAACAATACCAGGGCGGTGGCCGTCAGCATCCAGGCGGTGTCGCCGGCGCTCAGGGTATCTTCTGCCATGGCCAGGGAAGGGGATAGCGCCAGGACTGTCGCCAACAGGCGGGTGTTGCGTTTTAACGAATGCATGACATTGCCTCCTGAATTCTGCGTCAAAGTGCCTCGGGTCCGGACTCTCCCGTACGGATACGAATAGCCTGCTCGAGCGGATAGACGAAGATCTTGCCATCACCGATCTTCCCGGTCTGCGCCGCGCCGATGATCGCCTCTACCACCGATTCCACCTTGTCGTCATCCACTGCAACTTCGACCTTGATCTTGGGCAGGAAGTCGACCACATACTCGGCCCCCCGATACAACTCGGTATGGCCTTTCTGTCGCCCGAAGCCCTTGACCTCGACCACGGTGATACCGGCGATACCGATCTCGGACAGCGCCTCGCGCACATCATCGAGCTTGAAGGGTTTGATAATGGCTGCTACCAGTTTCATTGGTTGGTTCTCCCTGTAATTGTCGACGCCGGCGACCTGAGTCGCCGGCGTATCCTCAGCGTATTACGAGGCGACGATCAGAAGCTCTTGGACCAGCTGACAAACGGCATAAGGTCGTTGTCCTGATTCGAGCCACTGTCTTGATCGAAGACATTGGAAAGGGAGAAGGTGAAGTCGCCGAAGTCACCCACGCTCTTGGTGACGTCCAGCTGGGCATGGCTGTAGTCGCTGCTTGCCGCCTCCATATCGTAGTAACCCACGGTGCCGCCGACGCTCCAGCCGTCACCCATATCGAAACTGGCAGACAGGTGATAATAGATGTCGTTCTCATCGACACCACTCTCCTTGTCCACGGTATAGGCGATTCCGCCACTCACGGGGCCGTAGGACAGGCTGCCGTAGATCTCGGTGAAATCCGCATCGTCAGCAGCACTAGGATAGGCGTAGTAGATGACGCCGACATCATAGCCAATGCCGGACGCCTCGCCGGAATAGCCGCCATACAGATCGAGTTCTTCGCCGTTTCCGTTGCCAAGGGTAGAAGCCCAGGTACCGACATAAACACCACTGTCGTGGCTGTAGTCGATACCACCCGAGATGGCCGCTTCGTCACCGGTTTGAGATACGCCGCGCCACACATAGTTGCTGGCGGCACCGATATTGGCACTCAGCTCCGCCTGGGCCATTCCGGAGATACCGAGGGTGGCCAGTCCCATTGCCAGGGCAATCTTGGTCATTTTCATCTGTTTACTCCCGCGCTGGTTACGCTCTTAGTGATTCAGAAGTTATCGAAACGTGGTTCGATGCCCCCTTTATGCACATCACGTGCCAACCGGATATAAACAGGCATAATCAATATGTTATGGACACTTCAGGAAGATTGCCTGTGCCGACAAGGACCAGATTGCACAACCTTGGTGCGCATTCGTCCCGGGAGGGCCCCATAACGGTGCTTCGACCCGCGCGTGGCGCAGTAATCAGGAATGCCACCGCGTTTCCGGCCGCCAAGAGCGGCGTGCGGACAATGCGATCAACGCACCGAGCGATACACCTCGCGGCGGGTGCGCTTGCTCAGCACCAGCTGCCAGAGCTGCCCCTGGCGGGCGCGGAAGAATCCTGCGCAGGCCAGCAGGTAGTAGCGCCACATGCGGTAGAAGCGTTGGTCGTACTGACCCTCCAGCCGCGGCCAGGCCTGGTCGAAACGCTCCCACCAGGCCATCAGGGTCCGGTCATAGTCCTGGCCGAAGTTGTGCCAGTCCTCGATCAGAAGGCGTCCGTTCAAGGCATCGGCCAGCTCCTGGGCCGAGGGGGACTTGCCATTGGGGAAGATGTAGCGGTCGATCCACGGATCGGCGTGACGGATGGTTTCGTGGACGCCAATCGTGTGCAGAAGAAAAAGGCCATCGTCAGCCAGCAGTCGCCGGGCGGTATCGAAATAGATCGGATAGTTCTTGGGACCCACGTGCTCGAACATGCCCACCGAGACGATCTTGTCGAATCGGCCCTCGAGATCGCGGTAATCCATCAGCTCGATCTGGACCGGCAGTCCAGCACAGCGCTCGCGTGCCAGGCGCTGCTGCTCGCGCGAGACGGTGATGCCCAGCACCTCTACCCCGTAGTTCTTCGCCGCATGGCGCGCCAGGCCGCCCCAACCACAACCGATATCCAGGAGACGTTCACCAGGCTGGAGTTCGAGCTTGCGGCAGATCAGATCGAGCTTGGCCAGTTGCGCAGAGTCGAGATCCCCGGCCTCCTTCCAGTAGGCACAGGAGTAGCTCATGGTGGGGTCGAGCATGGCCTCGAAGACATCGTTCCCGATGTCATAGTGGCGTTCGCCAACCTGGAAGGCGCGTTCGCGACTCTGCAGGTTGAACAGGCGATGCCGCAAGACCTCACCGAACAGACGCAGGCGCACCCGCCCGCCCAGCTTCTCGTCGACATCGGCACTGAGCAGGCGATCGATCAGTTGATCGAGGGCATGGCAATCCCACAGCCCGTCCATGTAGGCCTCGCCAAATCCCAGGGAGCCATGGGCGAGGATGCGCGCATAGACGTCCGGATGGTGCACCTGGATGTCCCATGGGCTGTCACCGTTGAAGCGCACCCCGGCCTGGGCGACCAACTCACGCAGCACCTCGGGGGGATCCAGATCGCCGCTCCGCCGCAGGTGGGGTGGCAGATAGTTCGGGTTGAGCATCTTCATCGGGGCACTCCGGGTTTAAGCCTGGTTCTGCATCGAATTCCTATTAATATATAGGGGCAATTCCGAAAAACCGGAAATCGCATCTGCATATTGATTTGATAGTCAATGCCTATCGCCGACCGACATAGACAAGCCGACACCCCCTGGCCTAACCTATTGGCCCGATTCCGCAGAGGCGCCCAACCATGCTCGACCCGAAAATTCTCGACGATCTGTCGCGCCGCGTCAGCGAAGGTATGCCAAAGGGACTGGCCGCATTGCAGGAGGATTTTCAGCGCAACCTGCGCGCCGCGCTGGAGGCGGCACTGCGTCAGCTCGACCTGGTAACACGCGACGAGTTCGATATTCAACAGGCGGTACTGGTGCGCACGCGGGAAAAACTCGAGGCATTGGAGCAACGGGTCGCGGCATTGGAAGCGCAGCCAGGAGAACCGCCTCAAGACACCGAAGGGACTCCCAAGACCCCCTGAAATCGAGCCCCCCATAAGGGGCGCACCGAACCAAGACAGACACAAGGAAGCGTCATGTCACTCGCCACTACCCTCTGCCGCGCCGGCCTGGGCATCGATGCCCCGCTGGTGACCGTCGAAACCCATCTCGCCAATGGCCTGCCGGCCTTCAACATCGTCGGCCTGCCGGAGAAGGCGGTGCAGGAATCGCGGGATCGGGTGCGCAGCGCGCTGCTCAATAGCGGCTTCGAGTTTCCTGCCCGGCGCATTACCGTCAACCTCGCGCCGGCCGATATCCCCAAGCAGGGCGCCCGCTTCGACCTGGCGATCGCCGTGGGCATCCTGGTGGCCAGCAGCCAGCTGCCCGCCGAAAGACTGACGGGACTCGAGCTGATCGGTGAACTCACCCTGGCAGGCGCCATCCGACCGGTGACCGGCCTGCTACCGGCCGCGCTGGCCTGCGCCCGGGACGGTCACCTTCTGATTGTGCCCAAGTCGAATGCCGGCGAGGCCGGCCTGGTCTCACGACTGGAGATCCTGCCGGCCCGCACCCTCCTGCACGTGGCGGCCCACCTCGCCGGGCGCGAGCCGATCCCTCGCTTCGCCCGCACAGAGCACTCCACCGCGACCAGCGCACTGCCCGATCTGGCCGACGTGCGCGGCCAGGCCCAGGCGCGCCGTGCCCTGGAGATCGCGGCGGCTGGTCGCCACAATCTGTTGATGATCGGCCCACCCGGCACCGGCAAATCCATGCTCGCCGCGCGCCTGCCCGGTATCCTGCCGCCGATGAGCGAGCAGGAGGCCCTCGATACGGCTGCCATCCACTCGGTGGCGGGACTCTCGGTCGACCCGTCCCGCTGGCGGCAGCGCGCCTTCCGGGCACCGCATCACACCAGCTCCGGCGTTGCCCTGGTGGGCGGCTCGAGCGTCCCGCGTCCCGGCGAGATCTCCCTGGCGCACAACGGTGTGCTGTTCCTCGACGAACTCCCCGAATTCGACGCGCGTGTTCTCGAGGTGCTGCGCGAACCGCTCGAGACCGGGCAGATCATCATCTCGCGCGCCGCCCGCTGCGCCGAATTCCCTGCGCGCTTCCAGCTGATCGCCGCCATGAACCCCTGCAAGTGCGGCTACCTCAACGACGAGGAAAAACGCTGTGAGCAATGCACGCCGCAGGCCGCTGCACGCTACCAGGGACGCATCTCCGGCCCACTGCGCGACCGCATCGACATCCAGATCGAGGTGCCGACAGTGCCGGTGCGGCAACTGCTGGAGACAGCGGAACCCGGCGAGTCCAGCGCCGTGGTGCGCGAGCGCGTCATCGCCGCCTGGCAACGACAGATCGAGCGCCAGGGCTGCAGCAACGGCGAGCTGCAACATGCCGCCCTCGAGCGCCACTGCCCACTCGCGCCGCCGGTGCGAAGCCTGCT
>JANTHJ010000072.1 GCA_024762475.1 Chromatiales bacterium | reverse complement strand
CTGATCGGCACGCTGGCGGTCATCGGCGTCGGCCTGATCGGTGGTTCTTTGGCGCGCGCCCTGCGCCAGGCCGGCCAGGTGCAAAGGGTGATCGGTTGCGGTCGGGGCGAGGCGAACCTGAAACGGGGGGTCGAACTGGGCGTCATCGACGCCTGGACCCATGACGTGGGCGAGGCCGTGCGTGAGGCCGACATGGTGTTCGTGGCGGTTCCTCTGGGCGCGATGCGCCAGGTCTTCCGCGATGTGTGCGGTCATCTGCGGCCGGATGCGGTCGTGACCGATGGTGGCAGCGCCAAGGCGAGCGTCATTCGTGACTTCGAGGCGAGCTGCCCGGAAGCGGTCTCGCGCTTCGTGCCCGGTCATCCCATTGCGGGCACCGAACACAACGGCGTCGAGGCCTCCTTTGCCGAGCTCTATCGTCACCGTCGGGTGATCCTGACACCGACCGAGGAAACCGACGCCCATGCGCTCGAACGGGTGCGGGCGATGTGGCAGGCCTGCGGCGCGGAGGTGGTCGAGATGGATGTCGAGCAGCACGATGAGGTGCTGGCGGCGACCAGCCATCTGCCCCATATGCTGGCCTTTGGTCTGGTGGATGCGCTGGCGCGCATGGAGGAGCACGACGACATCTTCCGCTTTGCCGCCGGCGGTTTCCGCGACTTCACCCGTATCGCCTCCAGCAACCCCACCATGTGGCGTGACATCTGCATTGCCAACCGCGAGGCCCTCTCCCGCGTCATGAACGGTTTCGTGGAGGAAATGGAGGCGCTGGCGCGCTCGATAGAGGCGGGTGACGGCGAGCGCCTGCAGGTGGTTTTCGAGCGGGCCAAGGCGGCACGCGATGCCTATGTGGATGGACTGGAGGGGCGATCCGGCGTGGACGATTGAACTTCCCTTGGCCCATTGACTCGTAGTGTGTAGCCCGGAAGAAGCGAAGCGTAGTCCGGGAGGTTCCGCCGGTGTTCCCGGATTCCGGCCTGCGGCCTGCATCCGGGCTACAGATTGAGCCGCATTCAAGGCATTGTCTTGTTTTCGCATTGACTTTTTTTCTGTCCACCGTAGAATCCTGCGTTCGCAACGACAGGCGCGTAGCTCAGTTGGTTAGAGCACCACCTTGACATGGTGGGGGTCGTTGGTTCGAATCCAATCGCGCCTACCAGTTCCGGAAGGCCCACGATCTGCGTGGGCCTTTTTCGTTGGCGCGGCGAGCCGGCATCGGCCCCGAAATACCCCCTGCGGAACCCCGATATCCGACCTCCGACTCCCGGCATAGTGCCTCGGCCGAGACAACCGAGCCTTTCCCATGCAATTCGAAAACACCTACACCGGCCTTCCAAATAGCTGCTATTCCAAAGTCGATGCGGCGCCTGCGCCCCGACCTGTGCTTCTGGCCTGGAACCAGGAACTCGCCGAGGAGCTGGGCCTGGATCGTCTCGAGGCGGACGAGAATCAGCTGGCCCGTTGGTTCAGTGGCAACGAATGCCTGCCGGGTAGCGATCCGATCGCACTCGCCTATGCGGGGCACCAGTTCGGCAATTTCGTACCGCAGTTGGGAGATGGACGGGCGCTTTTGCTGGGAGAATTGCGGGGCAGGGGCGGGCAGCGCTATGACATCCAGCTCAAGGGCTCGGGCCCGACGCCCTACTCGCGCCAAGGGGATGGACTGGCGGCGCTCGGGCCGGTGATTCGCGAATTTCTGGTTAGCGAGGCGATGCACCGCCTGGGCATTCCCACCACCAGAGCCCTGGCCGCGGTGGCAACGGGGCAGACGGTATACCGCGAGCGGCCCTTGCCCGGTGCGGTGCTGACCCGCGTGGCGGCAAGCCATCTGCGGGTTGGCACCTTCGAATATTTGGCCACCCGCAACGACAAGGCCTCGCTGCAGGCGCTGGTCGACTTTGCGATCGAACGCCACCATCCCGAGGTCGCTGAAGAGGAGCGACCTGCGGTGGCACTCTTCCGCGAGGTGGTTCAGACCCAGGCCCGGCTGGTGGCGCAATGGATGTCCGTAGGGTTCATCCACGGGGTGATGAACACCGACAACGTGACCATATCCGGCCAGACCCTGGACTATGGCCCCTGTGCCTTCATGGATAGTTTCGACTACCAGCAGGTCTTCAGCTCCATCGACCGGATGGGGCGTTATGCCTATGGCCAGCAGCCACAGATTCAGCATTGGAACATGGCGCGTCTGGCCGAGGCCCTGCTGCCGCTGGGTGATCCTCTGCCGGCATTCGAAGAGGTATTGAGCACCTTCCCGGATAGCTTCGAGCGGGCCTTCCGCGCGGAGATGGGACGCAAACTCGGCCTGGCAGAGGCGAGAGCCGACGACGAGGCGCTGCTCAACGACTGGCTGCAGCTTTTGCAGGATGAGCAGCGGGACTTCACGCTCAGTTTTCGTCAGTTGGCCGATCGGCTCGAGGAAACAGGGGAGCCCCTGTTCGGCGAATTCGAGACCCGGTGGCGAAACAGGGTATCGGATCAGGGCCTGGACGGCTCGACCATACGCGCCAATATGAACGCGGCCAATCCCCTGTATATCCCTCGGAATCATCAGGTCGAGCGCGCCATCGAGGCCGCGGTCGCCGGTGACATGTCGGTCTTTCATGAACTGCACGAGGTGCTGCAGGCACCGTACACCGAGCAGCCGGGACGGGAGGCATACGCGGCGGCGCCGTCACCCGCGGAGGTGGTGAGCGCGACTTTCTGCGGCACCTGATGGGTCCTTTGGGAACTACGCTCGTGTTCATGGCCTGGTATTGAGCCAGGACAAAGCCTGGCGGGCCGTTCTGGGGGTATAATCGCCAGCCTTTGTGTCGAGAGGGGAACGGGTGGCCATGCGGAACGCCAGGCGAATAGATGACTGTGTCGAAGAACTCTGCCAGAAGGGCTGTGCCCAGGTATGGGGAGATATCGATGCGCTCGAACGAGGAGAGCCGTTGCCTGAGACCGAGGGGCTGTCCGATGGTGAACGAAGGCTGGTGTTGCACGAGTTGAAGGCCGTGATGGGTGTCTACAAGGATCGATGCCGCCTGGATTGAAGACGGATTCCGGTCGCCATGTCCGACAGCAAGAGAATTCGCGATCGCGAACTGAAGTCCTGGGTCTACGCCGCCTCATCATCGATCCACGGGACTGGCCTGTTCGCCTCGCGTGCGATTCCCAAGGGGCAATATATCGGTACCTACTGGGGACCCGAGGCGAAACGCAACGGCATGTATGTTCTCTGGGTGTATGACGAGGATGACGAGGAGAGTGCCGTGGGCCGCAGTGGGCGCAACCTGCTGCGCTATCTCAACCACAGCCGGCCCGGCAACACCGAGTTCGACGGTTTCGATCTATATGCCGCATGTGACATTGCTCCCGACGAAGAACTGACCTTCGACTATCTCGAATCCGACTTTGAGTGAAGGGCGGGACAGGCTGTTCGACCGCCCGGGGCCGGTCGGGGACTTCGTGTTCGACGCCGAGGTGGCGCGGGTCTTCCCCGACATGATCTCGCGGTCCGTTCCGGGCTATGCCGCAATCATCAACATGATCGAACTGCTGACCCGAATGCACGCGCAGGCGGGCACTCGGCTCTACGACCTCGGATGTTCTCTGGGTGCCGCCAGCCTGGCGATGGCGAAGGGGTTACCGCACGACGATTGCACCCTCATTGCGGTAGACAATGCGCCGGCCATGCTGGAGCGGGCGCAGCAACATGCGCAGCAGGCGGAACGGCCCATCGAGTTCAGAGAATCCGATGTTCGCAAGATCGTTATCGAGCGCGCATCGATGGTCGTTCTCAATTTCACCCTCCAGTTTCTGCCACCCGACGACCGGGTGACGTTGTTGCAACGCATTCGCGCGGGACTGGTGCCCGGCGGCATCCTGATTCTTTCGGAGAAGATCGCCGGCGAGACGCCGGAGGAGGATGCATTGCTGGTGGAGCTGCATCACGCCTTCAAGCGTCAGCAGGGCTACAGCGAACTGGAGATCAGCCAGAAACGCGCGGCCCTGGAGCGCGTTCTACGGCCCGAGCCGCTCAGTATCCATCGCAATCGCCTGCAACGGGTGGGCTTCGACCGGGCCGACACCTGGTTCCAGTGCTTCAACTTCGTCTCCATTGTGGCCAGGGCATGAACTTCCCGCTGATCGATGCTGCCAGCGCCGCGGAGGCGTTGTGTGATGCCGGCATGCCGTCGTGGGGCCGGGAGCTGCCTCGACAGATAAGGCAGCTGCGGGTCCATGGTGATTGGCCGCGCTGGCGGGAGGCGATCGACCGGATGCCAGCGCCGGCAACAGAGACGGTCGTCCTGGATCGGCCGGTGGTGCAGATAGGGGAGGAACGGGGTCGGGACCCGGAGCAACAGGCCCACCTGCGCGAGTCGCTGCAGGTACTGCATCCGTGGCGGAAGGGCCCATGGCGACTGCATGGCGTCTCGATCGACACCGAGTGGCGCTCCGACTGGAAGTGGGAGCGGCTGGCGCCGCATCTGACCGACCTGCGGGGACGGAAGGTATTGGATGTAGGCTGCGGCAATGGCTACTACGCCTGGCGCATGCTGGGTGCCGGGGCGTCGCTGGTCATCGGTATCGACCCCACACAGCTCTTCCATGCCCAGTTCCAGGCGGTTGCGAAACTGGTGGCCGCCAGTTCCCGGCCGCCATTGCTGCAACGAATCCATCATCTGCCGGTGGGTATAGAGGCGGTGCCAGCCGGATTGGATGCCTTAGACACGGTGTTCTCCATGGGGGTGCTATACCATCGGCGATCCCCGTTGGACCACCTGGTCGAGCTGCGGCAGGCGCTTCGGCCGGGGGGTGAGTTGGTACTCGAGACCCTGATCGTCGAGGGTGACGTGGACCGGGTACTGGTGCCCGGTGAGCGCTACGCGAAGATGCGTAATGTCTGGTTCATTCCCAGCACCCTGGCCCTGGAGGGGTGGTTGCGGCGTTGCGGGTTCGACAATGTGCGCACCGTGAACGTCTGCACGACCTCCAGCGACGAGCAGCGCAGCACCGAATGGATGCGCTTCGAATCCCTTTCAGATTTCCTCGACCCGGTCGATAGATCATTCACCATCGAGGGATATCCGGCACCGCGCCGCGCCCTCATAGTGGCCAACCGACCGGAGTGAACGCGCGATGAGGGCCTCCCCCAGCTTCTATGTGGGACAGATCATCTATCACCGACGCCTCAACTATCGTGGGGTCGTGATCGATGTCGATCCCTGCTTCAAGGGTTCCGATCTCTGGTACCAGTCGGTGGCGCGCACATGCCCGGACAGAGACCAGCCCTGGTACCGGATCCTGGTCGACGGTACCGACGACGCCACCTATGCGGCGGAAGTCGATCTGGAGCCGGATCGGGTGTGTGGTCCGGTCAGCCATCCCGCGGTAGAGCAGGCCTTTTCCGGCTATGACGGGGATCGCTACCGTATCCCTACCCACTGAGGTGGGAAACATTTAACCCGGATATTTCACCCGGGGACGTGATGATCGTGCCGAGATGGGCGTTCTCGGGCGGATTTTCGACCGGATCAATAGCCAGCCTATTGATGAGGAAGGAAATACCGCGCGAGGGCGGCCAGATCGGTGCGAGGGCGCGTCCAGCGTTGGCCCGGTAACATTTCGTTACCGGCTAATATATGCAGAATGTCTTTGGCGACCAATAAGCTATCAGTATTTTTCAGCGACCGGGTGGAATATCCGGGGTAACCGCAAAGAACGCGAAGGCCCGCAAAGAATAGCGAGCAGCTAAAGAAGACACCTTTCTGCACCGCGTAGGGTGCGGTTGAGCGTAGCGAAACCCACCAAGGAGCACCGGAGCCGATGGGTTCCGCGGCCCTCGGCCTATCCTCGTTTTGCCCTGATCAGGGGTATGGACTACCCCCTTCATGGGTGTTGGCCCGGCTTTCCGCACAGACCGGCCCGATGGCTCAATGATAGCTACGCATCTGACCCACGAGCACGCCCTGGATCTTTACCTGTGACGGGTGATAGCGCATGGGTGCCATGCTGGCATTGGCCGGGTGGAGGACGATCTCGTCGCTCTTCTTCTCAAGTCGCTTCAACGTGGCCTCTTCGCCATCCACCAGCGCCACCACGATCTCACCGTTGCGCGCGGTATCCCGTTGCTCGATGACCACCCAGTCGCCGTCCAGGATGCCTTCCTCGATCATCGAATCCCCGCGTACCTGGAGTACGTAGCAGGGATGGGGGGTGCGTAGCACCGAAGGAACCGGAATGGTGTCAGGGTTGGCGATGGCCTCGATCGGCTGGCCTGCGGCGATGTAGCCATACATCGGTAGCGCTTCCAACTCGCTGGCCTCCGGGGCGGGTCGCGGGTCGTTGGCGGCTGAATCCACCAACCGGATGCCGCGACGGAGATTGTTCATCGGCTCCACCAGGCCCGCTTCCACCAGTGCCTGGATCTGCTTGTGCAGCGATCCGCGCGACTTCAGGCCGAGCGCCCGGCATAGCTCGTCCAGTGTCGGCGGGTGGGGCAGTCGCGGCAAGGCCTCTCGTAGGTAGTCGTAGATCTCCTGCTGGCGCCGGGTGAGGTTGGGTGGCATGGCGGCTCCTCGCGTTCTTTGTTGGTTCTACGTCATTATAGAACAGGAGGAGAACTTGTCCAGTCGCCAGGTGCGTGGGGCTCAGGGGGAGGGCGCAGGCCCTTCTCCGGGGAGCACGACGATGTACCCCGCCCCGTCGGCGGCCGGCAGGCAGCGCGCCAGTCGTCCTTCGCGGCGCGCCTGCAGCAGATGACGACCGAGGGGTTGGAAGAGCGTCTCCCGACCATCACCGGCTGGCGGTGGGAAGCGCAGCAGCAGTCGCTCGCCCGGGGTGGCCTGGTCGATGAGGGTGTCGACCTCGGACAGGGCAGTGGCAGGGTCTTCGGTTTGCAGGTCGACGGTGCGGTCGAGTTCACCCGGATCGATGGCCAGGTTTTCGAGCGGGTTGGAGGGAAAGTGCGGCATTGAGGGATCCAATTCTGTATTTTCGGGACAATCTCTATAGTAAGGCCCTGTGACTGTGCTTCAATAGAATCCCGCTTCAACCAGGGAGAGATCATGGGTGCTTCCTACGATGTGATCGTCATCGGCTCCGGGCCCGGGGGCGAGGGGGCGAGCATGAAGCTGTCCAAGCAGGGCAAGCGCGTCGCCATCATCGAGATGCAGCCCCAGGTGGGGGGCAACTGCACCCACAAGGGGACCATTCCCAGCAAGGCGTTGCGTCACGCCATCCAGTTGCTCGCCGACTACCGCCATCACCCGCTTTTCGAGCATACCGTCGACGCCATGGATGTCACCTGGCCGGAGCTGCTACGGACCTCGCAACAGGTCATCGATCAGCAGGTGAGCATGCGGCACCGTTTCTACACGCGGAACCGGGTCGACCTCTACCATGGTCGCGCGCGCTTCATGGATGCGCATGCTATCGAGGTGCAGCGAGCCGGGGGAGATTCGGTACGACTGGAGGCGGAGCATTTCGTGGTGGCGACCGGGTCGCGTCCCTATCGGCCGGAGGATATCGATTTCGACCATCCTGCGGTCGTGGACAGCGATACGGTGCTGGCGCTGGATCGGACGCCACGCCGGGTGACCATCTACGGGGCAGGCGTGATCGGTTGTGAATACGCCTCGATCTTTGCGAACCTGGACGTGAAGGTGAACCTGGTCAATACCCGCGATCGACTCTTGTCATTCCTGGACGACGAGATCACCGATGCCCTCAGCTATCACCTGCGCGACCAGGGTGTGGTGATCATCAATAACGAACAATACTCGCGAATCGAAGGTACCGATGAGGGGGTGACCCTGCATTGTGCGTCCGGCAAGCAGATCCGCTCGGACCTGCTGTTCTGGGCGAACGGTCGGACGGGCAACACCGATGGGCTGGGCCTGGAGGCATTGGGGATCGAAGTCGATGCGCGCGGCCAAATCGTGGTGGATGAATATTTCCGTAGCCAGCTGTCTCATATCTACGCGGTAGGCGATGTCGTGGGGCCGCCGGCGCTGGCCAGTGCCAGCTACGACCAGGGGCGCTTCGTGGGCCAGCTGATCGCGCGGGGCGAGGTGGACTACAAGCTGATCAAGGAGGTCCCTGCCGGCATCTACACCAGCCCGGAGATCAGCTCCATTGGGCGGACCGAGCGCGAGCTGACCGAGCACAACGTGCCCTACGAGGTGGGGCGTGCCGAGTTCAAGAACCTGGCACGGGCGCAGATCGCCGGGCGCAAGGTGGGCATGCTCAAGCTGCTGTTCCATCGCGAGACGCTGGAGCTGCTGGGCATCCACTGCTTCGGCGAGCAGGCATCGGAGATCGTGCACATCGGTCAGGCGATCATGTCGCAGCCGGGCGAGGCCAATACCATTCGTTACTTCGCCAATACCACTTTCAACTATCCCACCATGGCCGAGGCCTACCGGGTGGCGGCGCTGTATGGGTTGAACCGGATTCGATGAACCGGGGCTTGCCGCACGGATGGACCAACGAAATACCAACAACCGAGGACCAGCGGACAGGAACAACATGAACGAATACATCCTGGACCTGCACCAAGTGCAGATGAGCGACGTCGACAAGGTCGGCGGCAAGAATGCCTCTCTGGGGGAGATGCTGCGCAATCTCACGGCGGACGGAAGCGTCCGTGTGCCGGGCGGTTTCGCCACCACTGCCCATGCCTACCGTGAGTTCCTGGCACATGAGGGGCTGGCGGATCGGATCAACGCGCTGCTCGATACGCTGGATGTGGATGACGTGCGGCGCCTGGCCGAGGTGGGCGCACAGATCCGGCAATGGATCATGGAGACGCCCTTCCCGCCGGCCTTCGAGCAGGCATTGGAAACGGCCTACCGCCAGCTCGAGGCGGACTATGGCACCGAGGTGAGCTGGGCGGTGCGCTCATCGGCCACTGCCGAGGATTTGCCGGACGCCTCCTTTGCCGGGCAGCAGGAGACCATTCTCAATGTGCGTGGCCTGGACAACGTCAAGGCCGCGGTGCACGAGGTATTCGCCTCGTTGTTCAACGATCGGGCGATCGCCTACCGGGTGCACCAGGGCTTCGATCATTCTCAGGTGGCGCTGTCGGCCGGGGTGCAGAAGATGGTGCGCTCGGACATCGGGGCCAGCGGGGTGATGTTCACCCTGGATACCGAGTCGGGTTTCCGTGACGTGGTGTTCATCACCGGCAGCTACGGCCTGGGTGAGATGGTGGTGCAGGGTGCGGTCAATCCGGACGAGTTCTATGTGCACAAGCCGACCCTGGCCGCGGGCAGGCCGGCGGTGCTGCGCCGTGGCGTCGGCGGCAAGGCGATCAAGATGGTGTATGCCGAGGAAGGCGACAAGCCGGTGCAGGTGGTCGACGTGCCGGTGGAGGAGCGCCAGCACTTCTGCATCGATGACCAGCAGGTCGAGGAGCTGGCGCACCAGGCCATGGCCATCGAGGCGCACTATCAACGACCCATGGACATCGAGTGGGCGCTCGACGGCGTCGATGGCCTGCTGTATATCGTGCAGGCACGGCCGGAGACGGTGCAGAGTCAAAGCGGTCGGGTGCTGGAGCGCTACGAGCTGCAGGAGCGAGGGCCGGTGCTGGCCGAGGGGCGATCGATCGGATCGCGCATCGGCGCCGGTGCTGCGCGGGTCATTCTGAGCCTCGACGAGATGGACAAGGTGCAGCCCGGAGACGTGTTGGTCACCGACATGACCGACCCCGACTGGGAACCCATCATGAAACGCGCCGCGGCGATCGTGACCAACCGTGGCGGGCGCACCTGTCATGCGGCCATCATCGCGCGGGAGCTGGGTGTCCCCGCGGTGGTGGGCTGCGGTGATGCCACGCGCACCGTGCCCGACGGTGCCGATGTAACGGTGTCCTGCGCCGAGGGCGATACGGGATTCATCTACGAGGGCCGGCTCCCGTTCGAGGTCAAGCGCATCGAGCTCGACCGTATGCCCGAGGCGCCGGTTAAGGTGATGATGAATGTCGGCAACCCGGAGCGGGCCTTCAGCTTCGCCCAGATACCCCATCAGGGGGTGGGCCTGGCGCGCCTCGAATTCATCATCAATAACATGATCGGGGTGCATCCCAAGGCGCTGCTGGAGTTCGACCGGCTCAAGCCGGAGTTGCAGGCCGAGATCGGCGGGCGGGTCGCGGCCTACGGTTACCCGCGGGACTACTTCGTCAAGCGCCTGGCGGAGGGGATCTCCACCATCGTCGCTGCGTTCGCCCCCGAGCCGGTCATCCTGCGCATGTCCGACTTCAAGTCGAACGAATATGCGAACCTGATCGGCGGCACTCTCTACGAGCCCGAGGAGGAAAATCCGATGATCGGTTTCCGCGGGGCCTCGCGCTACATCGCCGAGAGCTTCCGACCCTGTTTCGAGATGGAGTGCGAGGCCCTCCGCTACGTGCGCGACACCATGGGGCTGAAGAACCTGCAGGTGATGATTCCCTTCGTACGCACCCTCGAAGAGGCAGAGGCGGTGGTTGGACTGCTCGAGCAGAACGGCCTCGAGCGCGGGCGTGACGGGCTCAAGGTGATCATGATGTGCGAGCTGCCCTCGAACGCGGTGCTGGCGGACGAGTTTCTAGAATACTTCGACGGCTTCTCCATCGGCTCGAACGACATGACCCAGCTCACCCTGGGCCTGGACCGGGATTCCGCCCTCGTTGCGGAGCGCTTCGATGAGCGCAATCCGGCGGTGAAGAAGATGCTGGCAATGGCCATCGCAGCGGCCCGTCGGCACGGAAAGTATGTCGGCATCTGCGGGCAGGGGCCGTCCGACCACCCCGACCTTGCGCAGTGGTTGGTGGAGCAGGGGATAGAGAGCGTCTCGCTCAACCCCGACACCGTGGTGGACACCTGGCTGTTCCTGGCGGGGGAGCGTCGCTGAGGATGCCATGCTCAGCCTGATCCTGTTTCGTCACGGCAAGTCCGATCGCAGCGATCCGGGCTGGGACGATCGAGAGCGCCCTTTGGCCCAGCGCGGCGTCAAGGCAGCGCGAGCCATGGGCGAGTTTCTGGCCGACGCCGGACAGGTGCCGGAACTCGCGCTGAGCTCGCCGGCGCGCCGGGCCCGCGATACGCTGGCGCTGGCAATGAAGGCGGGGGATTGGGGCAGCCCAAGCCGGGTCGAAGAGGCGCTATATACCTTCGATGTCGAGGACCTGGTGGATTTCCTGCGCAGTGCGCCCGATCTGCCCTCCAGCCTGCTGCTCACCGGCCATCAACCGGCGCTGAGCGAGCTGGCGGTCCACCTGATCGACGGCGGCCGACTTCGTTTCCCCACTGCGGCCATGGCGCGAATCGAACTGGATGTGAGTCGCTGGAGTGACCTGTATCGCGGTTGC
>JANTHJ010000071.1 GCA_024762475.1 Chromatiales bacterium | reverse complement strand
CCGCCGACCTACTGATTACGAATCAGTTGCTCTACCGACTGAGCTACAGTGGCGCAGGGGCGCCGATTATAGGCCAAAGGCGGTAGGGTTTTCATCTTTATGGCCCCGGGGCTAATGGAATTCAGATCCTCCAGCAACCCAGGACGCCTCGCCGGGTTCACTGGCTGCAAACGACTAAACCATAGGCAAGGCCCGTCCGCACTCGAGCCTTGGGGGTCGCCCAACAAAGCCAGCAAAATCCTCCCCCGGGCTTCCTTGAGGATGCCCGGGCTATCCGGAGCTCCGCCCGGTCGTGCTGCGTCTTACTTGCGTTTCCGAGCCAGCAGCAGGCCCCCGCCACCGAGGGCAAGCAGTAGCCAGGTTGCAGGTTCGGGTACGGCTTGCGGGGCAGCCCCGATACCTGCCCAAGCCGTGAGGCTTACGAGCGATAGGAAAAGTCCTGTGAAAAAGATGTGCATTATTGGCTCCTCGAGTATGGGTTTGGTAGCTATGATCCTGTCCGGACCACGGTCTCGGTGACATACTGCTTACTGCGGAATATTTCAAGCATATTTCGCTCCAATATTTGAAAACACACACAAAAACAAGAAGGTAGGAATACTTGAGTGTGCTGGTCGAGCGCTGGGTGCGTGCTGGTTGTAAAAATTCCTGACACGAATGTGGCCTTGCCTCGCTGGACGACCGCACGTAGATTGGTGCCAATGCGTAGACGCTCGTTTCTGCTCTTGTTATCGGGACTGGCTGCCGCGGTTGCTGGAGTACGCTCCCTTGTTCCGCGGCCGGGCATGCCGGAATCGTTCAATCCCGCGACATTGGCCGCTCTGCTAGATACCCTTTTCCCGGCAGATGAGGGATGGCCGGGTGCGCTGGAGTTGGATATTCCAACCGCTGTAGCACAGGATCTCTGGGTTCAGCCGGGGAGGCGGCGGCAAACGATTCGGTTGCTGTGGCAGATCGAGCGTAACGCTCTCCGGCGGCACGGGCAAAGATTTGCCGCTCTCCGAGCAGAGGCGCGAGAGCAGCTGTTACGAACGGTATTGGAGGAGAGCACTGCGCTCACCGAGCCGTTCAGCCGGTTCCGGGAGCTGGCCTTCGAGCACTATTATTCTGCCCCCGCTGTCTGGGGCAGGCTGGAGGACTACCATCCGCCGCAACCAGACGGCTACCCCGACTATTGGCAGCCGCCAGGCCATGGCAAACCGACCTGACCTGGGAGCCGATGTGGTCATCGTGGGGGCCGGCGCTGGTGGTGGCGCGTTGGCCTATGGTCTTTGTCAGGCAGGAGTGCGGGTTGTGCTGGTCGAGGCGGGGCCGGCATTCGTGCCAAGTCGCGATTATCCACAGACCGCCCCTGATTGGGAGCGCCATTTGTTTCCAGAGCGGCAGGGTAGCCAGGGGCGCCACAGTTTCGCCCCCTTGCAGCGGCTCGATGAACATCTTCGGCAGCAGTTGGGCAGTTGGAGCGCCGGAAAGGGACGATTGAACCCCGGCACCCATCGCCATGCCTGGCGATACCATCATGTCCGGGGAGTTGGTGGCAGCACATTGCATTTCACTGGTGAGGCGCACCGCCTGCACCCGCGCGCCTTCCGGCTCGAATCCGAATTTGGCCTGGGTGCCGACTGGCCATTCGGCTATGAGCTGCTCGAGCCCTGGTATGTGAAGGCAGAATCGGTGATCGGCGTGGCCGGTGTGGGTGAGTCCACGCGCCCGCGCAGTGCCTCCTATCCACAGCCTGCGCATCCACCGGGGTTCGCTGCGCAAATGCTGGCGAAAGCCAGTTCTCAAGATTGGCACCCCAACGCGCTGGCCGTGCTGTCTCGCCCCCACCAGGGGCGGCCTCCCTGTAACTATTGTTCGGCCTGTAACCGTGGCTGCCCACGCACCGACAAGGGCAGTACGGACGTCACCTTCATTCGCCAGGCGCAGGCTACCGGCCGACTGACCATCATGTCCGAGAGCGAAGTGCTGGCACTGGTCCCTGGTGGCGATGATCGCGTTAAGGAGCTGATCGTTGCTGAACCGGGCGGCGTGCAGCAACGAGTCCGGGCCAGGATCTATGCAGTGGCCTGTGGTGCCGTCGAGACGCCGCGATTGCTGTTGCTGTCGACAAATGACCAGGCGCGTGACGGGCTGGCGAATGAATCGGGCCAAGTGGGCAAAAACTTCCTTGAGACGCTTTCGTGGAAGAGTACAGGCCTGTCTCCCGAGCCGCTCGGGAGCCATCGTGGCCTACCCGCCGATCTGATCAGTTGGGATTTCAACGCCCCGGATGCGATTCCGGGAGTTGTCGGGGGGTGTCGTTTCACCCATTCCACCGCAGAAGGTGGATTCAATGGTCCTATTGCCCATGCCACGCGGGCCATTGCGGGATGGGGGCGGCAACACCGCCGCCAACTCAATGAGGAGTTTGGGAACTTGCTGTCGATCGGCGCCATCGGTGAATGGTTGCCGCACGATCTCAGCTATATCGACTTGGACCCGGAGTCACGTGATCGCCATGACCGGCCGATCGCTCGCATCCACAGCCATCTCGATGATATGGCGCTGGCCCGGCTTCGTTTCATGGCCAAGAAGTCTCGGGACATATTGGCCGAAGTGGGTGTGACCGATCTGCGCGAAGAATACGGCAGCTATGATTTCTTCAGTGCAACCCACGTCTTTGGAACAGCGCGCATGGGCACCGATCCCCAGATGTCTGTGGTCAATCCGGATGGGCGCAGCCATCGTTGGACCAATCTGTATGTGGCCGATGCCAGCGTCTTCCCCAGCTCCGGGGGAGGCGAGTCGCCTTCACTCACTATTGCGGCCTTGGCTCTGAGAATGGCCAATCATATTGCCAGGCGTTTGGCGCGCCGGGATTGAGGGCTGCCAGGCCGGTGTGCCAGGGCCGCGAGGGTGTTTGGGCTGGAGCGCAGTGCGCCGTCAACCGCGGGCGGTGAGCCAGCCGTAGGGAGTGGGATCGAGCACGGGTGCGCGTCCGAGGAGCAGGTCGGCCGCGAGTCGCGCCGAGGCCGGCGCCAGCACCACGCCGTTGCGGAACTGGCCGGCGTTGATAAACAGCCCTTTGATCTCAGGGTGTTGCGAAATATAGGGCACCCCTGCGGGCGAGCCAGGTCGCAGCCCGGCCCAGTGTTTCACCAATGGATATTGCCGCATCACCGGGAATCGCTCGCGGACCAGGGCGAGTAATTCCTCGCGCATGCCGGCGGTAGGGGTCTTGTCGAACCCGACCTCCTCCATGCTGGCGCCAAACAACACGTGTCCGTCGCGCCGCGGGATGATATAGCGCTGATCCTCTAGCACGATGCGCGAAATGGTGCCGGGAGGGGTCTTGAACAGCAGCATCTGGCCACGCACCGGCCTAATTGCTGGCGCCATGGTCAGATCGCCCAATAGCTTGCCGCTCCAAGCGCCGGCGCAGACCACGACCTGGTCCGCTTCCAGGATTCCCTGCGGTGTTTCGATGCCGCGACATAGCGCATTGCGTACCTGGATGCCGGTGACCGGCAATCGTTCGCGGATCTCGACGCCCCTCTGCACCAGATCGGCATGCAGCGATTGGGCGAGGCGCGGGTTGCGCAGCTGACCGACCTCGGGCATCCACAGGCCCCGCATGGGGGGATGTGCGGCGGCAGGCTCCAATGTGTGGAAGGTATTCCGGTCGACAGCCTCCATGTGTCTTGCGTGGCGATCTGCCCAGGCGAGGGCGGTCTCGATCTCGTCGTCGGCCACCATCAGCATGCCGTTGGGGGTGAATTCGGGGTCGATCCCGGTATCGTGAGCCAGCTGTTCGCACAGTTGGGGATAGTGGGCCTGGCTCCAGCTCGCCAGCATGGTGATGCTGTCGAGGTACCGCCAAGGAAACAGGGGAGATATTATGCCGCCACCTGCCCAGCTCGACTCGCGGCCGGTCTCGCCCCGCTCGATCAAGGTGACGCGGGCGCCGGCCAAAGCCAATTCCCTGGCAGTGAGCATACCGATGATGCCGCCGCCGATGACCAGTATTGCGTTGCTCATGGGATACAGCCGAGTAAGTACATCTGGCCGTTATTCTACCCGGGAGGGTATCGCAGCTGCCCAGGAAATAGCTGTCAAATCGGGCTGGCGTGACGGGGTCCGGCCGTGCTGCAAGCACGCTTTTCGGCGCTTCCCTTTCAATTGCTCGAAGCGACCGATTCGGTCGATCGTCCGCTACGGTCGCAGCAGGATCGGTCGCTTCGAGCCGCCCGGTTCCAACCCGGATATTTCGCCTGGGAATATTCCGTTACCCGCTGGTATATGAAGATCCGCCCTATTGATTGCGCGATTATCGGCGGTTTTCAGCAGTCGAGCGATTCAGCGGGGCTGAGCCGACGAGCATGCCTACCAGCAGTCCTTGGCGGTAACACCGGACGCGGCACTCTCAATGCCCTTCGCGAGGCTCTCGTCGAGCGTCAGGGTCCCGCACCGATCGCCAGTCTGAGCGCCGGTAGGGGCGGCCTTGATGGTGAAGTTGCTGGCATTGGCCGTCGGCAGGGTCAGGTTGTAGGTGGCGCTTTCGTTCGGATCTCTCGGGCACTGGTCAACGAAATCCTTTCCGGTGCCGAGTTGAAAGCCGGCATAGGTGTTGTTCTCGGTATAGTGCCGCTCGAGTGCACCAGCCATCTCCAACATCGCACCTTCGCAATCGGCGCGCCGGGTCTTCTGCAGGTGTTCCCGGTAACTCGGATAGGCGATCGTCGCCAAGATCGCAATGATGGCCACGACGATCAACAATTCGACAAGGGTGAACCCATCAGCACAGTGATCACGCCTAGGGAAGGTCTGAAAAATTCGATTTTTCACCTCCCGCGCTTGCGGGGGAGGCCGGGAGGGGGAGTCCAAACAATGACTTGCCCCCCTCCTAACCTCCCCCCGCAAGCGGGGGGAGGGATTAATCAGATATTCCCTAGGGAAGGAAGTGGTGATACGGGCGGCCACTGGGGGTACGCCAGCCAGTCTATCCTCAGTCATTGTAAACCCAGACTCTGTCGATTATTGGCTGTTGTCCCGACCCGAGTGTCTCTGACACCGAGAAGTAAATCATCTGGCCAGGCTGCAGGACAGTGATTGGATAGGTCTCGGTGAATCCTTCGACCTGTACTTCTGTACCGAATGCCACCTGATAAGGCTGGCCGTCAACTTCCAGGCTCGTAAGGGCCGGCTGGCTTGTCACCCTGCCTTGCAGCCGTTCGGCGTCCACTCCCCAGCTTGCAAGGGGGAACCAAGCGACAATCATCAATAGTATAAGTGGGCGCATCTTCATCGCGGAAAAATCCTTCATTTCAATTGGACCCAGGACTGCCTGCCGTAGGCCGATGGGCCGGGATTCTCGGTGGTTACATCGATATCATAATTGCCTTGCTGACCGACACCCGAGGTGTACTTGAACTCGAGATCACCTGCAGACATTACGCCAGGTGTCGCCGCGCTACCAACGGGCAGCTTCTTGCCTGATGCAGGTACCGATTCCGGCGTCTGCGAGCCCTGCGGCGTATATTGCACGAAATCTTGCGTCGTGAAGGTGCCGGTATGGTTGAAATCGAAGGGTGAATAGTTAAGGCGGCTGCCCGTGCGGGCATCGAGTTCCATCAACCAGCTGTCGCCCCCGGCGTTGCAGACGTCGGTAGTGGGTATCAGCGTTGTGAAAATAATCTTGCCCGAGCGCAGCAATGGATTGGTTACCTGTCGCTCGCCAATGGTGGTACTGCTGTTGGGGAGCGTGAAGTCGAGATACCATCCCTTCTTGGTCGAGTAATCAACCGAATTGTTCGACGTGACTCGCACCGGATAGGTGTGATCGACATTCGTCGTCGGATTTGTAAAAGTCTGGATATCTTCGGCCAAGATTGTTTGTTGCTGTAGGTCACTGCGACCACCTACGTCCCAGGTACTGTCGGTGAAATTGTCCCAGATTCCGTAAAAAGACTGGACCTGAGGGC
Organism: Chromatiales bacterium; assembly: GCA_024762475.1. GTDB lineage: Bacteria > Pseudomonadota > Gammaproteobacteria > Chromatiales > Chromatiaceae > MONJU. Next base: position 5,756 of record JANTHJ010000071.1, on the reverse strand, counting down.
TGCTCGTATCCTTGTCGGTGTTCTCCAGATATTTTCCGGTACCGAAGTAGATGATTGCGCCCTTGCCCGATGGGTGGCGCCCGACCTCTGGCCTGACCGTTATGGGCTGGTAGTTGCTGCCATTGCAGTTCCCGGAGCAGGCCGTAAACAGGGGCCCCTTGCTCTTGGAAGAGCCCCATCCGGCAACATCCCATTTGCTCTTGTCACTGTCGCTAATGTCGAACTTCCACAGGTTGCCCCGGAGGTCTCCGGCATAGACCGCGTCGACGACCAGGTCGCCGTTGTAATCAACCGGTGCAACGCTGGCGAGCCCGTTGGGCTCGCTGGCAGATCCTACGCCCGTATCGATCTTTCGTATGACCGCGCCAGTTTCTGCATCCAGGATATAGAGCACGGCCGTACCGGTCGAGTTGGCGGTGTTGGAGCAATTCGAGGTGCAGCCAGCGGCAGTGTCCGCAAGTGTCATGTCCGGCTCCGTGGCGTTGTAGCCATTGCCAAAGATCGCAGCCCAATGGTTATCGTGCATTCGGGCTATCACCGGTTGGCTGAACGTATAACCCAGCGCGTGTTGCAGGTTTCCGGTACCTGCGGGGTCGTCGACGCCGTCGCCATCTGCATCGAGATCGTTCTCGTCGTTGAATTCCCAAAGCACAATCTTGTTGGCATTGTCTTCGATGGGGGAAGAGCTGGCCACGCTTGCATTCAGCGGGTCGGTGATATCCAGTGCGTAGATGGCCTGGCCACCCTTGTTGAGCCCCCCGACCAACACGGTGTGCCATTTGCCACCGAAAAAGGCGTCCACTGCCGTGGGGCTGCCGTTGACGAAATATCTGTGGCTGTAGGTAGGTGATGCGAGATCTTTGAGATTCGGGAAAACCTCGCTGGGCACGTAGGCGAACTGCTCTATGCCAGTCAACGCGTCGAACGCATGAAGCATGCCGTCATTGGCGCCGATATACAGTAACTTGTCTCGGTTGCTGTGGGCTGTCTGGAAAGCGGTGTAGCTCTGCGCACTCGCTTGGTTCTCCGGCTCGTCGTTTGGGCTGCCATCCCCATCATCCCACTTGGCCGGATAACGGAAGAGCGGGTCGCCGACAAAGAGCGGCGCAGAGTCGACGATGTCTCCCAATCGACTGCTGCGGTTGCGATAGCTCCCGCCATTCGAGGCTTCCCCGCTCTGATCGCCACGCAGGTAGTCGAGCAGGCCGCTGGATGATCCGAGCAGGCCTTGCTGGACCGAAGCCAGTGAACTCCAGCGGAACGCCACCCCCTGCGATCCATTGAAGGTCAGGATCTCACGGGAGGAGGCGCTGGGAATATTGCTTCCAGCATCCCATTGCGATCCGTCGGGGCCGCTGCCATTGGTCAACAACTGCCCAAAGGTGGCGCTGGTGGGATCGGTGTCGATCTGGAACGCAAGCAGCTGTCCCGTCCAGTCCCCGCTGTTGAAGCGCCCCTGGTAGACCAGGGCGCCGGCGCTGACGAAGCTGGTGTTGATCGCTACCGACGATGAGGAGGCCGAGCTCAGGATAATCGAGGTCAGCGCCTTCTGCAGCGCGGAGATCAGCTGCGCCTGGTTGTTGGCGGTGTAGTATTCGCCATTTCCATAGCTGGCGGCATCCTCGAGCATCTGGTTGGCGGTGGAGAAGCCGACCGTATAGGTATTGATGTTTTGCTTGGCGAACTGTGAATTGTTCGAGGGGTCGTTCCAGCTGTGGCCAGTCTGGTCATTGCCCGATTTCATCAGATCGATGTCATAGGCGAACTTGGCCATGTCATCGAGGTACAGGCTAAAGCCTTCATCCCAGGTGGAGCCAGCGGGCTGAAATCCGTCGGAATATTGCGGAAAGTTAGGGTAGTCAGTCTGTTGTGTGGCTGGATGCAAACCATCCCAGTCAGGCAGTGCCGCAGTGTTGTCCGCTGTATCATCGGGGTCGTTGGCTGGAAAGTTTGTATCCAGCGTGGGAAAGCCATCCGTAATCGCGATGATGAAGCTCTTTTGGCAACGGAATTGCAGCGGACTGTTGTAATTGGTGTTGTCGTGATAATAACTGCTCAGGCCACGAAAGTAGCGCGTCAGCTCATAGTAGGCCTCGGCCAGCGGCGTGTTGGTCGAGGCGGTATAGTTGTTGACCGCGTTGGTTATGGTATTCGGGCTGCTGCCGCAGGTGGCATCTATTGTTGCGCCATGTCCCCAGTTCTGGCTCTGGGGGCCAAAAAATCTGGAGATGCCAAACCGGATGCCGGGGGTATTGGTCACGATGTAGGATGCGACGTTTCGCGCCACGTTCATCCGGTAGTCGTTGGGAATGGTGCCATCGGTTAGATCGGTATCATCGGCATACGTTCCAAAAAGATAGTTGAGGTAATTGCCATTGTATCGTGTGCGCTGGTTGCCGACCGGGTCTGGAAGGCAAAGGAGCTTGTGGCTTCCACCTTGAGTGCCTTCCACCCATTGACCGCCACTACCGCAGCTGCCCATGTCAATGTCTGATAGATGTATATTTCCGTTTCCAGAATTGAAGCCCCAGCTGGCATAGGTCGTGGAATTGCTATATCCATCTGCCCAGATAATGTTCCTCATACTGCCGGAGTTGTCGATCAGCAGCATGACATTGGGCGAGACGGAGGTGGATACCGAGAGCGGTACATCAGAAAGGGCCAGGAGGCTCGCATGTGCGATGCCTTGGAGGGTCGTCAGGCCAGCGATGCTTGCGACAATTGCAGTCTTCTTTATGTTCATGGTCGAATTTCCTGTTCAGACGCCTTCTATCCGAGGTTCTGCTGTAAGGCCCATACGGTTTCAGTAACGTTTTGCGACGGTCGACTGCAATACAGAGGTTGCCTTGTCATTACCGCCTGTGCCCTCGGCCGAGATGCGGTAGTAATAGGTTCCACCGCTCGTGGTGGCGCTTTGGGGCAACACCAGGCTGTCGGACACGAAAGCGAATTCCTCGATGACGTATCGTGGATCTGATTCACTGCTTGTGATCTCATGGGTGCCGTCGCTGCCATACTCTCGTCCTTTGCTCTGCCACCAACTATGGCTTTGGGAGGCGAAGTCGCTGGTCAGGCTGTTGGCCTTGAACACGCAGTCTGTGCCACTACAGCTCGATACGGCGTTGGGTTGTTGCACTGCAGTAAGCGGCGCGATTGTGTTCTCACCCTCGCGGAGAGCCGCTTCGGCCGCCTGGAAAGAGAGGTCCTTGTTGTGCAGGTTGCCCGCCATCCGCTCTTCCATGATGGTTGTCTGGATGGCGGCAAAGCCCAAGAGAGTCATGATCAGGAGAATGATCAGGCTGGTGATCAATGCCACACCCTTTGAATAGGTCAGCGAGCATGGATGCTGGATGGATCTTGACAGGCGTGGCAGTCCCTGCATCGTCAGGTTCCTCGGTTCCGAAGCTGGACGGTTGCGGAAAATTCGCCCCTTAGTTGGGTGTCCCCGCTACTTGGCGTCACCGAGCTGCCCATGAAACTGTAGGACTGGGGCTTCGGTGCATAGTTTTCTACCGATGAGGCGAGGATAGTGCTGCGCGTAGCGACCACCCCATCCCATTGGGATCCGCTGATGGTGTCGGCGGCCGCATAGCTGTCCGCGAGGCGGTCGCCATCGGTGTCCAGCCCGTAGAGAGTCTGAATGTCCTCCACCCCTTCGAGTACTTCAAGGTCGCTATTGTCTAGATTGTTGCGACGGAACAGGGCATAGACAGGCGCGCCCTGGTCGTTGGTGCGCCCTGTATCTTTCACGTAAAAAGTATATGAGCGGTAAACGAACACCTGGGCGTCGCTGCCATATGGTTTCGACAGACGATTGGTCGAATTCGTACTGTTGGCATGCGCGATGGTCGTAGTGCCGGTGGTGTTCGAAGAGACTCCTGTCGCACGGAAGATATCGGCATTGATGCAGTCGGTGATCAGCAAGATGTCACCGGCCTCGATACCAGGATTCGACTCGATCTGTATGTTGGCGTTGTCGGCAGTCATGTTGCCAGTCAGTTTTGCTCCAGGGGGGATGGCCCCCGTGACGGTTACCGTATCTGTCCCTGCTTTGGCGTTGAAGGCATTGCTGGAGGAAAGATTGTTTTGTCCACTCAGTGCATTGGTCGGGATGCTGAGGCTGGAGGCGATGATATTGGGCTCGATCTGACCCGGCCCGGCTCCACGGCGTGCACATCCTTGATAGCCGGCCACCCGCAGATCGCGGGCCAGGTAGTCGACCGCGAAGCGGCCATTTTCCTGCATCCTGGCCAGGCCTTCTTGCGCGCGATAAGTCACCTTGCTACCCACGAACAGTTGGATGACACCGGCCAGGAGGATAAGGCTGATGACCATGGCCACCATGATCTCCACCACGGTAAATCCGTCTTGCCGACTCTGGGAGGGAGGCGAGGAGGGCGGCATATTCATATCTCCGTATTGGTGGAGAACGACAGCAGGTCCTGATCGTTGCGCTTGTCGTTCCACTGCACCGTTACTGTGAAAATGCTGCCGTTGCGCGCGATGCTGCCATCACCGCTGGGGAGTTTTTGGGCGAGCTCAGAAAGCCAGGCGTTCACGTCTGCGTCAGCAAGCTTGGCTGTTGAGCTCCTGAGCCCATCCGTGAGCGCCTGGTCGTAATCTCCGCCAATCGCCGCGTCTCGATTCGCACGCATGCGGTCGAGAATATCGATTGCGAGGAAAGTGGCCTGGGTCCGCATATAGGCGCTGTGATTGTTTCTGATGCCCGTCGCCTGCAGGCCGGCAAGTCCCAATAGCCCGATGGAGAGCACCAGGACGGCCACTAGCATTTCGATGAGCGTAAATCCCCGATGACGCCTAGGATGAGCGCAGGCTCTAGTGGCAGCTACGGACATGTCTGCACCTCGGTTTGTACGTTGCCAGTGGTAGTGACGCGAATATCGCGGCGGTGTTTCTTGCCACTACAGCCGCTATAGTCGAGGACGAGATCAAGGTTGCCGCTCTTCCGCGACGCCCCCTTCTCGTCGAAGCGGATAAACTTGTCTCCAGCGTCGGAACTGTTTAGTCGCAGGTTGCCTTCCAGCTCCCCATGAACATTGATGATTTCGTCATTGGCCGAGGAGTCGTATGCCCCAATGGTTCCCCCAATATCGGAAAAGACGATCCATCCTTGGGACCAGTCCGAACTGTCGGTACAGGCCGTACCGGTCGAGGAGGGGCAGATTGCCACCGCTGTTCCTCGCTTGAGCGCCTCGCTTCGAGCGAGATGTAGCGACCGAATGAACTCCTGGGCCTGGGAGGTGATACGGTTGTTTTGTATCAGGTCGAGCCAACTCGGCGTCGCCAGGGCCAACAATATGACGGCCAGCGTCAGGGCGATCATCAGCTCAACAAGGCTAAAACCATGCTCGTTTCTCATAAGCCGGTTTATAGTCGTGAAGCCGTTGTCTAGTAAAGGTGCTGGACGATCGCAGGTATCTATATGCCGACGAACGGCGACTCAGGGATGCCTCAACGACGGGCCAGAAGTGCCTTGGGGAGCGCGAACACGACCTTTTCGGGCAGGCCGCCGGATTCGGACGTGCTGGTCGCGCCCCAGTCTCTGAGACGATCGACCACGCTCTGTACCAGCACCTCCGGCGCCGAGGCCCCTGCGGTGACTCCGACTGTTTCTACCCCGTCCAGCCAATCTTTCTGAATGTCCTCCGGCCGGTCGATCAGCCAGGCAGGCCGGCCCTGTTTCTCCGCAATCTCGCGCAGGCGGTTGGAGTTGGAGCTGTTGGGTGAGCCGACCA
>JANTHJ010000070.1 GCA_024762475.1 Chromatiales bacterium | reverse complement strand
AAGCAGCCGGGGTACCCCTGCAGGCTCGCCAGGCGACTGGGGATGCCCCAGTCGTCGAGCAGCGGCATTGCCCCGATCACGCTGGCGGGTACGCCGGGGACCAGTATCTGCGAGGGACGCGCATCGAAGGGGAAGGGCACCTCGGAGCCAAGGATGACAAAGGGTCGGTGGTCGGTCTTGCGCAGCGCGTCAGCGAGAAAGATCATCGGCGGCATCCCCACGCCCCCACCGATCAGCAGTGGCCGGCGCTCGCGGACCTCGAAGGGCACCCCGATCGGAGCCATGAGATTGATCCATTCGCCTTTCTGCCGATCCGCCAGCAGCGCGGTGCCTTCGCCGACCACCTTGTAGAGTAGATCGAGCCAACCCTCTTCGGCGGAGGCGCGCATGATCGAGATAGGCCGGCGCATCGGCCGTAGCGGATGCACCTGCAGGTGGGCAAACTGTCCCGGCAGGGCGCGCTGGGCACAGCCCGGTGCGAGTACGCGCATCAGGTACTGGTCGCCCGGAAATGACTGGTGATCGAGGATCTCGGCGTCTTCGACCAGGATGGTGTCGCGGTAGGGCTTGTCGTTCATGCGGGCACTGTAGTGTCGAGGCGCCGGTAAGGCAAATGGCCGCGCGGCGCTTTCCCGGTAACTTTCATGAGGGGGTGGCGCGCACCCTTGATCATGGGAAACCGTCCAAGGTGGGTCAGTTTCAACGAAACCGATCGGCTATGGTGCCCGGTGGCGGGTTTCGCGGAACTCAACCGCACCCTACGAGGAGAGATCGCCAGGAAATACCTCCCAGACGAACGCCAAGGGGGCATCCAGCTTATCTGTCATTGCCTTTCCCCTCTTTGCGGTCCTTCGCGTTCTTTGCGGTTAGAGATTTTCCACACTATCCCGGTGGGGGGGCAAGCGGGGTGACCGATCAGGCCGCATGCAGTACATTTGACGCCCCCAGCAGAGGTGGAGGAGAGCATGGGCACACAACCACAGCTACGCCCGGTGCGGATCGCGATCATGACCGTCTCGGACAGCCGCACCCTGGACAACGACACCTCGGGAGATGCGCTGCAGAAGATGGCGACCGGAGACGGACATCAGGTGGTCGGTCGCATCCTGGTGCCGGACGACATCTACCGTATCCGCTATGAAATCTCGCGCTGGATCATCGACCCCGAGGTGGAGGCGGTAATCACCACCGGGGGTACCGGCCTGACCGGGCGCGATGGCACTCCCGAAGCGGTGGCGCCGCTGCTGGACCGTACCATCGAGGGGTTCGGCGAGCTGTTTCGCTGGGTCTCCTATCAGACCGTCAAGACCTCCACCATCGCCTCGCGGGCCCTGGGTGGGGTGGCGAACGGGACCTTCATCTTCTGCCTGCCCGGTTCGACAGGGGCCTGCAAGGACGCCTGGAAAGGGGTACTGCACGACCAGCTGGACATCAATCATCGGCCCTGCAACCTGGTGGAGCTGATGCCGAGGCTGACCGAATCATGAGCAGCGCCGATCCGTGCTTCGCCGATGACGGCATGCTCGGTGCCGATCAGGCCCGCCAGGCCCTGATCGATGCCGCCACCCCCATGGTCGATACCGAAAAGGTACACCTGGCGAAGGCATTGGGGCGGGTGCTGGCGGCGGACGTGACCTCACCGTTGGACGTACCCGGCCACGACAACAGCGCCATGGACGGCTATGCGATCCGATCCGGTGATACCGAGGGCGGGAGCGCGTCGTTGCCGGTGGCGCAGCGTATCGCTGCCGGCCATCCGGGCGAGCCCCTGGCACCGGGGACGGCGGCGCGCATCTTCACCGGCGCGCCCATGCCGCAGGGCGCCGATGCGGTGGTGATGCAGGAGGAGGTCGAGGTCGACGGGGAGCGGATCCGTATCGGCCGTCGGGTCGAGCCCGGCGAGAACGTGCGGCCGCGGGCGAACGACGTGGCGCGGGGCGATGTCGTCCTGCAGGCGGGAGAGCGACTGCGGCCGCAGATGGTCGGCCTGCTCGCCTCGCTGGGGATTCCCGAGGTGGAGGTGATACGGCGGCTGCGGGTCGCCCTGCTCAATACGGGCGACGAGATCATCGAGCCGGGCCAGCCACTGCAGGAAGGGCAGATCTACAATTCCAACCGCTATACCCTTACGGCCGCCCTGCAACGGCTCGGCTGCGAGGTGATCGATCCCGGCCCGGTCGAGGACACCCTGGAGGCGACCCGTACCGCACTGCGCGAGGCGGCCGCCCAGGCCGACCTGGTGGTCACCAGCGGTGGCGTGTCGGTCGGCGAGGAGGACCATATCCGCGCCGCAGTGGAGGCCGAGGGGGAGCTGGCCCTGTGGCGGGTGCGTATGAAGCCGGGCAAGCCCTTGGCCTTCGGTCGGGTGGGGGACACGCCCTTCATCGGGCTGCCGGGCAACCCGGTCTCGGTATTCGTCACCCTGTGCCTGTTCGGCACGCCCTTCATTCGCATCGCCCAGGGGCGGTACCAGGCCTTCCCCGCGCCGATGCGGGCAAGATTGACCCGTGCGGTGGAGAGGCCGCTGAAGCGCCGCGAGTTCATTCGGGTACGCCTCGAACATCAACCGGACGACCTGCCGCGGGCCCTCCCCTTTCCGCGCCAGGGCTCGGATGTGCTCTCGGGCACCGTGTGGGCCGACGGGGTGCTGGAGATCCCCGAGGGGATGACCTACCCTGAGGGTACGGCACTCAATTTCTGGCCTTTCGAGAGTCTGTTGCAATGATCCGGATCCGCTATTTCGCCCGTCTGCGTGACCAACTCGGTACCGCCGGCGAAGAAATGGCCGACTACCCATCCACCATCGGCGAGCTGGCCGCGAACCTGGCCGCCCGTGGCGGCGACTGGGGCGAGGCCCTTGGCGGCACGGTCCTGATGGCAATCAATCAGGAGATGGTCGGCCCGGATGCCCCGCTGAAGGAGGGCGACGAGGTGGCCTTCCTGCCTCCGGTGACCGGCGGATGAGACGGGATATCCGGGTGCAGACAGAGCCCTTCGACGTCGGCGGGGAGACCGCGCGCCTGAGCGCCGGCGATCACAGCATTGGCGCAGTGGCCAGCTTCGTCGGCCTGGTGCGGGCCCACAACCGGGTCGGCGACGAGCACGCCGAGATCGCCACCATGACCCTGGAGCACTATCCGGGTATGACCGAGAAGGCCCTGGACCGGATCGTGGATGTCGCCGCCGAGCGCTGGTCCCTGCAGGCGGTCACCGTGATCCACCGGGTCGGTGAGCTGCACCTGGGTGAGCCCATCGTGCTCGTTCTGACCGCCAGCGCCCATCGCCAGGCGGCCTTCGAATCCTGCCAGTTCATCATGGACATCCTCAAGACCGAGGCGCCGTTCTGGAAGAAAGAGCGTCTGCCCGATGGCAGCGAGCGCTGGGTGGATGCGCGCGAGTCCGATGGCAAGGCGGCCGCGCGCTGGCTGGCTGGCGACTGAGCCGCTGCGGTTGTCTCAGCTTTCTGTTTTATCTACCGGAACGCCCGTGGGTAGCCCGTCCAGGCTGGTGCGGTTCTTTTTCGCCCAATAGTCGCGGATTCCGTCCGGTCCCTTGTTTTCGCTCCAGTCTCGCAGCAGGCTGCGCTCGCCCCGGTAATCGAACAGGGGAACCCCGAAGCCGCACGAGGTCTGGACCTGCTCGATTCGCATATCGATGACCTGGCGGGCCCCGGGATCCGGGGGGAAACGGCTGTATAGCCCGGGCCAGTCACTGTCCCCCGGCTGAATCGGGTGTGCCTGTCCGTACAGCCTCAGAATCAGGGGGTCGCCCTCGAACGCGCAGAACATCAGGGTCATGCGCGGATCGGTGTGCAGATGGGCCGCCGTCTCGTTGCCACTGCCGGTCAGGTTCAGCCAGATCAGCCGGTCGGCGCCCAACACACGCAGGCAGTCACCACCCTTGGGCGAGATATTGATCCTGCCCTTCGGTGCAGCGGTGGCCACGAAGAACAGTTGCTGCTGCGCGATGAAGGCGCGATGGGCCTCGTTCAGTGCTGGGTACAGTCTGGCCATGAGGCGCACCTCCGCGGGAAGGACTTGCGGTCATTGTAGTCTTTGGAGGTTCCAAGCCAGGCAACAAAAAAACCCGCCCGAAGGCGGGTAAGGACCTTGGAGGAAGGGATTCCGGGTCATTCGTAATTCAGCGGCTTGAGCTTCAGTTCGCTGTCGGTGGCCTTCAGAAAGCCATAGCTGGCATAGATTTCCTGGGCCGCCGGGGTGCCCAGGTAGGCGAGGTAGCGCTCGGCATTGTGCTGGTTGCGACCGGCGGCCAGGGTGCCGATGGCGTAGCCCACCTTGTGCTGCATGTTGTACGGGGCTGGGATCGCGACCCCTTCTACCGGGCGGCCTTCGGCCTGGGCATGCTTGACCTCGGTGGTCCAGACGATGCCCACGTCCGCCTCGCCGTGCTCGATGCGATAGGGCGTCTCGCGATGGTGGCGTGAGGTGAACCAGGTCTTGCCGGGTACCGCCCAGCAGCTCTTGCACTTGGCGTCGCCGGTGACCTTGTCGTAAAGGCCCAGGTCCTTGAGCATCTGCGAGCCGTAGAACTTGAAGATGCCCTCGGTAAGGGGGTTGGGATGTGACTGAACCAGGTCGTCGCGTCCCAGATCTTCCGGGCCCTTGATGCCCTTGGGGTTGCCCTTGGCGACCATCAGCTCCAGCTTGTTATGGGTGTAGATCATGTAGTCGTGCATGATCCCCTTCTTGCCCAGCTTCTTGAGGTGGTTCAGGTTGACGCTGGCGAACAGGTCGGGGTTCTGCGCGGTCTTCTGACCGTTGATCATCCCCTGTTTGAGGATCTGTCCCTTCAGGATCTGCCCGGGCGGTATGGTCTCGACATAGACGGTCTTGATGTCGGGGTTCTTGTTCTGGAAATCCTTGATCAGTTCCTCGATCACCATGAACTGGTTGCCGGCCAGGTACATGACCAGATCGGCGGTGTAGGAGTCGCCGATCTTGCCATATTCGATCTTGCCGCCGGTGTGGAAGGTGCGGTAGTCATGGCCGAGGCCGGCATCGCCCTTCTTGCCGGCCATTGAAGGGGTGGATATGCCCAGCAGGAGGGCAGCGGCTGTCAGCAGGGACAGTGCCTTGATGGTGGGTTTCATGGGTTGTCTCCTCATCTCTCGTGGTTGGCGCGGTAGTTGTCGTTATCCGCGTTGCAGATCCTGGCCGGTGACTGGAGAGAGGGCAATAGGATCGATTACGGGTTTGGCTCTGGAGAAAACCCTAGGTTTGCAAACAACCTATTGAAAATAAATCTAATTATTGCCATCCAGTAGACATGCCTGCATCGCCAGGCGGGTCAGTTCGGCGGCATTGTTTGCCTCGAGCTTGCGCATCAGGTTGGAACGGTGCAGCTCCACGGTCTTGATGCTGATCTCCAGATGGCGGGCGATCAACTTGTTGGGAGCCCCGCCGGCCACCTGGACCAGCACCTGGCGCTCGCGAGGGGTCAGACCAGCCAGCCGACGTTCCGCGGCACTGCGGGCCGCCTCCCGGCAGCGGGCCTCGTCCTCGTAGGCCAGCCATTGCGCCACCAGCTGCAGAATGCGCCTCCCGAGTTCACTTTTCAGCTCGAGGTGGGCGGGATCCCCCCCCGTGCTATCCACCCCCAGCTCGAGCAGGGCGACGGTCTGTCCCTGGCGAATCACCGGGCAGGCGAGGTAGTCCAACGGTCCGGCGTCGCTCGTCAGCGTCGCCGAGGCCGTCTCACCCCTGGCCGTTGCCTGCTGCGCCAGTTCGCTGTGCATGAGGCTGCGGCCGCCATGTCGTGGCGGACTGGCGGCGCAGACCTCCGGCTGGCCATCATCGAGGCGCGAGAGTACGACCTGGCGTGCGCCGAAGCTCCGCGCAAGCAGGTCGAGAATGGATTGCAGTCGCTGATCGCATCCCAGGTCATCACGGACGATCAGGGCATGCACGCCCTGCAGGCATTCGCAGCCTCCCTGCAGGGCCTCTTCCTGGCGCAGGCGGGCCTGGATGTCCTGGCGCAGCTCCTCGTTGGTGGCCAGGAGTGCCTGGGTACGCTCTTCCACGATACTCTCGAGCTGGTCCCGATGTTCCATCAGGGCCCGATGGGAATGGCGCAGGGCCCGGTGCATGCGCAGTACATAGGCCGAGGCGCCCAGGACCAGCACAAGTACACCGAGGAATGCGGCGAGCAGGCCACCGTGGTCGCGCCACAGGTCCGCGAGGGTCTGGGGGCGGGGCTGGTAGGGAGGGAGTTGGAACTCGCGCAGGACCTCGTGCACCTTCTGGTAGTCGAGGGGGATGGTCCAGCCCGCACTGCGGGTGGCGTCGGCCACGGGTGAGTCCGGGGGCATCTGTAGCAGGCGCAACACGACCTCCTGTGCCAGCGCCTGATCGGTATGGGGGAGGCGCGCAATGGGCCATTCCGGATACAGGCCGGTACTCAGCCGCAAGGGAAATCCAGGCGCTTGGCGTGCCCCCAGGATGCGAATCTGGTTCGCACGCAGTGTTCCTGCAGCGATCATCTGTTCTATGACGCCGGTGCGGACCGTGCCGGCCTCGGCGCGGCCAGCGAGCACCGCCAGCACGATCTCGCGCTGGGGGAAGCCCAGCCAGAGAGTGCGCATCTCGTCCAGTGGGTCGAAGCCGGCATCGCGCAGGCGCTTGCGGGCCAATAGGAACCCGCCGAAGGCCTCGCTGTTCACTGCCGCCAGGCGCTTGCCCCGCAGGGCCTTCAGGGTGGTGATGCCGCTGCCGGGGCGGGTGAAGATCACCGCCCCGAACCGGGTCAGGGCCGAACTACCGTGGCGGTTGCGCAGGGTGGCGATACGGGTAGCGCCGAAGTCCACCTCCAGGCCGACGTAGTGGGCCGGGTTGGTGAGTACGAAATCCAGCTGTCGCTTGCGGATGCGATTGCGGAAACCTTCATGGGTGAGAGGGACGATGCGGAATTGCCGGCCGGGAATGCCGGTCGCCAGATAGTCGGCCAGCGGCTGCCATCGCGACAGCGCACGTTCAGTACCTTCGAAGGCGAGCACGCCGATCCGCACCGGTGCTGCCTCCAAGGCACCGGCGGGCAGCGATGTCCATAGCACCAACAGAAGCAGGCACCGGCGATCGAGGAGGAGAGGAGGCATGTGAAGAGGATGAATCATCCTCGCAATTTATTCCCTGGCCCCCGGCGACGCCGGCCGGCGTGGCGCTTTTGCCACTGCGTGGGGAGCGGGAATCACTCCTTCTCGACAGTGATTCCCTCATGTTTCAGCGCCTCAAGCACCTCCCGCTCGGCCTCCAGCCAGTCTTCTTCCGGCAGGCCGTTCTCGAACAGCCGTTGCTCGGCACGGTAGTAGGCGGCCAGGGCGACCCGCTCGCGGTATTCGCCGTGGGTGATGCGTTTGCCACGGAGCGATCGGGCTTTGGAAACTGCCTTCTTGCGGGCGGCTTTCTTGGTGGTCGCCTTGCTTGCGACGACCTTTTTCTTCGCGGCCTTCTTCTTGGTCGACTTCTTTTTTGCGACCTTTTTCTTCGCGGCCTTCTTTTTGCTGGCCTTGGCCGGTTTTCCTTTCGCCTTGGATTTTTCCTCTTTATCGCTCATGTGCAGATCTCCGTTAGGTGGAAAGAGCCGAATCTTCGGCAGAGGGCAATCGAGTGTCCGCCGGTCCGAATGTGGAGTCTAGTTCCCTCGTTGGGCCCACAGGCGGTCTCCGCTAGGGTTTTCAGCGGATGTCCTTAATGGCGTCATGGATCCATCCCGTGAGTTCGTCGAGGCCAGTGCACCGCGCCAGCTGCTGCGAAGGCAGGCAGAGGCTGATGCGGTCGGGTTTGGAGACGAACACAGCCGGCAAAGCGGCGTCCACCTGGGGGAATTCGCGTCGGAACTCGTCGCGGTGCAGGAAGCGGCAGGGCAGCGGCAGCGACTCCACGAAGGCGCGCCACTGTTCACGCTCTTTGAACACCCCATGGGTCAGCATGCACAGGTCGCAGCGGTAGGTCTCCGGAGAGACCAGCTTATGGCCGATATCGGCCAGGGTATTGAAAAGGCCGGAGTCGGCGTTGTAGACGAAGATTAGCGTCGGCATCGTTGGGCTTCCTTTAAGGAAGCTCTGATCAATTCGTAACACGGCATCTCGCGGTGCCAAATCGCCCATTTCTGCGTTGCGGATCTTCGCAATAGCCTGCTACAAGGTGAATCGCGAAGCGAGAGAGGGTCCCCTGGGGGATTACGTGCGACCCGCGCCTTGAACTGGACGATTTTTCACCACGATCTGCTCGCGCCAGAATTAATCAGAACTTCCTTTAACAGGGCGGAACACCTACCCTGTTTGAGCTGGCGGTTTATCGCAGCGGACCGGCCTGCGGCTTGAATTTCTTCGCCCGGCCCCGATCTTTCGGCTGTTCCGCCATTCCACGAGCATGCAAGAAGAATCCATGGAATTCAAAGATTACTACGAGATTATGGGCGTCTCGCGCGACGCCACGCAGGACGAGATCAAGCGCGCCTACCGCAAGCTGGCGCGTAAGTACCATCCTGACGTGAGCAAGGAGCCGGACGCCGAGCAGCGCTTCAAGGAGATCGGCGAGGCCTACGAGGTGCTCAAGGATCCCGAAAAGCGCGCCGCCTACGACCAACTGGGCGCCAATTGGCAACAGGGGCAGGATTTCCGTCCGCCGCCGGACTGGGACCAGGGCTTCGAGTTCCACGGCGGTGGCTACACCGGCGCCGATGCCGAACAGTTCAGTGACTTCTTCGAGAGCCTGTTCGGCCGCGCCCGCGGTGGCGGTGGCCGCCGTTATACCTATTCCACCGGGGGCGCCGGCGGAGGTGGTTTCGACATGCCCGGCGAGGACACCTACGCCAAGGTGATGATCGATATCGAAGACGCCTACAACGGCGCCACCCGCGCCATGACCCTGCGCCATACCGAACTGGGGCCGGACGGTCGGCCGCAGCTCAAGGAGCGCACCCTGAACGTGCGTATCCCCAAGGGCGTGCGCCAGGGGCAGCACATCCGCCTGGCCAAGCAGGGTAGCCCGGGGGTGGGCAAAGGAGAGCCGGGTGACCTCTATCTCGAGGTGGAATTCCGCCCCCATCCCTTCTATCGTGTGGAGGGCAAGGATGTGTACCTCGATCTGCCGGTGGCGCCCTGGGAGGCGGCGCTGGGCGCCAAGGTCAAGGTGCCCACGCCTGCCGGCGCAGTGGACCTGAAGATCCCGGCGGGCTCGGCTGCAGGGCGCAAGCTGCGCCTCAAGGGCAAGGGCATTCCGGCCAAGCAGCCGGGAGACTTCTACGTGGTGCTGCAGATCGCCCTGCCGCCGGCGGACGACGACAAGGCCAGGGCGGCCTACGAGGAATTCGGCAAGGCCTTCCCGGGCTTCAATCCCCGGGCGCGTCTGGGAGTGTAATGAGTCATGGGCAACGAGATGCTGTCACTGCTGAACGGAGATGTCCTGGAAGAGGATGTCGAACTGACCCTGGCCGAACTGAGTTCGACCTGCCGACTTCCGGCCGAACGGCTTCTGGAGATGGTCGAATATGGTCTGATCGAGCCACTGGGCGCTGAAGCCGGCCGTTGGCGGTTCTCCGGGGTCAGTGTGCAGCGGGTGCGCTGTGCGCAGCGCCTGCGCCAGGATCTGGGGGTCAATCTGGCCGGCGCGGCGCTGGCCGTCGAGCTGCTCGAGGAGATCGATCGCCTGCGCGCGCGGCTGCGGCGTCTGGGCCCCGAATGAACCCCTTGCTGCCGGGCATCGATCCGCTCGTCTGGCAGGAGCATGCTTGGCGAAATCGTCTCCAATCGTTGTTTCTGCTGGCGGTGATGGGGGGCTTTCTCGCCCTGCTGGGCTGGCTGCTGTGGGGCCCCGACGGCGTCTGGATGATGTTGATGGTGGGCGCGGTGGGTATCGCCTTCGGCCCCGGCATATCGCCCCAGCTGGTGATGCGCCTGTACGGTGCCCAACCGCTGCGCCCCGAGCAGGCACCGGAACTGTTCGAGGTGGTCGAGACACTGAGTCGCCGTGCGGAACTGGTGCGGCCGCCAGAGCTCTATTGGGTCCCCAGCAGCATGCTCAATGCCTTTGCGGTCGGCACGCCCGAGCAGTCGGCGGTGGCGGTCACCGACGGCCTGTTGCGGCAACTGACCCTGCGGGAGCTCACCGGGGTATTGGCGCACGAGATCAGCCATGTTCGCAATCGCGACCTGTGGGTGATGAGCCTCGCCGACCTGTTCAGCCGGGCCACCAGTACCCTGTCCCTGTTCGGCCAGTTCCTGATCCTCGTGAACCTGCCCCTGATGATGGTTTATGGGGCGGCGATCAATTGGTTCGCGATTCTTCTGCTGATCTTTGCCCCGACGCTGAGCGCCCTGGCCCAGCTGGCCCTGTCGCGGACCCGTGAGTTCGATGCGGACCTGAATGCCGCCCGTCTCACTGGCGATCCCGATGGCCTGGCCAGTGCCCTGGCCAGGATCGAGGAGCTGCAGGGAAACTGGATGGAGCGGATCTTCCTCCCGGGGCGGCGTGTGCCCGAGCCCTCGCTGTTGCGCACCCATCCCGAGACCTCTGAGCGCATCCGGCGGCTGATGGAGCTGAAGGCCGAGATGGGCGGCGGCAAGCCGCAGTATGCCGATCGCGGTCCGGTTCATCTGGAAGGGCTTGGCGGGCCCGTGGGGCGCCCCCCTCGCTGGCACGTCAGCGGCCTGTGGCACTGATTCCCTCACTCGATCGCACGTAGTCGATAGCTAATGACTATCAAAGCATTATAATCATTCAATTTCCCTAAAACATAGTCAGTCCCAATAATAGTCCTGCATTCGATAGTAATTGGCGATTTCGCCACAGGACTTGCAAAGGAGATTGACCATGCAGAATCGAGAAGGCCAAAAGGTTCCCTCTGTCGTGTTCCGCACCCGCGGGAACGGCGAGTGGAAGGACATTCACAGCGACGACATCTTCAAGGGCCGTACCGTGGTGGTGTTCGCCCTGCCCGGGGCGTTCACGCCCACCTGCTCTTCCACCCATCTGCCGCGCTACAACGAACTGGCACCGGTGCTCTTCGAAAACGGCGTGGACGAGATCGTCTGCCTCTCGGTGAACGACGCCTTTGTCATGGATGCCTGGAAGAAGGACCAGGAGGCAGACAACATCACCCTGATTCCCGACGGCAATGGCGAGTTCACCGAGGGCATGGGCATGCTGGTGGACAAATCGGATCTCGGTTTCGGCAGGCGCAGCTGGCGCTACTCGATGCTGGTGCACGACGGGGTGATCGAGAAGATGTTCATCGAACCCGACCTGCCCGGCGACCCCTTCGAGGTCTCGGACGCCGACACCCTGCTCGCCTATATCAACCCGCGGGCGCGCAAGCCGCGCTCGGTGAGCCTGATTACCAAGCCAGGCTGCCCCTTCTGCGCCAGGGCCAAGGCGATGCTCGAAGCGCACGGCATGCCCTATGAGGAGATCGTGGTGGGTCAGGACGCGACCATCCGCAGTGTCCGCGCCATCTCTGGCCGCGAGACGGTGCCGCAGGTGTTCATCGACGGCGACTACATCGGCGGTTCCGAAGAGCTGGTCGCCTGGTTCGCCGAGCATGCACAGAACGCGGCTTGAACAAGGGATGCCGCTCCGCGGCGGATGATTTTTGAAGGCGCGCGGCGGCGCGCACCCGCGTTCCTTTTCTTTGCTTGCCCAAAGAAAAGGAACCAAAAGAAAGGGCACCCCAAGGCTTGCCCTGCGCTTCGCTCCGGGTATCCCCAGTGCTCCTCGGCCGGGACCGGCGCTGCGGTGCTCGGGCTACGCCAAGGGGAGGGGGCACTCCGTCGCGGCTGCACGGGGGTGGGCTGTCGAAGGCGACACCCACGGGAAATGAACAGGAGAAATCATGATGCATGAAAACACACACTACGATCTCATCGCCATCGGTGGCGGCAGCGGCGGCCTGGCCGTGGCCGAGCGCGCCGCTCAGCTCGGCCAGCGGGTCGCGGTGATCGAGCAGGCCTCGCTCGGCGGTACCTGCGTGAACAGCGGCTGCGTGCCCAAGAAGGTCATGTGGTATGCGGCGCAGCTCGCCCATGCGGTGGATGATGCCCAGGGGTTCGGGGTGCCGGCGCAGCGCGGCGCCACCGACTGGGGTGCGCTGGTGGTGGCCCGGGACGAGTATGTGGCGGACATCCGTCGCTATTGGGACGGCTACGCGGTCGATACCGGCATCGATCGGATCGAAGGCCAGGCACGGTTCGTCGATACGCATACCCTCGATGTGGGAGGCCGCCGATACAGCGCCGACCATATCGT
>JANTHJ010000069.1 GCA_024762475.1 Chromatiales bacterium | reverse complement strand
CTATGATATATGGCTGCAATCTCACTGAAACTTCCGGATGATCTCGCCGAAGAGAGCAAGGCCTTGGCGGAGCAGCTGGGGATTACCCGCACCGAATTCATCCGCCAGGCTCTGCGCCATGAGGTTCGCGAGGTCAAGGCCGAGATCGAGCGTGAGGCCATGGCAAAAGCACTCGAGGCCATGCGGGAGGATCCCGAATACCTGCAGGAGAGCGAACAGCTGGAAAACGGCTTGGAGCACCCCTTGCCAAACGAGCCCGATCATTGGTGGCAGGAGTGACGCTGAGCCGCGGTGGTATCTACCTTGCCCGACTGGATCCCGCTCAGGGCGCAGAAATCGGCAAGCTTCGTCCCGTGGCGGTGCTCACGGCCCAGGAACTTCTGGACGTTCAGCCTCCGCATGTATTCATCTGTCCCTTGAGCAGCCGTTCGAAACCGGCCTATGCGCCCTTGCATGTATCGATTGAGGCCAGAGACAACCTTCGCGTGGAAAGTCATGCCCTCACGGAACATTGCCGCTCCATTTCCATTCGTCGCATTCAGTCCGAAAGGCTGGCACAACTCGACGCTTCAGAAATAGCGGCCATCATTCACAAGCTGCAACGCCTGCTTGGCGCTTGAGGCCAAACTGCCATCTTTCCCGGATTGCGGCCTGCGGCCTCCATCCGGGCTACCCATGACACCGTAGCCCGGATGGAGCGGAGCGAAATCCGGGAACTCGATCGCGCCATCTTTCCCGGATTGCGGCCGGCGGCCTTCATCCAGGCTACCCATGACTCCGTAGCCTGGATGGAGCGGAGCGAAATCCGGGAACCCGAGCCCGCCAGCTTTCCCGGATTGCGGCCTGCGGCCTTCATCCGGGCTACACGGATATCGATCAGGCGACTTCGCTGCCGGCCGGATCGCTCTCGGGTTCCGGCGCGTCGGCCGGCTGTGCGGGTGGTGGCATCAGCAGGATAGCCGGGTTCTCTGGCTTTGCGTCGAGCAACCGACATTCGCCGCGGCGGTCGCGGCGACGCTGGTCGGTTTTGGCCGGGCTACGCTGGGCGCTGCGGCGGTCGTTTTTCTCTGCGCGGGGGAACAACTGACGGATGATGATGCCACGCTCGTCCTGCCTGCCGCGCCAATAGATACGGGCGTGGGCGCGCCGCAGATCGCGCACCAGGGGTTTCAACGCCCTCGGCGAACCGGCATCGATGAGGGCAAAGGCCGAGGCCTCGCCGGTTTCGGGGTCGATGCGTTCGTACAGCTCGAATGAACGCGCCTTGCGGGCCTCGCGCAGCAGGTTCTGCACCTCGAGGCTGGCGGTATCGGGCGAGAGATTGCCGATAAACACCTGGTGGGCGTCGCGCGCGGCCAAGTCCAACCGGCGATGCAGACTGCGCAGCCTGGGCACCGCGCGCCAGGGGCGGATGATCAGGTAGGCATAGCCGGCAAAGGCGGCCAGGAACACCCCGAATGAGACGTAGTCAGGCACCCCTGCGTGCTGGGCGGCCAGCCCGACGGCACCCAGTACGAGCTGGATACCGGCGATCAGGAGTACCGCCTGGCACATGCGGAAACCGGCGTCCATCAACAGGTGATGCAGATGGCCGCGATCGGCCGAGAAGGGCGACCTGCCCAACCAGATGCGCCGCAGCATGATGCCGACTGTATCCATCAGCGGCACGGCGAACAGCCACAGGGCGGTGACGGGATGAATGGCCCGATGCTCACCCTGCGACAGCGAGATGAACAGATAGGCGAACACGAATCCCAGCAGGGTGCTGCCCGCATCACCCATGAAGACGCTGGCGCGCTCGCGTCCCTTGTGGCGTATGTTGAACGCCAGAAAACCCGCAACGCCCCCCATCACGGTGAGCGCCAGCAGCAGCTGGACGGCACTGTGCGAGACGGCGGCCGCATAGGCGAGCAGACCCAACACCACGAACGAGACCAGCCCGGCCAGGCCGTCGACCCCGTCGAGCATGTTCATGGCGTTGATGGTGCCCACGGCGGCAAAGATGGTGAAGGCCACGGCGAAGGGACCGAGCTGCACCGACTCGCCCGGCAGCAGGTTGCCCAGGTCGTTCAGCACCGCGTTGCTGTAGACCAGCATCAGACCGGCGGCCACCTGCATCAGCAGGCGCAGGCGCACCGACAGCTGGAAGCGGTCGTCCACCAGGCCGATGGCGAACAGCAGGCCGCTGGCGGCCACCAGCAGGGTGTTCATGGTGCCGAGGCCGAGCTGCGGGCCAATCAGCCAGGCCAGCAGCAGCCCGGCATAGATGGCGAAGCCGCCCACCAGGGGGACATGGTCGTCGTGGATCTTGTGTCCGCCCGGTCGGTCCACCAGGCCGATGCGCGCGGCGAGCGGCTTGAGCAGCAAAATGAGTAATGCGCCAGAGAAAAACGCCCCCAGAAAGATCGTTGCGGCTTCTGCGCTATACATCCTTATTGTTCCTTTTTCCCGTGTGCCTTCACAGCGTCACGGACGCTGCCGTTCCCTCGATCAACAACCCGGCGATCCCTTCCAGCCCCTTCGGCCCGCCGGGATAGCGGACCTTATAGACCGGCACCTGCTTCAGCAGGTCTGCCAAGGCGGCCAATCGTTGCCTCTCCAGCCCCAGCGGTCGATAGGCGTCTGCCAGCATGCTGTTCTGCAGCAAGCACAGCAGGGCCTCGCCCGACCCCAGCCGCCGGATTGTCACCTCGGCATGATCCGCCACCAGCCTGTCGAGCAGGTAGAGCCCTCGCAGGGACTCCGCCCGGTGGCGAAACCTCTTTTTGTTGTCCTTTTCCAGGTCCACGACGCGCTTTTCGAAGCGTTCGTGCACCCGGGGTAATGCTTCGACCCCCTGGGGCGCCAGACGTGCCGCCATGTCGGGCCACATTCTCAGCTGCGGCCAGCCCGGAAAGACCTGATAGCCGCCCTGGCCGTCGCGATACAGGGCCAGCATGTCATCGGTCATCGCCTGCAGGCCGCGCTCTATCAGCGCCGCGGTCAGGGTCGTCTTGCCGGTGCGACTCGGTGCAATGAGGCCGATCGCCCCGCCAGGGCCCGCCACCGCATTGGCATGGATACACGGCACCCCGTGCAGTTCCAGCCACATCGGCACGCCCAGCGTCTGCAGGTAGTGCTCGGGGCCGGTGCCCTCTTCCCAGAAGACGCCTATGCCTTCCGGTCGATATTCGAAACTGCCCCTCCCTTCACAATCGATCTTGAACAGATGGCCAGCGGCGGTGCGATACAGCGCCAGATGGCTTCGGTAGCGCTCGCCCTGGTCGGTCTTCTCCCACAGCAGGGTCTTCGTTGCCGGCTCGCGCTGGCTGCGCCACAGGGCGAGGGTCTCGCGCCAGGTCGAACCCGGCGGCGCTCGCGGCGGTGCTGCCTGGCTCGGGCCGGCGACATACTGCAGCGACAGCCCATGCAGCGGCAGGTGCCCATAGCGCCAGCCGAAGCCGGCCTCACCCAAGGCCTCAGCCCTGGAAGGGGTTCCGCTTGGTCTGCCCGCCCTGCTCGTCCGGCACGCTGCCGGCAAAGCCCTGGGTCAGTTGCGCCAGACTGCCGGCACGCTTCAGCATGGGCTTGGCATAAGGCTTGCGCGCTTGCGGTTTGTTTTCCTTGTTCATGTTCAATTCCTTGTCAACTGCGATCAAACCGGGGCTACCATCGCTGGCTTACGGCGCCGGCGCTGCCATGCCAGGCCTGCCAGGCCCAGCGCCATCAGACCGAACAGCGGCGGCTCGGGCACCTTGTCGGTGTCGATCAGGAACTGGAGCGACTGACCCGGGGCCAAGCCGTTGCCGCCAATGCTGACCTTCAACGTGCCATAGAGGTCGGGGGCGCTGAGCAGGTTGGCGTAGACCACGTCGTTCGTACTCTCAGCGGTCTGCAGGTTGGTCGGGTTGGCATACTTGTCCCAGATGCTTTGGATCACGAAGTTGCCATCGTCGGTGAAGGGACGGCCCTGACTGGAACCCGGCGTACCCACGTCGTCCAGCGGACTGGTAAGGTCCATCATCACATCGAACATGACCTTGGCCACCCAGGCATCGATCTCGAAACCGGTGATGTTCTTGGTATTCGTCGGTGTATTGAACAATGTCCAGGCCGAGCCCAGGCCAGGCTGGTTCAAGGTGTCGCCGCTTTCCGCCAGGCTCCACCCGGAGCCGGTTGCGGCGCCGGACACCGCGCCGGTGGCCGTCCAGGTCGCGGTATCGGTACTGGTGTCGGCATAGGTCACAGTGACCTTCATGCCCGCCATGTCGGCACCGTTGACCAAGTCGTCAATCGAGTATGGAAAAGCCGCAGCAATTCCGGTACACGAGATAAGCGCCAGAAAGGCGAGTGCGCGTGTCGCTTTCATTGGAGACAGATTCCCTGTTGTCGTTACTGTTCCGCTTGGGCGAAGAACCACCCGTGCCCTTGGGTTGAGCCCGACTTGATCGCTGACCAGGATGGCAGCCGCCGGGCTATACCACTGCGTTTAGCAAGGCAATTACCATACCAGAAACGGAAGTCTTTTAAAATCTGCAGCTTGCAAGACGAGTAAGATTCTTACCCGGTAAAGTTGTAAAAGAAGCGGACACTTTGGGCCTGATTCGGGGCGCCTTGCACCAAAGGTGCGCATGCTCATTGCCTTCTGATCCCGATTTTCCTCAGCTCGCAAGCCCTTGCGGGTCGGGCTTCAGCCCGGCATGTTGGACTGAAGCGCGTAGCCTGGATGAAGGCCGGAGGCCGTAATCCGGGAAAGATGACGGGCTCGGGTTCCCGGATTCCGCTGCGCTCCATCCAGGCTACGGCACTACGACAGGAGTCGGAAATATGACAAAGTAGAGTTGGTCGGGGCTTCCTTGTGCCCTGCCGATCTTCCCACGCTACGATCAATCCCGACCTGGCCGCTGCCAACGCCACCATGCCCGCCTTCGCCGCCATCCTCGCAGACCGACCCGACCCCGAACTGGGTGACCACCTGGGCGAGCTGTTCGTGCCGCCGGATCGCCCGCCATCGCGCAGCGTTGCCGGCCTGGTCGCCCTCGCTGGCGACCGGCTGTGGCAGGCAGATCGCCTGCTGCTGGTCGGCAACATCCGCATCGACAATGGCCCGGAACTGCGCGCGGCGCTGGATCGGGCCAGCGGCGAGGACGGCGAGCTGATACTGACGGCCTGGCGACGCTGGGGCGTCGATGCCCTCGCGAAGCTGGTGGGCGATTTCGCCTTCGTGCTTTGGGATGCGCACACGCGCACCCTGGTGGCCGCCCGTGACGGGCTCGGCATGGCGACCCTCTGCTACCGTCGCCTCGATGACCGGCTGCTACTGGCGAGCGATATCGAGCAGTTGGCGCGGACCGGTCCCACCACCCCCGATAGCGTGACACTGGCCGGCTGGCTGAGCGGCTGGCCCGATCCGCACCGATCACCCTTTGGCGAGATCGAGGTGTTGCCTCCGGGGCATGCCCTGATCGCCGATGACCGCGGCCTGCGTGTTCAGCAATTCTGGCAGGTCGACCCGGCACACCGGCTGCACTACGACGCCGTCGGCGACTACGCCGAACACCTTGCCGAGCTGCTGGGGCGCACGGTGCGCGACCGGCTGCGCGGGGCCGACCAGGTGGCCTGCCAGATGAGCGGCGGCCTGGATTCCACCTCGGTGACCGCGCTGGCGGTCGAGGCGCTGCCGCGCCAGCCGCTGGTGATCTCTCACACCTATGCCGAGACCGCCGCCTGCGACGAACAACCGCTGGTGAAGGCGATGGCCGAGCACCTGGGTCTGGAGCAGATCCATTGGATCGCGGCCGAAAGGCATCTCGACCTGCCCTACGAGGCGCTCTATCCTCCCGCCATGGAGAACCCCGGCGTGGTGCGCTCGCCCCGCTACGCCGATGAGTGCGCGCTGATCGCCGAGCAGGGGGCCAGGGTGCTGCTCACCGGCAGCGGTGGCGACGAACTGACCTGGGGACATGCCCTGAACTATCCGCATCGGCTAAGGCAGGGGGATCTGGGGGTAGTGCTGGAGGTCGCGCGCGGTTGCCGAGCCCAGGGGCTGCCGGTGCTGCGCACCCTGGGCCAGCTGCTGGTCGCGCCGCTGCTGCGCGGTGCAGCCTATGACCCCGCCCGGGGGCGACGCCTGCCCGACTGGATTCGGCGCGAGGCAATCGATCGGCTCGACCTGCGAGCGCAACTGCTGCATGAGGACAGGATCGGCTTCGCCAATCCCGCGCAGGAGGCCCGCTACCAGGCCCTGCGCCGTACCGCCACCTACAACGCGGTGCGCTCGTGGGAACAGGTCGCCCGGCGGCACGGCATAGAGGTGCGCCATCCCTTTTTCGATACCCGCCTGGTCGAGTTCAGCCTTGCGATTCCCGATGACCTGTGGAACCGCGAGGGCTACCCGAAATGGCTGTTGCGCAAGGCGATGCAGGGGCGTCTGCCCGATGCGGTGCGCTGGAATCGCAAGAAGGTGACCTTCGACGACTTCTTCGTCAAGGTGATCCGCCGTCAGCCCGAGCCGATCCGCCAACTGCTCGCCCACCCGGCCCTGGCCGACATGGGCCTGCTCGATACCGAGGCGCTACTGGCCCAGTATGACGACACCATCGCCGGGCGCCGGCCGTTCAATGTGGATCTGCTATATGCGCTGATGACCCAGGCGTGGGTGGCGCGCTTCGGATAGTGCGTAGCCTGGATGAAGGCCACAGGCCGGAATCCGGGGAGGGCGGCGGACTGAGCTTCCCGGATTCCGCTCCGCTCCATCCGGGCTACGGTGTCATGGGTAGCCTGGATGAAGGCCGCAGGCCGTAATCCGGGGAGGACGGCGGACTGAGCTTCCCGGATTCCGCTCCGCTCCATCCAGGCTACTTGGCTACAGAAGTGCCCTCTCCGCTCAAGGGGAGAGGAAGACAGAAGCGCCCTGTTCGCTCGAAGGATGCTCAGGAACAAAAGTCCCCTCTCCCCCCTTGTGGGGGGAGAGGGCTAGGGTGAGGGGGGTCAATACCTCGCAGGCCCGATCATCACGTCCGAGATCCGATAGTCGATCTCGTCATCCGCCATGCGATAGCTGTAGTCGATGTAGACCCGCGCCGGATAGCCGAGGTGGCGGTCGTAGGTGATGGTGAGACTGTCCGGATGGCGCATCATGGCCCGGTCGATTTGCTCGAGGATCTTGTCGATGGTGGGATATTGGCGCAGGCTTGCCGGATCGGTCAGCACCTTGCCCGTGTCCAGGTCCTCGACCGCCACAATCTCTCCATCGCGCACCTGGATGCGCACCCGGTTGGGCCCGGCGCAATAGCAGCGCCGATCCAGAACGAACCGGTAGTCACGCGGCGCGGTCAGCTCCCAGTTCTGACGGGCACTGACAGAACTATGCACGGTTGCCACAGACCCGCCCGCCGTTGCAGTACCGCCAGCCAGCAACAAAGCCAGCAGCAGGCCAAGCCCTACTGCGTAGCGGTTTGGAGTTCCCACCCGATATCCGCCAGGGCCGCCTTGTCCAGCTCGGTAAAACGCTTGCGCTGACCGTTGGTGATGGTCGGATCCATGGCGGCTTCCTGCGTATTCCCATTGACGGTGCTTTGTGTGCCCTCCGCCCAGTGGGCTGAGTCTGCCAGCGCGACTGCCGTACCGCCATTGGCGGCTTCGGCGTTCGCCCCGGTGAAGGTACCGTTGGTCGTATCTACGTTGTTATTCCATGAGTCCGCCGTACCTATCCCCAGTACATGACCCAGCTCATGCACGGCCACCGAGTAGAAATCAAAACTGTTGTTGGGAATGTCTGTGTCCGTGGAGGTGTCGGTATCGAAATACCAGTCGGTGGTGTTGTTGAACGAGATGCTGCCGCCCCAGAGAGCGAAATCGGTGGCGGTCTTTTCGTTCGGATCAATGGTACCGCTGTTGTCCGAATCGAAATTGCGCACCGCGGTCGGATCGCCGCCGCCCTCACCGCGACTGACGGCGTTGTCGACAAAGGTGGACGTACCGCTGACCCCATATCCACCAGGCCCGCCCGCTCCCAACGTACCTGAACCGAGGTTACTGCTACCTCCCACGAACACGGTGATGGTGTTGGCCGCCACGTCGAAGTTGGAAAGGTTCACGGTATTGCCGGTCGATGGATCTGAGAAGGAGGCGGTGAAGTTGTTGCTACCGCCTGCATCGGCATTCGAATCGATCGCTGTGAAATCGTCCAGAATGATGGATTCGAAATACCCCGCAGCCGCTTCCAGGGTGTTCTTCGAGTCAGCACTGCTGAAAAAGCCACCGCTGTCGTAGGTGTAATCGAAAACGATATCGATAAAGGCCCAGGCACCGGGCGCATAGCCGAGTGCGGCCCCCAGACTGACAGCCAAGACACTCTTTCGGAGAATCGCTCTTTCTTGCATTTGGCCTCAAAGACTTTGTGGGCATCTATCCCAACATAATTCCGAGACCCAAGTCTAGGCTACAAAACGACATTAAGCTAGTCGGTCTTGGATAGCCCCCTCATCAAACTGAATACATATTTAGTTGCAGAGCGAACGTAATGGGGGTGTCCGGACAACAGCCTCCTTCAATTCTTTATAACCTGAGGGGGGCGAAACTGCATGCTGCAATTCGATGACGAACGATTACCCTGCGGCGGCAGTAGTTGTGCCGTTGGATCTCAAAACCTCAAGGGACGGCGTGGCTGTTGCTTGGCCACCGCTAGCGCCCTCGGACATTGCAGCGGTTGAGCACATCCCCACACCGACTACTATTGCGAGAAACAAAGCCATGTTTTTTCTCAGACTCACGCCTACAAACTCCCAAAAACAAAGCTTTTCGAAGCCTAAGTTGCGGGACTGCCAATTGCAAAACCATGCGACGAAAAGAAACCGGGATCGCCCCCTGGTTCTCGTGATTTGAAAGATCCGAACTTCCCGCTCATTCGCCCCGCTTTTCTTTACTATTTATGCCCGCATAGGCCAGCTACCACCTCTTGGCGTAGCGCTCGGCATACCAACTGCTTCCGCCCCAGCAGCTCGATCAACCGAGCCATTTCTTTCGGTCTTTGCGTCAGACCATGCTGCACCGCCCGAAGCGTGACCCTCTGCTCGGCGAGGCCAGGCAGCCGCTCCCAGGCAGCGAGGCCCACCCGTGCCAGGTCGTACTGGGGATCGAACTCCCAGGGCGCAATCTCGCTCACCCGGCGCAGAGCGACCGAGAACAACACATCGTAGCGCTGCTGAAAATGGCGCAGATAGGCGATGGCAAGCCAGGCCCGAGCCTTGAGCGGATTGCGTTGTGTGGCCTCCAGCGCCAGGGCCACCATGCGATCGTAGCGCCGGTGGCGCACCTCGGCGGCAAGCGGTTCTTCCAGGGCCGTGCGCTTGGACATCAGCCGCACCGCAACGACAAAGGCCTCGGCATTGGCCGGCGTCAGGCGTATCGCGAGCAACTGCCGGTCGAGGGCATCGGCCATTCTCTGGGGCGCCACATCGCCCCGGCCCTTCCAGTGCGCCAGCAGGGCCTTGTTGTGGGAGGTGATGCGATCGGCCACCACGATACGACCCACCCCCACCAGGTGGACCAGCAACAAGAGGCCACCGACGATGGCCACCAGACGGCGACGGCGTCGTTGGGTACGCCGCGGCGGTGGTTCTTCGACGGGCAGACAACAGGCCACCCAGCCCATGCCAGCGACAATTATGTAAGCACTCGCATTGGCAATCGACTGAAGATTGAATTCCACCCAGCTATGGATGAACAGGGCAATGCTGCTCATCAGCACGGCGAATCCAGCCCCAACCGCCCACGGGATTCGCCGGCGCAAAGCGCGCAATCCCACTCCAAACGTAACGGCAGCAAAAAGACCAGGCAACAAGGCACCAACGGTTCCCGCCTCCGCCAAGAACTGGAGGTAGTCATTATGCGCTCGAGCCCATGTCTGAGGCGAATAATCCCCTTTGTACAATTGAAAGACATCTCGGTACGTGTGCAGCCCTGAGCCAACGAGACGAAAATCTTCCAGATAGGTCAACGTATCGAGAAATACTTCATCGCGATGCTGTGTCGCCAAAGAGGTCTTTTCGAGTCGCTCTACTACTCGATCCAGGCCGATCAAGGATCCCACAATCAAGATATCAATCACCACCAGGCTCGCGAGCAGCACGACCATGCCGCGGCTGCGTTGGCGCATCAGCAGCAGGCCGATGCCACCGGCCACCAGCATGCTGGTGAAGAAGGCGACATTGCCCATGCGCGAGCGGGTGAGGATGATCGCCGACGCCATCAGCAGCAGATAGCCGCGCAGGCGCATCTTGGGGCTGAGCACCCAGTCGAGCACCTGGCGCAATCGCTCTTTGCGCCCCAGCGGCTCGCCGCCACTGCCGAGCTGCGCCAGCAACAGGCCCAGCCCGGCGGCGATGCTCATCGTCAGAAAGTCGGCCAGGTGGTTGCGATTCCCAAAGGTCGCATGCAGCACCCCGCCGTCGGCCATCGA
Source organism: Chromatiales bacterium (assembly GCA_024762475.1). Classification (GTDB taxonomy): domain Bacteria; phylum Pseudomonadota; class Gammaproteobacteria; order Chromatiales; family Chromatiaceae; genus MONJU. The sequence continues at coordinate 2,239 of JANTHJ010000069.1, read as the reverse complement.
CTTCCAGCCGAGCAGATAGCCGGTCAGGCCGATGGCAGCGGTGAGGGTCCCGCCCAGCACCAGCGCGCCGAGCAGCCAGCGCAGATGAGTGAAGCGACGCACCAGCAGCAGCACCAGCAGGAACAGCAATACGTAGGTGAGGGTGCGGTGCAGCCCCACCAGGGTGCGGAAGGGGTTGACCGACAGGGTCGCCCAGGCACGGTCGCCGCCCGGATGGTAGGTGAGCTGGTGTACCCAGGCCGCCTTGGGCGAGAGCGCGGCCACCCACTCCAGCGGTATGGGGACGAGCTGGAGCAGGATGTAGACGACCCAGCAGGCCAGCAGGAGCAGCGCCGGCCAGGCGCGTCGTGCCGCCGGCGGAACCCGCCGTTGCCCACGGGCGTATTGGACCAGCCAGACCAGCAGGATCAGCCCGGCCCACAGGGCGGTCAGTCCGTAGAAGAAAACGATGCCCTCGGCACGGTCCGCCCCGACGGTCAGCGGCAGCCAGACCACCAGCGCGAGCAGGGCCAGCAGGAGCTTGTCGCTGAGGAGCTTGGCTTGCATGTTATGGGTAGTGCCTTCCTTGGTGTGCTGGGGAATGCTCTAAATTGGCGGAGAGTTTATCGGGAAAGCGGCGCCTGGCCCAATCTCGAGGTGATCCCCCTCACCCCAACCCTCTCCCCCGCACGCGGGGGCGAGGGAGCCACTCGACGGTGCCACCGCCGTTCCGCATCTACCCATTCTCTTCGCGAGGGGAATGTAGTGTGTAGTGGTCGGCCGCACCGCCTCCCTGTTGCCCCCTCTCCCCTCCCCGAGGGGAGAGGGTTGGGGTGAGGGGTGGACCCACATCCTACCCGTCCACTCGCCCCCCGCTCACCAGCCGCGCACCCGCCTCATCGCTCAGCTCGGCATAGCGTTCGGCGACATCCGGCGCATCGTTGAGCACCTGCCCGGCGCAACTGACCCAGGCATGGGCCTCGGGCATGCCTTCGCCGCTGCGGACCCCCAGGTGCAGACGGCTGGCGATGCCGCGCCGCCGCAACAGGTGCCGCAGGGCGATGCTGCGGCGCAGGCAGTTCATGTGGGCCCAATGGCGGCGGGCGGCACGCTCCACGGCCAGTGCCAGGGGACGGGCCGGCGCGATGGCATCTTCAGCCATCGACCCGTTGCCGGCCTGCAGCCAGCGACGCCACCAGCGGTAGGGCGCCAAGCGCACCACAAGGTCCACCTGGGCCAGGGTGATCCAGGCCTCGGCGAAGCGCCCGAGATCCCCCGCGGTCGGTCGTTGTCTCATGCGTCGGACGTGACGGGCTCGGCCAGTCCCTCAGCCTCCATCGACTGCAGCAGCGCATCCAGGTCATCGCCGAGGGTCTGGGCATCGGTGTCGTATTCTTCGAGCAGGGCCGAGACGGTGCGTTCGCGCGAACCGTCGTGCTCGCGATAGAGCTCCAGCATGCGCCGCCCCACCGCGTCCAGGGTGAAATAGACGCCCGATTCGGGATCGAGCAGCACCAGCTCGTCGGCCACCGCCTGGAACAGCACCTGCGGTTTGATGCGATAGGTCATCCTCTGCCCCAATTCAATGTGGAAATATGTCTGTGCCCTTCAAGCCGTGGGAGTAGCTTCAGCCGCGACGAAACCCCATCGGGCCTGAAGGCCCTCCCACATCAAACCGGAGAATCCGATCAAGCGTAGCCCGGATAGAGCGAAGCGCAATCCGGGGTCGACCACCGGTGTTTCCCGGATGCCGCCTGTTTTCACATTAACAATATCACCCGCCCAGCTCCACCACCCGGTCGACCAGCGCCAGGGTGGCGGGGCGATGGGTGATCAGCAGGACGGTGCGCTCAGCAAAGATCTCGCGACAGGATTCGACGAAGCGTGCCTCGGCCTCGGCATCGAGCATGGCGGTGGCCTCGTCCAGCAGCAGGATGGGCGGATCGGTGAGCAGGGCGCGGGCCAGGGCCAGGCGCTGCCGTTGACCGCCGGACAGGCGCACCCCACCCTCTCCTACCGGCGTCTCATAGCCCTGGGGCAGCTCGCGCACGAACTCGTCCACATGTGCGGCACGGGCGGCAGCGCCCACCTCGGCATCGCTGGCCAGCGGATGGCCATAACGGATATTGTCGGCCACGCTGCCATCGACCAGCAGCACCTGCTGCGCCACCAGGCCCATCTGGCGGCGCAGGCTGGCCAGGGTGACCTCGCGGATGTCGATGCCATCGATACGGATGCTGCCCCGGTCGGGATCGATCAG
>JANTHJ010000068.1 GCA_024762475.1 Chromatiales bacterium | reverse complement strand
CTGGATGCCGTCGCCGTCCTTGTCTTCCCAGACAGTGTCACCAATGCTGGCCGCCTTGACCATGCCGGCATCCCAGCTCAGGTCGTTCTCGCCCGAGGTCAGGGTGGTCTGCACCGTCATGCCGGTCACAGGGTCGGCATCGCTGTCGAGGGCATCGTCACCCCCCTGGTCCTGGCTGGTGAAGCTGTAACCGGCCGGGGCCACGAACTCGACGCTGTAGTCGCCCGGCTTCAGGTTGCTGAAGTCGTAGCGACCGGTGGCATCGGTGGTGGTGGTTTGGATGATGTCGCCTTCACCATCCTTGAGATTGACGGTGACACCTTCGATACCGGTGTTCGCCTCATCCTGCACGCCGTTGCCGTTGCTATCCTCCCAGACATAGTCGCCCAGGCTCGCCGGCTGGTAGTAGCCCGCGTCCACGGTGTCAATCACATCGCCCGAGTTCAGGGTGTAGCAGCCGGTCAGGCCACCCATGCCTGCGTCCGAGTCAATGCTGTCAATGTCGCCCACGTTGGCGGTGGTCTGCTCGTAACCGCCCGGGGTGATGAACTGGACGATGTACTCGCCCGGGGCCAGCCCGGTGAAGTTGTAGTTGCCGTTGTCGTCAGTGGTCTTGGTGGCCACCAGCGTACCCGGCACCTGGTTGCCATTGCCATCGTCCACGCAGGTGTACAGCTTGACGGTCGCACCCGGAATGCCCTGCTCCCCGGCATCCTGGATACCGTCACCGTCGGTGTCTTCCCACACGGTGTCACCAATGCTGGCATTCTGCTCGAGCACAAGGCCAGCATCGATGTCCCCTTCGACCTCACCCGATCCGAGGCTTATGACGCCGGTTTGCCCTGTAGCCTGATCTGCGTCCGAATCGTTGTTGGTTGCTTCAGCAGGGTCACCTGATTTCGTCGTGAACGCGTATCCCGCCGGCAGTTCAAACTCGACCTTGTAGTCACCGGGGGGCAGCCCTTCGAACCAGTACTCACCGTTGCCGTCCGTAACCTTTGTCAGGGCGTTACCCAGGCCATCGGTTACTGGAGACCCATCGGCATGAAGCAACTTGACGGTCACACCGGCTTTGGCTGCATCGCCCGCGTCATAAACGCCGTTGGCGTTGTTATCAACAAAAACGGTATCGCCCAGGGCGGCTAAAGGAATAATGATCGCTTGAACATCATTCTGCGGGTCAATTACCGCTGTCGAGAAATGTTCTGGCAGCGTATCGGCGAGAGACTGTCCAGGCGCTAGCGCGTCGACGGCATCCTGGAGTTCCTTCAGCAGATCATCCAGTCCCCCATCCCCGATCACACCGATACCCGGATCAGTTCCATAAAGGAACTCATCTGCAGCCGCTGCCGAGTACGGAACGCCCGGCATCAAAAATGGCCATTGACTCTCCAGCAGAGCATCTCCGTTCGGGACCGGATTTCCTTGCTCGTCCGTGAGTGTCAACTCGTAATCGAGCACATGCCATATAGCGGCTTGGACCTGACCATAGCTGTATTGCCCATTCCCGGCGAAATCTTGCGCCAGAATCCAGTTGACCTTGTCAATCTGGTCCTGCGTGGGGGGAGATTGCGGCGCGTCATCATCTTTGACACCCGCGTTCGCATATCCAGTTGGGTCGAGCCCATCGTAGACCCCATCAACCGAGTAGTCCGGGGTACTAATAACCTGATAGGCGTTGAGGCAATAACCATCGTAGGTGCCGTCGGGCAACGACGTCCCCGTCAAGGTGACATCCAAGTAGCTGGGAGAGTTGAGGTCGGTACCGAGGGCGGGGTTCGTGACGCGTACGTTAGCCATAATTATTGCCTATTTCGATCCTTGATTGCCTTGACTTGGCTGGAGCTAGAAACGCTGCCAACACATCCTTATCCAGCATCCGTCGCAGGCACTCTAGAAAAAGTTGGGAGAAATTATTCTTGACCAGTGATCGGAGGAAGCAGAGCGAAACCAGCCCACGCAGGGCCGGTCCCGCTCCGATATCACTTATTGCGCTTGTGACGAAGCACCGCGGCGCCCACGAGACCAAGAGCAAGCAGCGGCAGCATGCTCGGCTCAGGGATCTGGAAAGCCGCTGACGCGGCGCCCGGCACGGCAGCCAAAATAAGGGCCGCTTGTATAACGAGTTTTTTCATTTCATTTTCTCCAGTTTTCACCAAATCTCGACTAGATCTTCAAGAAACAGGAGCACACGCGACGTGGTACCGAGTACATGACTCCGCCGAAGTGGCGCGCGGGACGTCTTATCGAACATCAAGTCCGCTCGGTCGCCTAAGTCCAATCGAGCACTCCTATCCAAGCGAGCAAGCAACAAAGATGCCAAAGGAATACATTCCGAGAAGCAACCGTGCGGGCGGAAGAAGGCCTCGAGTCGTGACGGAGTCCGTACGTAGTTGATATAAATGAACAATCCGACCACCCCCGGAGCTTGGGGCTTTACAGTCGAGTGCAGACTTGCTCCTCATCGACAGGGGTCATTGGCGCTATGTATCGGAACATCTTCAGGTTGCTTGTAAAGAATACGGACACGAGTTCATGCGCTTCTGGCTGGCAACCGAAGAGCTCGGCATTCCAGCCAATCATGTGTAGCGACAGCCCACAGCGCCAAGGAACCTCTGATCAATTCATGGCACGGCATCTTGCGGTGCCAGATCGCCCATTTCTTCGTTGCGAATCTTCGCAATAGCGGGCTACAAGGTGAATCGCGAAGCGAGAGAGGGCCCCTTGGGGGATTACGGGCAATTCGCGCCTCGAACTGGACGATCTTTCGCCACAATCTGCTCGCACCAGAATTAATCAGAGGCTCCCTAAGGGTCGATGGGGACCACCCCTCTATGGTGTTGTGGCCTCTTTGCTGGTCGCTCGCTGATTTCCATCCATGTAAAGAAAACGGACAGTTGACCTGGCGCGCTCATTGGCAATAATCATGCAGGGAAGTCAGGCGCGATCTCCCGGTTGGGGTCGAAGAACTCCACGCGCTTCTGCGTTTTTGCCATGGAAGCCCAAGTTAAGAGAAGATCGCCCAATGGTCAGAGCGCGAGCCACCTCGTGCTCCACAACGGAGCTCAGATCAGGATGATCCAGAAGCGACAGTCGCAAGCCGCCGAGGGTGGTCAGCTTTGGGGGCCGTTCCCAAAATGGCTATCGCCAGGCAGCGAGATCGCACTGGCGAACGCCCGGATTGACTCGGCGAGTCTTACCCTGGCTTGCGTCCACTGCCACCGTGCCCCAAGAGGTCGTTGACGCATGGCTACATCCAACGACAAGAACTCCCTGGACAAGCCGGAACTGCGCCAGGCGCTGGCGGCTTCGCGCAGTTCCTTCGTCTCGACCGGCGTATTCAGCTTCTTCATCAATATCCTGATGCTGGCGCCGATCCTCTATATGCTGGAGGTCTACGACCGGGTGCTGTCCAGCAACAGCGAATCGACGCTGCTGATGCTGTCACTGCTGCTGCTGTTCCTGTTCCTCGTGATGGGCAGCCTGGAGTGGGTCCGCTCCCAGGTCCTCATCGTTACCGGCAGTCGCCTCGAAAAAATGCTGGGGTCACGGGTGTTCGAATCGCTGTTCGGCCAGACCCTGGCCTCCGGGGGCAATGTCTCGACCACGCAACCACTGAACGACCTGTTGACCCTGCGTCAGTTCCTGGGGGGACGGGCGCTGCTCACACTCTTCGACTCCCCCTGGCTGCCGATCTACATGGCGCTTCTGTTCCTGTTCCATCCCCTGCTTGGCACTGTGGGCCTGATTGCGGCGGTCATCCTGATCGGGTTGGCAATGGCCAATGAGCGGGCGACGCGCGAGCACCTGAAAGAGGCGAACAAGCTGCAAATCGCCAATAACCAGGATACCCAGCGCAATCTTCGCAACAGTGAGGTGGTCCAGGCGATGGGCATGCTGCCCCGGCTGCGCGAGCGCTGGCAGGAACGTCAGGACGAACTGCTCGGCCTGCAGGTCAAGGCCAGTCAAAGAGGCGGGGTGCTGGCCACCACCTCGAAGACCTTTCGCATGATGATGCAGTCGGTCATGCTGGGGCTGGGGGCCTTCCTGGCGATTCAGGGGGAGATCAGCGGTGGCACTGTGATCGCCGGCTCGCTGCTGTTGGGACGGGCGCTCTCTCCGGTAGACCAGATGATCGCCTCGTGGAAGAGCTTCCTCTCGGCGCGCGAGGCCTACGGCCGCCTGCACGAGTTGCTCGAGGCCCAACCCGTTTTCGATGTGCCCATGTCTCTTCCACCACCCCAGGGCGAGGTGCGCTTCGAGCATTCAACGGTGATGCCCGTGGGGGCCAAGGTGCCGATCCTCAAGAACATCGACCTGACCATCGAGCCAGGCACTTCCGTGGCCGTCATCGGGCCCAGCGCGGCGGGCAAGTCCACCCTGGTGCGCGCCATACTGGGCCTGCACCCGACAGTACATGGCTCGATCCGCCTCGATGGCGCCGAGATTTCACACTGGAACCGCGAAGAACTGGGCCAGCACATCGGCTACCTGCCACAGGATGTCGAACTGCTCGAGGGCACCGTAGCCGACAACATTGCCCGATTCGGTCAGATCGATCCGCGCGAGGTGATCGCCGCAGCCACTGCGGGCGGGGTGCATGAAATGATCCTGCAGCTTCCTGACGGCTATAAGACCCAGATCGGCGGCAACACCCTTTCTGCCGGCCAGCGGCAGCGAATCGGCTTGGCCAGGGCGTTGTATGGATCGCCACAGCTGGTGGTGTTGGACGAGCCCAACTCCAACCTGGACACCCTCGGTGACCGGGCACTCGCCAAGGCCATCAAGGAACTCAAGAAGCGAGGCTCGACGGTGATCGTGGTGACCCATCGCAACAACATCCTAGAGCTGGTGGACAAGATCCTGGTGCTGAACAACGGCGAACTGGTGGCCTATGATCACGGCGATAACGTGAAGGCCCTGCTCAGCGGCGGCGGCGCAGCCATCCCACGTGACCGCCGGGAAGATCAGGCGATGGCAAGAAGCGAGCGATCTTCATGAATCAGCAGCAGCTGCTTCCGGCAAAGCCGTTTTCGCCATTCGAGGACAAGATCACCGATGACACCCACTACCGGCGATTCGGCTTCATCCTCATCGCGGTGGTGTTCTTCGGCTTCGGCACCTGGGCGGCGCTCGCTCCCATCTCGAGCGCTGCGCTGGCGCCGGGGAAGGTGTCGGTAGAGAGCAAACGCCAGGCGGTACAGCACCTCGAAGGTGGCATCGTCAAGAAAATCCCGGTACGTGACGGCGACCAGGTAAAGGCCGGCCAGATCGTCATGGTGCTGGACGACACCCAGGCGCGAGCGCAGCTCGAGACCACCGAGGGGCGCTACCTGTTGGCGCTGGCGCGCGAGGCACGCCTGCTCGCACAGCGCGATGGAAGAGACAAGGTGGAATATCCATCCGAGCTTCTCGCACTTGCCGAAAAGGACGAGCGTGCCCGCGAGGCCATGTCCGTGCAGGACCAGATCTTCCAGGTGCGCCAGCAGGCGTATGAAAACGAGATCGCCCTCTATAAGAAACAGGCAGATCAGCTGAAGTCGCAACTGAAGGGGCTCAAGTCACAAAAGCATGCTGCCTGGCAACTGGTGAAGTCCTTTTCCGAGGAATCGAAGGATCTGAAGTCTCTCTCCAAGCGGGGCTACATCGAAAAACGCAAGGTGCGCGAGATTCGCCGCGAGGTCTCCACCAACCGCGGCAAGCTGGGCGAGCTGACAGCGCGCATCGCCGAGACCGAGGCCAAAATGGTCGAGGCTGAACTCAAGGCACTCCAGCTGCAAAAGGACTTTCAGCGCGAGATCGCGACCGAACTCAACGATGTCCAGGGAAAACTGTTCGAGCTGGTGCAACAGCGCCAGGCCCTGCAGGATACCCTGGCCCGCACCACTATTCGTGCGCCACAGGCTGGCCGGGTGCTGGGCCTGTCGGTGCATACCATCGGCGCCGTGGTGGCCAAGGGCCAGAAGCTGATGGAGATCGTGCCCCAGCACGAGCGCCTGGTGATAGAGGCCAAGGTCTCGCCCGTCGACATCGATCGGGTGGCCGTCGGCCAGCCGGTGGAGATCCGCTTTTCATCCTTCAAGACGCGCGAGACACCCAAGATCGAGGGACGCCTGATCAATCTCTCGGCCGACGCGGTCAGCGACGAGAATGACCCCAAGAGCCAACCCTACTATGCGGCCATCATCGAGGTCTCCGATCAGGGCATCAAGGATCTGGCGGCCAACCATCTCTCGCTGGTCGCAGGGATGCCCGCCGAGGCCTATATCAAGACCGGCGAGCGCACCTTCTTCCAATACCTGTTCGACCCACTGATCAACGTGGTGGCCCGCTCCTTCATCGAGGACTGAGCGGAACGGCCCCTGGCGTTGGCCGACCTGGCGTCGCAAAATGATGGCCTGAGACTGTGCGAACAGGAGGCCAAATGCAGCCGACCACCGCGTTCATCACCGGTACCAGCTCAGGGCTGGGCCAGGCCTTGGCCGAAACCCTGCTGGCGTCCGGAAACCGTGTCTACGGCTGCAGCCGCCGTGCCTCCGATCTGTCCGGCCTGCGTCAGGTCCAATGCGACCTGACCGACTACACCGCCCTGCCCGCTCGGCTCGCCTCGCTGCTCAGCGACCTGGACCGCCTGGACCTGGTGGTGCTCAACGCCGGCATACTCGGCCGCATCGAGGCGCTGCACCGGCTCCCGATGGACGAGGCGAAGCAGATCATGGAGGTCAACCTGTGGGCCAACAAGGCCGTCATGGACTGGCTGCACGACTGGGGACGCCCCATCGGCCAAGTGGTGATGATCTCCTCCGGTGCTTCGATCCTCGGCAACAAGGGTTGGGGCGGCTACGCCCTGTCCAAGGCAGGGCTCAATATGCTGGCAAAACTCTACGCCCATGAGTTCCCTGAGACTCACATCAGCGCGCTGGCACCCGGCATCATCGACACCGGGATGATGGACTACTTGTGTGAACAGGCCGATGTCGAGGCCTTCCCTGCCCTGCAGCGGTTGCGTGATGCCCGGGGCACCGAGGCGATGCCCGGTCCCAACCGTGCAGCGGAAAAGGTCTTGTCGGTGCTGCCACGGCTGTGCGAGATGCCAAGCGGGAGCTTCGTCGATATCCGTCAGCTGCTCGACCCCAAGGCCTACGCCAAGCTCTACCCGGGAAGGGCCTGAACATGGCCGTCACCAATGGTGAGATCGCCGCCATCTTCGACCAACTGGCCGACCTGCTGGAGGTCGAGGGCGAGGAGAACCCGTTTCGTATCCGCGCCTACCGCAACGCCGCGCGGGTGATCCGTGGCCTCGACCGCAACCTGGCGCAGATGGTCGCCAAGAGAGAGGACCTGGAGGCGCTGCCGCGCATCGGCCATGAGCTGGCCGCCAAGATCCGCGAGATCGTGGAGACCGGACGCCTGCGCACCCTGGAGCGGCACAGGCGCGCCGTGCCCCGCGGCCTGGCCGAGCTGCTGCGCGTACCGGGACTGGGCCCGAAGCGCATCCAGCGACTGCGCGAGCAACTGGGTATCGAAAACCTGCGGGATCTGGAAAAGGCGGCGCGCGAAGGACGCCTGCAGAAGCTATCGGGCTTCGGCGCCAAGACCGAACAGAACATCCTGCGCGAGATCGAGGCCCTCGACCGGCGCACCCGGCGCTTTCTGCGTGCCGAGGTCGAGGAGATGGCCGAGGCCCTGCGGAGCTACCTGGCGAAGCAGGCGGGGGTCGATGAGGTGGTCGTCGCCGGCAGCTATCGGCGCTGGAAGGAGACGGTCGGCGACCTGGACATCCTGGTGACCGCTGCCCCCAACAGCGCGGTCAGCGATGCCTTCATCGCCCACGAGGCGGTCGAGCGCGTCCTTTCGCATGGCGACACCCGTGCCTCGGTGGTGTTGCGCCACACCGGCTTGCAGGTCGACCTGCGCGTGGTGCCGCAACAGAGCTTCGGTGCCGCGCTGCACTATTTCACCGGGTCGCGCGCGCACAACATCGCGCTGCGCCGCATGGCCCGCGAGCAGGGACTGAAGATCAACGAATACGGCATCTTTCGCGGCGACCGGCGCCTGGGGGGTGAGACCGAAGAGGCCATCTACCGCCAGTTCGGCATGCCCTGGATCACCCCCGAGCTGCGCGAGGACCGCGGCGAACTGCAGGCCGCGCTGGCCGGCGAGCTGCCCGAGCTGATCACGCTCGAGGATCTGAAGGGTGACCTGCACTGCCATACCACGGCCACCGACGGCAGCGCCTCCCTCGATGAGATGGCCGACGCGGCGCGCGCATTGGGCCACCAATACCTGGCGATCACCGATCATAGCCACCATCTGACTGTCGCCCATGGGCAGAATGCCGAGGCCGTGGCCCGCCAGATCGAGGCGATCGACGCCTGGAACGCGCGCCATCGGGGCTTTCGCCTGCTCAAGGGTGTGGAGGTCGACATCCTCGACGATGGACGGCTCGACCTGCCCGACCAGACGCTGGCCCGGCTCGATATCGTGGTCGCGGCCATCCACTCCGAATTCGGCCTGTCACGCACGAAACAGACCCAACGCCTGCTGCGGGCGATGGACAACCCCAAGGTACATATCATCGCCCACCCCACCGGTCGGCTGATCGGGCGCCGGCCCGCCTACGACCTGGATATCGATCGGGTACTGGCGCACGCCGCCGGGATCGGCGTCGCCCTGGAGATCAACTCGCAGCCCGAACGGCTCGACCTGAACGACGAGCTGGCGCGCGCCGCCATCGAACAGGGCGTGCTGCTGGCCATCTCCAGCGATGCCCACAGCACCGCCCAACTCGGCCTGCTGCGTCATGGCGCGGCGCAGGCGCGCCGCGGCTGGGTCGAGGCCGCGAATGTGATCAACAGTCGCTCCTGGACCCGGCTGCGCAAGCTGCTTCGCAGCCGGTAGTCCCACCGCTGCGTAAACCGCGCCATTCGGCCCACGCTGTACGTTAATTCCCCAGGCAACCCTCTCTCGCTTCGCGATTCATCTTGTCGCCGGCTATTGCGAGGATCCGCAACACAGAAATAGGCGATTTTGCGCCGCCAGGTGCCGTGTTGCGAATTGATCAGAGGCTCTCTAAGTGCCGGCCCATTTGACCACTCGCGCCATCGCTTCGGACAACGCCAGTGATTCGGTGAAGAGGGTGTCACCGGCACGATGTGCGAGCTGTGCGGCGACCATCTGTTCGAGGTGCAGGTCAAGCGCGGGAATGGACGAGGGACGCAGGGTTTCCTCTCCGGGGAAATGACGGATGTGGTGACCTTCTTGCCGGTAATCGGCGTAACCGGCTGGTTTCCCGGCACCACTTTGCCAGCCGATGCGCATCTCTTCTATGTGCGCCGGACCCTGGTCGTTGCGATGCGCTGTGATCCGAAGCTCCCCCGCCGGCGATTCAAACTGCCAGTCGAGCCGGTTGCCGGATCTCGCCACGCCCTTCTTGGGCTGCCAGCCCAAGCGCGAGGCCAGCCACCCCAGAAGCAGCCAGGCCAGAGGCAGCGCGTGCGGCCCATGGCGTAACTCGATGTTGTCGATACGCTGCAGGGCCCCGGGTATCACCGTCGGCGCCAACGTCTGCGACAGGATTCGGCGCCAGGGTTTGAGCCGGCGCCAGGCCAGATTGAATATCACGGCGCGGTGGTTCTTTGACCACTGGCTCATCGCGCGCACCCCGCGTGGCGGATCGGCCCAACCGGTACTGTCATAGATCACCTGCTCCGCCATCGGAGCAAAGACGTCGAACACGCCGTCGGTCAGCGCCGGCGGGCGGGCGCTCAGCCACCACAGAGCACAAGGCAGGTCGCTGATCAGGAGCGAACGCACCACTGACGCCGCACGTTCAGCGCTAGCCGCGCGAAAGCGCAGCTCGATGTGCTCAGCGCACAATTGGGTACCGTCACTGGTACGTCGGCAGTGCGCGGTAACCCAGGCCTGCACGCCATTGCTGGCTTGGCCCTCGACCAAGGCAAGCACCAGCACGCGCGCCGGGTGATGCAGCACCAGACGCGGGATCCGTTCAGCGGCGTCGTGCGCCTGCTCCTCTCCGTCACAAAAGATCATGACGTTGGACATCGAGGCCCGCGTGACAGTGCCACCATCGGTCTGCTGCCCGTCGATCACCGCCCAGATCTCGGCCAGTTCGCGCTCGATCTCGACCGGGTCGATGAAATTTTCCGCGGAACGTTCCATGATGAGGTCGCCCCCTACAACTGCCGCCAGGCACGATCATCGGCATGGATCAGGCGGTCCGCCTCGATCGGACCCCAGGTGCCGGCAGGATACTCGGGAAGCCAGCGCTGGCCGCTGGCCGCCCAGGCATCCAGAATGGGCTGGATCCAGCGCCACGAAGCCTCGACCGCATCGTCACGCATAAACAGGGTGGCGTCGCCGGCCATCACGTCGAGCAATAGCCGCTCGTAAGCCTCTGGCGACTGGTCACCGAAAGTGGACCCGTAGCGAAAGTCCATCTTGACCGGATAGATTCGGACCTTGGGCCCCGGCAGCTTGGTGCCGATGCGTAATGCAAGGCCCTCGTCCGGTTGAATGCGCAGCGCCAGAACATTCGGTTCCAAGGGATGATCGGTGTCGCTATTGAACAGCATGTGCGGCACGGACTTGAACTGTACCGCCACCTCGCTGACACGCTTCGGCATCGCCTTGCCGGTACGAAGGTAGATGGGCACCCCAGCCCATCGCCAGTTGTCGATGAACAATCGCAGTGCAACATAGGTTTCGGTAGTCGAGTCGGCCGCAACGCGTTCCTCGCGGCGGTAACCCGGTGCGTCCCGGCCCTGGTAGAACCCGGAGGCGTACTGCGCTCGCACTACGTGATGTTCGACGTCTTGTGCATGCATCGGTCGCAGGCACTGCAACAGGTCGAGCCGCCGGTCGCGGATCACGTCGGCGCGCATACTCCAAGGAGGCTCCATGGCAACCAGCGAAAGGAGCTGCAGGATGTGGTTCTGTACCATATCGCGCAACGCACCGGCTGTTTCATAGTAGCCGCCACGCGTGCCGACACCCTCGGCCTCCGCCACGGTGATCTGGACGTGATCAATATGCTTGGAGTTCCACAACGGTTCGAAGATCGAGTTGCCGAAACGCATCGCAAGGATGTTTTGCACAGTCTCCTTGCCAAGATAATGATCGATACGATAGAGCTGATGTTCGGCAAAGCAGGCCTGCAGGGATTGATTGACGCCCCGCGCGCTGGAAAGATCGCGGCCAATGGGTTTTTCCACGATCAGACGTGTAAAAGGCGGCTCCTGATCTGCCGGTGCGACCAGATCGCCCTCCCTCAGCCCGTACACGCAGGTGTCGATAAAAGACGGGGGAATCGCCAGGTAGTAAACCCGATTGCCCGGGATACCGAATCGAGGCTCTATGTCGTCAAGACGAATCTTGAGCTGTGCATAGTCGGCCGCCTCGCCGAAGTCACCCTGCTGGTAGAACAGGTGTTGCTCAAACTCGGTCCAGTCCTCCTCGCTGAGCGCGCGTCGAGAAAATCGAGCAATGCCGTCGCGGGCAAAGTTGCGGAACTCCTCGTCACTGAGCGCATCGATGGCAAAGCCAACCACGGCGAACTGGGTGGGCAGCAGGCCATCCAGCGCGAGATTGTAAAGTGCCGGGATCAACTTGCGCCGGGACAGGTCACCTGCTCCGCCGAAAATCACGATGGTGCAGGCCTGTGGATACAATTCCTGACTGGAGCCACTCATCAGTGGGTTCTGCTCCATTGGCTGATCGTTCATCGGGCGCCGCCAGGCTCTTGGTGACCGCCAAACTGCTTGCGCATGGCGGAAAGCAGTTTATCGGCGTAACTCGATTCCTGGCGCGAGCGGAAACGCGCGAACAGGGCGGCAGTCAGGACATGCGCCGGCACCGCCTCATCGATCGCGGCCTGTACCGTCCAACGCCCCTCACCCGAGTCGGACACCTGCCCGCTGAACGCCTCGAGGTCGGGGTCCTCGAGCAATGCGATCGCCGTCAGGTCGAGCAGCCAAGAGCTCACGACACTGCCCCGTCGCCACAGTTCAGCGATTTCCGGAAGATCGAATTCGTAGCGGATGTTCTCCGGCAGCGCATCGCTGGCGGCATTGCGAAAAATATCGAAGCCCTCGGCATAGGCCTGCATCAGCCCGTACTCGATGCCGTTGTGCACCATTTTCACGAAATGACCGGCGCCGACCGGACCACAATGCAGGTAGCCTCGCTCGGCGGGAGATACATCCTGAGCTGCGCGGCCAGCGGTGCGTTCTATCGCCCCGATGCCAGGCGCAAGCGTTTCGAACAGCGGTTGCAGCCGTTCGACGACCGGGACCTCCCCCCCGATCATCAGACAGTAACCGCGTTCAAGCCCCCAAACGCCCCCGCTGGTACCAACATCAACATAATGAATGCCGGATTTGGCCGCCGTGTCTGCGCGCCGCACATCGTCCTTGAAGTAGCTGTTTCCTCCATCGATGATGATGTCCCCCGGCGCAAAGCGCTCGCATAGAGCGCGGACCACCGATTCGGTCGGCCCGCCATCGGGAACCATGCACCATGCGGCGCGCGGAGGCGACAGCGCTGCAACGAACGCATCCAGCGACGTGGTCGCCCGGTAGCCCTCCTTTACCAGCGTTGCAACGTTAGCATCTTCTAGGTCATAGCCGATGCACTCATGCCCACCGTCGGCGAGCCGACGCAACATGTTGGCTCCCATGCGTCCGAGACCGATCATGCCGATTTCCATCGCGCCCCCTTTGCAGTGCTTGCCGCTGGAACACGTTTGACCTGCAGATCGCATGCCACGTAAACGAATCTGCGCCAATGCGTCGCAAGACTGTTTGAAACCGAAGAATTTTGTGCGCAGTGGCGATCACTCCACTCCGGATTTATGCACCACAAAGATCCACAACTGCGACGATGGAGCCGATTGAGTGCCTACTTCACGCTGTCTCGGGTACCGGTTAGGGAAGCTCTGATTAATTCTGGCGCGAGCAGGTTGTGATGAAAAAGCGCCCAGTTCAAGGCGCGGATCGCACGTAATAGCCGGCTATTGCGAAGATTCGCAACGTAGAAATGGGCGCTTTTGCGCCGCAAGATGC
>JANTHJ010000067.1 GCA_024762475.1 Chromatiales bacterium | reverse complement strand
GATATTTGGGGTCAGAGTTAAAACTCCTTCACAACACACCGTCCTTACGCTTAAATGACCTCACCCATCCAGATCAAGGACGATCGAACATGGCGAGACCACTCCGTGCATGCCCCGCCGGCGTGCCACAGCATATCATCCAGCGCGGCAATAACCGTCAACCCTGCTTCGCCTGCGAGGAAGACTTCGCGGCCTATGCCAACTGGCTCGACGAGGCGGCAACGAAATTCCGGGTTGCCATCCACGCCTGGGTTTTCATGACCAATCATGTTCACCTGTTGGCCACGCCTTCGGATCAGGAAGGGCTATCTCGCATGATGCAAAGCATCGGACGCCGCTACGTGCGTTATTTCAATCACGCATACCGCCGTAGCGGTACGCTCTGGGAAGGCCGCTTCAAGTCTTGCGTCGTGGACGCCGAGCCCTACCTGTTTGTTTGCCAACGGTACATCGAGCTGAATCCAGTCCGCGCAGGCATGGTTGAACATCCTGGGCAGTATCGCTGGTCGAGCTATTCGGCAAACGCCGAGGCGAAGCCCATACACCTGTGGACACCTCATGACCTATGGTTAGGCCTCGGCCGGACTGACCAGGAATGTGCTGCTCGTTATCGGGCGACATTCCGGGGACAAATGGATCCCGAGTTACTCGACCAGGTACGGGTTACCGTGAACAGAGGCCTGGCACTCGGCAATGATCGGTTCAGGCACGAGATCGAACGATTGACTGGCGTGCGGGTCAGTCCGCGAAAACGAGGCCCCAAGACCTGCGCACCCCAAGAAGCAGGGGCAATGGAAGACCAGGAGCAATTGTTACTCTGACCCTAAACTCCCTTGCCCCCAGGTCTCGGGCGCGTCTCCGCTGTACCTTGCTTTCCGCAAGGCCGCTCGGGTCGCATCGCGGCCCGGATGCGCCTCGCCTCATCGCGCCCCACGGCGGCCCATGTGGCCGTCGATTAGAGTTGTTCCTGGTATGCAGCCTGGTCTTTTATTGCCGATGCCCGGCACTTCCATCCGACCCATGCCGAAAATAAATGGCAGACTAGGCCATGGCCCGGCCAGAAGGCCGGGCGGGGGACAGGCCGGTATGCCGGGTCGATCGGGCGATGTCCAATCGACTCGATGCTGCCGGGGGCGTATGGAGTCTGATGCGTGCAGTCGTTACATCTTAGAAATGTGCCGTTGGCGGTAGGCCTCTGCCTGATGCTGCTGCTCGGGTCTGTGGTGTCGACTGCAGGGCCGGTGGAGGAACCGCAGCCGGTCTACACGTTTGGCATCGTTCCGCAGTTCAATGCGGCTGAAATTCTCAGCATCTGGAAACCCATACTCAGTGAGATCGAGAAAAGGACCGGACTGAAATTTCGGCTGGTTGGGTCAGACAGCATCCCTGCATTCGAGAGGCAGTTCTCTGCCGGGATATTCGACTTCGTCTATATGAACCCCTACCACTTCATCCGCGCAGAGCGCTCGCAGGGTTATATCCCGCTGGTCAGCGATGTGGGGCGGAAGCTGTTTGGGATCCTGGTCGTCCGCGCAGACAGTCCCCTCCGCTCCGTCCGTGACCTGGAAGGCACGTTGGTCGCCTTTCCCGCACCGAATGCACTGGGTGCCTCGCTGATGATCCGGGCCGATCTGAGACGCAAGTTCGGGGTCGACATCGTTCCCCGCTATGTGCGCAGCCATAGCTCGGTCTATTTGAACGTGGTACTGGGAAAGGCCGCTGCGGGCGGAGGGGTGCAGAAGACGCTGGAACAGCAGCCTCCGGCCGTCAGGGACAACCTGCGGGTGATCTACCGCACCCGGGAGGTCATATCCCACCCGATTGCGGCCCATCCGCGCGTTCCGCCCAAGGTCCGGGAAAGCGTCATGCAGTCCTTGTTGGCGCTTGGGGAAACCGCATCGGGAAGAGCGATACTGGCCAGGGTGCCTATCCAGCAGGTAGGCCCCGTTACTGCGGCAGACTATGCGCCCTTGGCGGAGCTGGGTCTGGAGGCGTTCTACACCGAAGAATGACGCTATGGGTATCCGTGTAAAACTGCTGATTCCTTTGCTGGTGCTTGCCATCCTCGTGTTGGTCGGGTTGAAGATGGTGATCTGGCCAGGGTTCCTCGCTGCTCAGCTGGATCAACACATAGCCGATGAGAAAAAGCGCGTCGAGATACTTGGTACCGCGCTTGTCCATCCCTTGCGGAATTCCGACATCGCTCAGGTCTACAGCATTCTGGACAATGTGCTGGCGAATCACCCAAACTGGCGACATGTCGAGTTACGCGATACACAAGGCTTGCAGTTGTACCCACTGGAGCGCAGCGGGCCGAAGCGGGACGAGGCACTCGTCGAGATCTCTGACGACATTGTTTTCTATACCGAACCCATAGGTAACCTGAAGGTCCTGACCGATCTGCGGCCCATTTACCGACAGTACGACGCCTTTACCTTGCGCGCCGATGTGCTCATCGTGACGGTGCTTCTGGTGGCCATCATCATTGCCATCTCTTCCCAGGAGAAGCTGATCGTCGCACCGTTGAAGGCGTTGGCACGGGCGGCGCAGAAGATCAGCAAGGGAAACTTCGAGACGTCACTACCGCCGGCGGGGAACGACGAGGTCGGACAGCTGGTTCGGAACTTCGACGAAATGCGCGGCAGCGTGCAGAGATATCAGGACGAGTTGCATGAGCTGGCGCATCACGATTCCCTGACCAGGCTGCCCAACCGGATGATGTTTCTGGATCGGCTCGAACATGGGATATCGCTTGCCCGTCGGACCGATAAACGGCTGGCACTGCTGTTTCTGGACCTGGACGCCTTCAAGGCAGTCAACGACACCCTGGGTCATTCGGCAGGTGATCGGCTGTTGGTGTCGGTCGCGCATCGGCTGAAGCAGATCACCCGTGAAGGCGACACCGTCGCCCGCCTGGGCGGTGACGAATTCATGGTCATCGTCGAATCCCTGGACAGTGTCGACGAGGTGGCGGTCATCGCGCAAAAGATCCAGAGCGCCTTTCAGGAACCGCTATCTGTTGATGATCGGGCTATATCGGTGACCACGAGTATCGGGGTTACCGTATATCCGGACGATGCAGGGGTTCCGTCTGAGTTGGTTCAGAACGCCGACATCGCCATGTATCGGGCCAAGGCGGCGGGCGGAGGCGCCTTTCGGTTCTTCTCGCAACAGAGCGAGGCCGGCGACTTGTGTGGCCTGGAGATGCGTAGCGAGTTGTTCTATGCGCTGGAGAGAAACCGCTACTACATGGTCTATCAGCCGCGCATCGACCTGGAGAGCAAGGAGGTCGACTGCGTGGAAGGCCTGATCCGCTGGCGATGTTCATCCGGCCGGGTCGTCGGACCCGCCGAGTTCATCCCCTTGTTGGAGCAGACCGGATTGATCGCAGACGTGGGGGAGTGGGTGATCCGGGAGAGTTGCCGCTTCGTCCAGCAACAGATCCGGTCCGGCCGGAGAGTGACCAGAGTCTCGGTCAATCTTTCTTCCCGACAATTCCGCGATCCGGGCCTGCTGGCCAAGGTCTGCAACGCCTTGGAGCATCATGACGTCCCGGCGCAGTACCTCGAGCTGGAGCTGACGGAGGGGTCGATCATGGAGGATATCGATTCCTCTGTCAGGACGCTGGATGCCTTGCATGAAATGGGTATCAGGATCTCCATCGACGACTTCGGTACCGGCTACTCGTCCCTGAGTTATTTGAAACGCTTTCCTGTCGACTACCTGAAGATCGACCGCTCCTTTGTCGACGGTGTGCCGGAGGACAAGGACGACATCGCCATTATCCAGTCCATCATCGCGCTCGCTCGAAAGCTCGGGATCGCCACCATCGCGGAGGGCGTCGAGACGGAGGGGCAACTGCGGTTCCTGGAGAACGAAGGATGTGACGGTGTTCAGGGCTATTTTCTGAGTCGGCCCCAGGTAGACGAGGAGGCACTGGGCTGGTTGCTTCGGCATGCGGCGCCTCGAGGGTCACTCCAGGAGTCCGGGCCCGGACTCCTGGGATGAGTGACTGGGACCTGCCGCTACTGCTGGTAGTGGCCACAGTAGCGCTGTACGACTTCACCAATGGCTTTCACGATGCGGCCGACATGGTGGCGACCGCCATCGCCTCGCATGCCATGCGCCCGGTGGTGGCGATCCTGCTGGTGGGCATCTTCACCTTCATCGCCCCTTTCACGGTGGGCCTGGCAGTGGCCGATACGGTGGGTACCTTCGTGGAGATCGAGGGCGCCCCCCGCTTACTCGGTGAGGCCGTGGTGGTCGCTGCCCTGCTCGCCGCGGTCAGCTACAACCTCGCGACCTGGGTGCTGGGACTGCCCTCTTCGTCCTCCAACTCGCTGGCCGGTGGGCTGGTGGGTGCGGGACTCTATGTGGTGGGGCCGGCACACATCAATCTCGGCTGGCAGGCCCTGCACGAGGGATCGTTGCAGGGGCTGGCAAAGGTGGTGGCCGGGCTCGTCTTCTCGCCCTTTCTCGGCTTTCTGGTCGGCTTTCTCCTGATGAAGCTGATTCTGCACGGTTTCCGGCGTTTCAACCGGCGGGTGGCGCCGCTGTTCACCGGCTCGCAATATGCGAGCGTCGCCTTTCTGGGTTTCTCCCATGGGGCCAACGATGCCCAGAAGGGGATGGCGATCATCGGCATGATGTTGCTGGCCAGCGGTCATACCACGCGTTTCAGTATTCCCGACTGGGCCGTTGTGTTATGCGCCTCGGCGATCACCCTGGGCACCCTGTTCGGCGGCTGGAGCATCATTCGCACCCTGGGCTTCGGATTGTTTCGTATCCGTACCACCCATGCGGTGGCCAACCAGTTGAGCGCGGCGCTGGTGAACACCCTGGCCACCCATATCGGGGCGCCCACCTCCACCACCCAGGTGGTAACCGCTGCCCTGTTGGGCAACGGGGCGGCGGAGCGGCCGCGCCATGTGCGCTGGCGGACTGCGGCGCGGATCGTCGCCGCCTGGTGGGCCAATATCCCGGTGTCCCTGCTGTTGGGGATGGGCTATAGCTATCTCTACCTGCTGTTGAGGAGCGCACCATGATGGGCTTCATTCGAAAATACCTGCTGCCGAAGGAGGTCGACTTCAATGCGGCCCTGGAGGAGCAGGCGCGCATGGCGCGCGGCGTGGTCGAGACCCTGCATCGGGCCTGTGTGCATGATGACCGAGAGCTGCTCATGAGCATCAGCGAGCAGGCCGCCGCGGCGCGCCGGATCAAGGACCGTAACATGAAGGAGCTGCTGGACGTGTTCATCGCGCCCTACGACAAGGAGTCCATCTACCGCATGATCGTGCAGCTGGACTGGATCACTCTGTCGGTGAAGCACTTCCGCATCGACGCGGAGGTGCTGGAGCTGAGCTCGCTGGCCGACTTCGAGCCCATCCTCGAGATCCTGCTGAACATGGCCGATGCGCTGGCCCGGGGTATCGCGGTGCTCAAGGCCAGGGATGCGGCGCTCATCGCGGCGCGGATCGACCAGGTGGAGGATCAGTACGACGCGGTAGTCGAGCACTGCGCCCAGGCGACCGGAAGGCTGCTGGCCGAAGAGGACGCGCGTCGAATCATCCGCGGTGAGCTGATCATCAAGCAGGCCAAGGACGTGGCGATGCGCATCCGGGTAGCGGCGAATACCCTCGAGGACATGTCCCTGAAGGTGGTGTGACCAAAGATTTCAGCTGGTGGCTGCTATGGCTCAGATCAACGGACAAGCCTATTCAGCACGTCCACTGCCTTGACGATTTCTGGGTCTAGCCGGATATGAGTTTGCTTGTCGGAGCCTCTACGCCTACAAAGACACTCCCGGAGATACTTCACATTGATCCCGGCTTTTTCGAGCCTGGCCATCAGTCTACTGTCGAGCAATTTTCCTGAGCAGAAACACTTGATGAGTCGATCTAGCCCATCATCATCTCGTGGTGGCTCCCAGGGTCGGTCGCCCCCTGTCCACAACGATGCGCTCACAAGTTGTTCACGAGTAAACGGCATATCCCGATAGCTCAGTCCGCGAGCCACAATGCGAGCCCGTACGACCCCCGTCGATGCCGGGTCGAGTAGTGCCTCGTAAGCGGCATCGCCAACTTCCTCCATGGGCACGACATGGCTACTTCCATCGGTATCGGTAACTTCGGCATGAACCGTCGCCTCCCCTTTCAGTGGAGCGCCATACTCGGTGAGTTGTGCGCGGAGCGTACAGATGGCATCGGGGCCATGGTCGTCTTGTAGTAGCCGTGCCCGCATGCGCAGATTGGAGTAGGCCTGCACGCTAACGCTGTAGCGCACCGGGTAATGCGCGATCTGCTCTTGGGACAGGTCGCGCTTGTGTTCGCGTAGCCAGTTCAACAGGCGCTTGTAGTCGACCTTCAGAACGACATGCCAGCGACCCTCTCGGTTGACCATTCCATCGCTAGTGACATGCGGAAGAGACAGGCGGTAGAAGATCGACTGCGCGCTCGCGGCGTACGCTACCGTCGGGTCACCCGCTGCGGTGCCTGGGTGTACTATGCTGCCGTCAGGTGCTTCTATCACATACTCGAATGCATATGGAATGTCGCTCAGCAACGTTGCCGTGAACTCTATATCACTGTCTGCCACATCGAACGGTATTCGTGCCGCAGCACCGGCCGCGGCAGAAATAGTGCCTTCCGGGTCGAGAACGATGTCGTTGTTGCTCACTCCGGCCAGAATTTGCAGATAATATTTACTGAGCAGGAACACATCGTCGGCGCTAAGCATTCCTGTCATTAACATGTATCCACCGGTATTGTTCGTCAGCGCATCCAAAGTCGCGGGCTGGATATCATCGGCATTTCCCATACCAATCGCGAATACTGTGCTGTCGACCACGCTGGCTGCCACGTCGGCCACATACTGGGGTGCAGTCTCTATTCCATCTGTGAACACGATCATGGCCTTGCTGTCGAAACCGCTCGTCAGATCCAGCTTCTGCCATGCCAGCTCGATGCCGTCACCAATAGCGGTCAATCCTGAGGGGTTGGCGGCATAAGTGCTGATCGCAGATCGTGCATGCAGACGCCCCAAGCCGACTCCGACCGGGCCGGCTACCTCGATCTCCATCAAGGGATGAGGGTCCTCATCGTAGGTGTTCATGCCGATACCGCTGTCTGGATAGAGCAGGTCGACTAGGACAGAGGCCGAATCGGCCAAGACCTGTTCGCGAGTCCTTCCATCCGCTGTCGGTGCAGTCATGCTCCCGGATTGGTCGAACACCAGCTGGACTACGACCGTCGGCCTTGCGACACTGTTGGCCAAGAGGGGGATAGTCCAATCCTCGCCCGTTTCGTCACATGTGATCGTCACCGAGCCACTGGCCGAACTGCCTGGCGCACTGCCCGTGTATTGAAACCACAGGTAAGCCTGACGTGGCCCCGCTCCTTCTGCCTCTGAGACGGAAACACTTCCATCGAAAGTGCCGAATGCAGGGTTGGTGGGGCCGCTGGTTACTCGAAAGGTCTTATCGAGGCAGGAGTCGACTGTCCATGAGGCTGCACGGATAGTTGTTACACCCTCCGGCACGTCGTTGAAATTGATGCTTGGCGTATTCAGGGTGATGCTACCGGCGTGCGCAAAAGGCGCCATTACGTCTCGGATTTCTTTTTGACAGACCGCGCAAAACTCATCGCCGGTAGACCGCATCATGCAGCGATACTCGGCGCGGTAGAGCCCGCAGTGGAAGTAACGTGCACCCTCGAAGAGGCCGACGGTCCCAGCGGCTACCGGGCTCGCGCCGTTATTGCATGAACTGCAGTTGGGGTTGGCCATCGTGGGGATGTCGACCCCGGCGGTCAATAGGCTGGCCCACTTCAGCGTAGTGGCATCGGTATTTGTCGTGACGTTCGGTTCGGAGGGTTCACCGCCAGTGTAGTTGTCCCGATCGGTCTCGCCGCTCGCACAGCCCTGCCAGTAGTCGTACTCGTCGGCCAGGCCAAACAGCGAATGCCCCAGTTCGTGCAGGGCGACCTCTTTCCAATCACCACTCCCGGTGCTAAGGACGGCCACATCACCACCGCCCCCACCCCGTATTGGGGAATTGACCAGAACAATAATTGCATGCCATTCCGGAAGGTAGTCGTCTACGGTGTCGATCACCAATGCCGAGTCGCAGAACAGCAATCGCCGTATGACACCGTCCCAGCAAAATGAGGCATCGAAAAAGGTATCGACCGTGGTATCTGCTCCGGCCCCATCACAATCCGGATCGTCAGCTCCAGACTCGTCACTCGCCACCTCAAGGCGGAACAAATTGAATCCACAGGCGATTTCTTCTTCGTCAAAGGGAGGACGAGCGAACATTGATTCCAGCAGCTCATCAACCCGCGTTTGAAAGTCGGTTATCTCGGAGGCCTGGAAGCCCTCTGAGACAACCACAATGTTGAGTTTTTGGGTCGCAGGGCCCGCATCATGGACTTTCTGCAACCCGATCACGTAGCCATCCGAAGTACTCATGGCTCACCTCCCTGCTTCCGCAATTTGCGAAAATCCGCTTCGAACAACGTGCGTCGTTTAAGGGATGGTGGTCCTTTTTCAGGTGGCTTTGCCTTCTCAGGGCGCTCTGTGAGTTGCTCGAGAATCCGGACGTATGCACCTTCGGGCACGTCCGGCACAAGTACGGTGACCAGGCTTGGTCGTGCCTTCCGCGAGCTGATGAATGGTTGCTCTTTATCGCCGGTATACGCCTCCAGATACGTACGACCGAATTCTGGCAATCGGCGACGATACAACAAGTTACCCTCGGCATCGGCTACATCCAACATGACGCCGATACGATCGTCGAGTTCTCTTGAGGTCCGTGCCTTGTCGGCGCCCAGAATCGCAGGGGCTCGTGCATTGAGGCGCCTGGTGCGCACCAATTTCAGCCCTTTTTTGGTGGGTTTCAGGTATAGCCTGATAGCCTTTGGTGTTGGCATCGTATCCTCCTCCCTGACGGTCAGGCAGACGCGACACGCTTTAGCGATTGCCTCGCCGGTAAATCCAATCTGCTTTAGGAACTAGAGTAGTCGTTCTCGAGGAAAAAACTAGGTAGTTGGCGCGCGGGTCGAATCGGTGTGCCTAGGAAGATACCAAGGGCCGGAACGGCAGCGAGGCCCGCGCAGAGAAATGCGTCTACTCGTATCGAAACGGACTACCGTTCGTGGAAGGCATTGGCGAAGCCGCGCGAGACGGGGCGCAGCAGGTAGTCCAGGATGGTCTTCGAGCCGGTGGTGATGTCGGCTTTGACCGTCATCCCGGGGATGATCCGCAGGCGACTCGGGTCGTCCCCCAGGTGGTTCTGCTGCAGGCGGATCTCGGCCCGATAGTAGGGGTTGCGCCGTTCGTCCAGATAGGTGGACGCGGAGATCCGCTCAACCTCGCCCTTGACGTTGCCAAAACGCGAGGGATTGTAGCTGTCGATCTTCACCACCGCCTCCTGTCCCTGGTGGATATGCCCGATCTGGTCGGGCGGGATGCGCGCCTCGACGATCAGCTCGTCATGCACGGGCACAACCTGCATGATCACCTGTCCGGGGCGGACCACTGCGTTGATCCGGGTGATCGACAGCCCCTGGACAATCCCATCCACCGGGGCGCGCACCAGCAGCCGGTCGACGCGGTTCTGCAGGCGCACCAGGGTCTGCTCGACCTCGGCCAGCTGCGCCGCCACCTTGCCCGCCTCGATCTCCAGGTCCTTGCGGAAGCCGGCCTCCAGCTCCAGCAACCGCTGCCTGGCCTCCTCCCAGGCCGAGCGGGCGACCACGATGCCGTTGCGCAGGGTGCGCAGCTCGCGCTGGGCCTCGGCCAGGCGGGTCTGGGTAGCCAACAGTTCGGTGCGTGCGACCAGTTTGCCCTTGACCCCGCGACTGCGGATCTTCACCTGCTCCTCCAGCAGTCCGATCTCCTTTTTCAGGCCGCCCACCTGGGCCTGCTGGCGGCGCAACTCGGTGAGTCGCTGCTGTATCTGCGCCTCGATCACCCGGGCCTCGCTGGCGTGGCTGTCGCGCTGGGCGCGATAGATGGTCAGCTGTTTGCGCGCCAGATCCGGAAACGGATGGATCTTCGAATCGATGTTCGGCTCGCGCCCCTCGATGATCGCCTGCAGGCGCTCGGCCTGCAGTTCGAGGGTGGCCTTGCGAATACGTGCCTGGTCCAGCTCGGTCTGCGATTCGGGGGGAGCGAAGCGCAGCAATGGCTGTCCCTGGCGGACCCGGTCGCCGTCGCGCACATAGATCTCTCGCACCATGCCGCCATCGAGATGTTGGATATCGTGAATCAGGCCGGCGGGCACCACCTCGCCGCGGCAACTGGCGACCTCGTTCACCTCGGTGGACCAGGCCCAGGCGACCGCGGCCACGAGCAGGCCGATCGCCAGGTAGATGGCGGTGCGGACGATGGTCGAGGGGCCCTGTTCCTCCAGGGCGATGGCCTGGGCGAGGAAGCGGGCGCGGGCACGCGGGGCACCGCCGATACGGGGCGAGGCGAGGGTATTGCTCTGGGTCATTTGGCTAGCTCCAGCATGCGCGAGACGACCTGGTCGGGTGGGCCCACGAACTCCAAGACACCCTGTTCGAGCAACAGGGCCCGGTCGGCCAGCCGGATATGGCTGGGGCGATGGCTCACCATGATCACGGTACGTCGCCCACGCAGTCGTTTCAGTTGCTGCATGAAGCGCCGGTCCGCCTGTTCGTCCAGCGAGGCGCCGGGCTCGTCCAGCAGCAGAATGCGCGCCGGGCTGACGAAGGCGCGCGCCATCGCCAGGGCACGCAGGAACCCGGGCGGCAGGTGTTCGGTGGCGCTGTCACCGATGCGTGTATCGAAGCCCTCCGGCAGGGCCAGGATCTCTTCCAGGATGCCGGCCTCCGCGGCCGCCGCGCGGAGCTGGCGGTCGGTGGCAAGGGCGTTGTTCAGGCGCATATTCTGCGCAATGGTGCCGTGGAACAGGTGGGTCTCCTGGGGCACGTAGGCGATGGCCCGGCGCAGGTCCATGGCGTTGATCTGGCGGATGTCCATGCCATCCATGGTGAGGCTGCCGGCCTGGGGCTGGTACATGCCCGCGATCAGCTTGAGCAGGGTCGATTTGCCCGAGCCGGTATTGCCTGCAATGGCCACGATCTCGCCGGGGGAGGCCTCGAAGCCCACGCCCAACAGGGCCGGATCCTGGTCGGGGGCGTAACGGAAGCTGACCCGGTCGGCCCGGAGACGTCCGCTCAGACGGTCGAGAATGAGGCCGGAGTGGCCCTGGTCGCGCTCGCGGGACAGGCGCATCATCTGATTGATCTGGCGCGTGGCCTTGAGGGTCTGCTGCAGACGCGGGAAGGCGAGAAAGCCGCTCTGCAAGGGCGACAGCACCCGCCATACCAGAGCCATGGTGGCGATCAACGCGCCCACGCTCATGCCGCCCTCGATGACCGAAAGGGTGCCGAAGCCGATCACCCCGATCCCGGAGAGCGTCATCAGGCCCTGGGCGACATGGTGCATCAGGTTGTTGATGCTGTGGGTGCGGTGGCTGGCCATGACTGCCTCGCCGGACACCTCCCGAAAACGCTCCCACCAGACCGACTCGCCACCGATCGCCTTGATCTCGCGGCGCCCGGCCAGGGTCTGCATCAGCATGCGCTGCTTGTCTGCGCGGGCCCGGCCCGAGCGCTGCGTGTGGCTGTCCAGGTGCGGGAACCAGAGCAGGCCCAGCAACACATAGATCACGACCATGGCGAGCGGAATCAGTGCGATCCAGCCGGCCACCAGCGCGATCACCCCGATGAACAACACCGCGAAGGGCAGCTCCAGGGCAATCGCTGCGTTGGGGCCGGTAAAGAAGTCGCGCACCGAGTCGAACTGGCGCAGCCGCGACAGCTGTGCCGCGACGGTCGAGCGTTCGGTATACAGTGGCGGCAGGTAGAGCAGCTGACGGAAGGTCTCGACACCGATCAGGTAGTCGAGTCTTCCGGCCACCGAGCCGAGCAGGCGGGCACGCAGGTAACGCATCAGCAGGTCGGCCAGCATCAGGATGATCACGCCCGAGACCAGATACGGCAGGGTATCGGGAGAGCGGGCGCCGATCACCTTGTCGTAGACCACCATCACGAACAGCGGCGTGAGCAGTGCCACCAGGTTGATCAGGAAGGTCATGCCCAAGAGGTGGGTGATCAGGCCGCGGAAGCGCTGCAGCAGCTGGGTGAACCAGGGCTCGTTGCTGCCGGCGGGGTCGGAGAAGCCATGGGTCGGATGGGTGTCTGTGAAGGCGTAGGCGGTGCCGTGCAGTGCCCGAGTGTCCCGGTCGCCCCCGGCGGCGCGATCGGCGTCGTAATAGCGGATACCCTCTTCGGTCCGTTCGGCCAGCACCAGCACCTCGCCCTCATCGCCAACGAACAGGCAGGGATAGAGTTCGGCCTTGATATCGTCCACCCTGGTCTCGAAGGGCGAACTCGCATAGCCGAGCGATGCGAGGATATTCCGCAGGTCGACCAGGTCGATGTCGTCGGAGAAATGGGGCAGTGCCTCCACCAGCTCCCGGGCATAGTTGTGCCAGCCCAGCTCCTGCAGCAGTGGCAGCAGGGCATTGGCGTAGGGTGAGTCGAAGCGCAGCCCCTCGGTCTTGCCGTTGCGCAGGGCGTCGGCGATCTGTTCGGACAACGGGGCGGGGCGCCGTGCCGGCCCCTCATGTGGCAGGGTGGCCTCTGCGGCGCCCATCAGGCTGCCCCTCCTGCCATCTGCGGTGGGACCTGCGAGGGTTGCGAGAGCGCATGCAGCTGGCCGTCGCGCAGTTCGAACTGGCGATCGCAAAGGCGCAGGAACGATGGACGGTGCGAAACGATCACCAGGGTATGGCGGCCCTTGAGGTGGGCGATCAGCCGCTGCAGGCGGTTGTCGTTCTTGATGTCGAAGTTGGCATTGGCGTCGTCGAACAGGACGACCCGCGGCAGCCCCACCAGGGAGCGCACCATGATGATCTTCTGCCGTACCCCCTCGGGCAGGGCGTCGGCGGCGGCGCCTCCGACACGGGTATCCAGACCATCCGGGAGGCGCGCGATGATTTCGTCCAGGCCCAGCAGGCGGGACAGCTGAATCGCCTGTTTGACCGCCTTGCCCTCGCGGTAGAGGGTCATGTTCTCGAGGATGGTGCCCTCGAACAGGATGCCATGCTGGGGCACGATGCCGATCTGCGCACGCAGGTATTCCAGGTCGTAGCTGCGAATGTCCCGCCGGTCCAGCAGCACCCGGCCCTGGTCGGGTTCGACGAACCCGGACATGAGGTTGATCAGGGTGCTCTTGCCCGCGCCGTTGGCACCGGTAATGGCCACCGCTTCGCCGGGCTCGACGTGCAGCGACAGGCCTTCGATCAGCGGACGATCCTGGGTCGGATAGCGGAAATGCACGTCGCGCAGTTCGATGTCGCCGCGAATGACCTTGCGCGAGCGCACCTCTCCACCATCCTCCGGCGACAGTTCGAACAGCTCGCGGACCTTGTCCCGCGCAAGCCGCACCGACTGGA
>JANTHJ010000066.1 GCA_024762475.1 Chromatiales bacterium | reverse complement strand
GAGTTCTATGCCGTGCACAAGGAGCGCCCGTTCTTCAAGGACCTGGTGGCCTTCATGACCTCTGGCCCGGTGATGGTCCAGGTGCTCGAGGGCGAGGACGCCATCGCCAAGAACCGCGAGCTGATGGGGGCGACCAATCCCCAGGAGGCCGCGCCGGGCACCGTCCGCGCCGACCATGCCGAGACGGTGGACGAGAACGCGGTCCACGGCTCCGACGCCGAGGAGACCGCGGCGGCGGAGATCGCCTTCTTCTTCCCCGAAGGGGTGTGCGAGCGTACGCGGTAATCTGAGATGGGCGAGGCGATACCTACCAATCTGTTGGATCTCGACCTGCCGGGCATGGAGTCCCTGGCGGTGGAGATGGGCGCCAAGCCCTTTCACGGGCGCAATCTGCTGAAGTGGATCCACAAGCACGGGGTGACCGACTTCGAACAGATGACCGATCTGCCCAAGGGGTTCCGTCAGCGTCTCGCCGACGAGACGTTGATCGACGTTCCCGAGATCGTATTCGAGCAGCCCTCGCTCGACGGGACCACCAAGTGGGTGCTCGAGCTGCACGATGGCCAGCGGATCGAGACGGTCTATATTCCCGATGGGGATCGCAGCACCATCTGCGTTTCGTCACAGGTCGGTTGCGCCCTCGACTGTTCTTTCTGCTCGACGGCGCAGCAGGGCTTCAACCGCAACCTCAGCGCCGGCGAGATCATTGGACAGGTCTGGCAGGCCACCCGCGAACTGGGCAAACCGCCGACCAATGTGGTGATGATGGGGATGGGCGAGCCCCTGGCCAATTTCGATGCGGTGGTGACGGCCATGCGCCTGATGACCGAAGACCTCGCCTACATGATCTCGAAGACCCGGGTGACCCTCAGTACCTCGGGCGTGGTGCCGGCATTGCGGCGGCTCAAGGAGGTCAGCGACGTCAGCCTGGCCGTTTCGCTGCATGCCCCGGACGATGCCTTGCGTGATCAGCTGGTGCCGATCAACCGCAAATACCCGCTGGAGGAGCTGATCCCCGCCTGCCGCGACTATATCGTCGGCGACAAGCGCCGCAAGGTCACCTGGGAGTACGTGATGCTCGATGGCGTGAACGACAGCATCTCGCACGCCAAGGCACTGATTCGATTGCTGCAGGGCGTTCCCTCCAAGGTCAACCTGATCCCTTTCAATCCGTTCCCCGGAACCGACTACCGCACCTCGCCCGCGGAAAGAATCGATGCCTTCCGCGACCGCCTGATGCGCGCTGGCATCATCACTATCACCCGCAAGACCCGTGGCGACGACATCGATGCCGCCTGCGGGCAGCTGGTAGGTCGGGTGCGGGATCGCAGCCGGCGCCAACTGCGGGCCGGCCGGGGGCGGGCGACAGGAGGCGCTTCATGACGTTTCGTAGGGGAGCGCTGCTGGTGGTCTTCGCGCTCGCGCTGTCGGCGTGCCAAACCGGAGGCGTGCGACCGGACGGGCCGGCGGGCGAGGATGCCACCGGACAGCTGGGCGCGGTGCGGGCCGGCCCGAGTCCTGCCGATGTGTATGTCGAACTGGGGAGCGCCTATCTGGCCGACGGCAAGTTGACCGAGGCGCTGAAGAACGCGCGCAAGGCGGTCATGGCCGACCCGAATCTCGCTGCGAGCTATACCCTGCTGGGGGTGGTCCATCAGCGTCTGGGCCAGATGCAGCCGGCGGGGGAGGCCTTCCGCAAGGCGGTCGAACGGGGGCCTCACGACCCCTATGCGCTGAATGCGATGGGGACCTACCTGTGCGGGCAGGGCCGATACGAGGAAGCGGACCGGTATTTCCGCAGGGCGCTCGAGAATCCGTTGTACCCGACACCCTGGATCGCGCTGTACAATGCGGGTTCGTGCGCCGAGAAGGCGGGCAGGCTGCAACAGGCCGAAACCGACTATCGCGCAGCGTTGCGGCGCAATCCCCGGTTTGCTCCAGCGCTGCTGCGCATGGCGCATATCAATTTCGAGCAGGACAAGTTTCTTTCCGCGCGCGCCTACCTGCAGCGCTACGCGGCGGTCGCTCCCGACACTGCGGAGTCCCTGTGGCTCGGTGTGCGGACCGAAAAACAACTCGGCGACATGGATCAGATGGCCCGTTATGCCATCAAGCTCCGTGCACGCTTTCCCGATTCCGAACAGGCCAGATTCCTGGGGAGTGGTAGACAATGAGTGCGCTGATGGCAGAGCAAGAGAAGAACGAGGGCATACAGCTGGCGGTGCCCGGTCTGGGCGACCGGCTACGGGCCGCGCGCACGGCGTGCAACCTGGACCTGGCCAAGCTGGCGGCGCGGATCCATCTTACCGTGGACATGGTCAATGCACTCGAACGCGACGACTACGCGGAGATGCCGGCGCGGGTGTTCGTGCGTGGTTACGTGCGCAATTACGCGCGCGCGGTCAACCTGCCGCCCGAGTCGGTCCTCGCCCAGTTCGACCGTCTATGGCCGGACGAGGAGAACCGCGTCCAGCTGCACGAGTCACCGGGCCTGGCCGCAGACATTCCCGCCCGCCGCGGTTGGCCCCGACTGGTGACCTGGCTGGTGGTGCTGGCCGTGATTGGGCTGCCGCTGATCTGGTGGCAGGGCTACCTCGACCAGTACCTGAAAAACTGGAAGGGCGGCTCGACGCAGACCACTGAACCGTCTGCGTCGCTGTCCACCGAAACCGCCTCGCCTGCCCCGCAGTCTGTCCCATCCACCGCCGGGCTGGCACCGCTGCTCCCGGCGCGATCCGACACCACTTCCGGACAGTCGGGCGCGCTCCTACCCCTGCCGGCGGCGCCCGCGGCAACACAGCCCGCGTCCGTCGCAGCGTCACCGGCCGAAGCCGGCAACGCCGCTGCGACGAAGGGGGTGTCCGCCGCCACCGGATCGATGTCCGAACGCTCTGGCGGCGTATCGGGTGCGCTGCTGCCGTTGCCGGCACCAAAGGCCGAACCCGCAATGGCCCAGATCGCACCTTCGGTGCAGGAACCGGCCGCAGCGGTCGAGCAGGTGGTCGACGCTCTCCCGCAGGTCACCCTGCGTTTTCGCAGAAACAGTTGGGTGGATGTGCGTGACAGCACGCGCAGCTTCAAGCTGGTCGGTATCATGAGGTCAGGGACGCAAAAGACCCTGGGCGGCAAGCCGCCTTATAACGTGGTATTGGGCAATGCCAGCGCGGTAGAGGTACGGGTCGACGGCAAACCCTACGACCTGAAGCGCCACATGCGCGGTAACGTCGCACGGTTTACCCTCACTCCTTGAGATTTCCGGATTCATTCCGGATTGGCGCCCGCGCTATCCAGCGCGGGCGTTCTCGGTTGCAATAAATATGGCCAAGAACATTCAGGCAATCCGGGGCATGCACGACGTGCTGCCCGTTCAGACCCCTCACTGGCAGTTTCTCGAGTCGCGGGTGCGCGATATCCTCGGCCGCTATGGCTATGAGGAGATCCGTATGCCCATCGTTGAGTTCACCGAGTTGTTCAAGCGCTCCATCGGTGAAGTCACCGATATCGTCGAGAAGGAGATGTATACCTTCCAGGATCGCAATGGTGACAGCCTGACTCTGCGTCCCGAGGGCACCGCCGGTTGTGTGCGTGCGGCGCTGGAACACGGTCTGTTGCACAACCAGACCCAGCGCCTGTGGTACCAGGGCCCCATGTTTCGTCACGAACGCCCGCAAAAAGGCCGCTATCGACAGTTTCACCAGATCGGGGTCGAGACCTTCGGCATGCCAGGGCCGGACATCGACGCCGAGGTCATCGCCATAACCGCGCGACTGTGGCGTGAACTGGGGATCGAAGGCCTGGAGTTGCAGCTCAACACGCTGGGCACCAGCGAAGAGCGCGCACGATACCGGGATGAGCTGGTGCGCTATTTCTCCGCCCATGCCGACCGTCTCGATGAAGACAGCCGGCGACGCCTGCACAGCAACCCGCTGCGTATTCTCGATACCAAGAACCCCGAGATGGCCGAGCTGGTGGGCGGGGCGCCGGTACTCGAGGCCTATCTGGGTGATGACTCGCGACGGCATTTCGAGCGACTCCGCGGGCTGCTGGATGCGGCAGGCGTGGCCCACGTGCTCAATCCTCGCCTGGTGCGTGGCCTCGATTACTATTCGCTCACCGTGTTCGAGTGGGTAACCGACCAGCTCGGCGCCCAGGGGACGGTCTGCGCCGGCGGGCGCTATGACGGCCTGGTTGCGCAGCTGGGCGGGCGTCCGACCCCGGCAGTGGGCTTCGCCATGGGAATGGAGCGACTGATCGCGCTGCTGGAGGCCAGGGATCGGCTGCCTGCCAGCGCGCGCGCCGACGTCTACCTGGTCGTGATGGGCGAGTCGGCGCAGGGCGAGGGCCTGGCACTGGCCGAGCGTCTGCGCGACGCCTTGCCCCGGTTGCGCCTGTTGACCCATTGCGGTGGGGGTGGGTTCAAGGCGCAGTTCAAGCGGGCCGACCGGAGCGGTGCTCAGTTGGCCCTGATTCTGGGTGAGGACGAGCTGGGCAAGGGGGAGGTGGGCGTGAAGCACTTGCGAGAGGACAAGCCGCAAGAGAGTATTCCGCTGGACCGTTTGGCCGGCTACCTCTCGCACACGCTGGGCGTACAACCCCCCGCTCGGAATCTGCCATGACACAATGCGAGAACTGCAGAGGAAGGATTGAAACATGACAGCCTATCTGAACGAAGACGAACAGGTCGAGGCACTCAAGAACTGGTGGCGCGAGAACGGTCGCTCGGTGGTCGTCGGCGTGGTGTTGGGCTTTGCCATCATCTTCGGCTGGCAGGGGTGGAAATCCTGGCAGAAATCGCAGGGGGAGGCAGCCTCAGCCCTGTTCGAGAACATGCTGATCCAGGTGGCCGGTGGGAACCGTGAAGGTGCCCTTGTGGTGGGCAAGCGCCTGCTGGGCGAGTTCGACGGATCGGTATACGCCAGTTTTGCGGCCTTCGAAATGGCGCGACTGGCCTATCAGGGTGGCGAACCGGCATCGGCGGTGAGCGACCTGGAATGGGTCGAGGCCCATGCCCCGGATTCCATCCTTTCCGATCTCGCGCGGGTTCGCCTGGCGCGGCTCCTGGTCGATACCGGCAAACCGGACCAGGCGATGGAGCGGCTCCAGGCGGTGAACGAGGGATTCATGCCCGCGGCCGTGGCGGAGCTCGAGGGCGACATCGCCATGAAGCGCGGTGACAAGGCGGCCGCGCGCGAGGCCTATGGGCGCGCAGTGCTCGCGGCGCCGGACAGCGAGCTGTTGCGCATGAAACTGCAGGAGCTCGGCAGCGAGGAGAAGTCGGAGTGAGGCATTACCTACGCGTTTCGCTGGCCATGCTGGTGCTGGCTTTGACAGGCTGCTCGACGGTCACGGACTGGATCTCGCCGGCAGAGATCGATCCGCCTGCAGAACTGCA
This sequence comes from Chromatiales bacterium, assembly GCA_024762475.1. GTDB lineage: Bacteria > Pseudomonadota > Gammaproteobacteria > Chromatiales > Chromatiaceae > MONJU. Next base: position 8,444 of record JANTHJ010000066.1, on the reverse strand, counting down.
CGACATTGTGGCCAAGGTCAGCGCGCAAACCCTGTGGAGCCTCGACACCGGCGCGGGCTCGGACGACAAGCGACTGCGACTGGCACCGCACTACCTGGACGGCCGGATCTACGTGGCCGATGCCGAGGGGAAGGTCGCATCCCTGGATGCGGCCACTGGTCGCGCCCTCTGGTCGGTCGATCTGGATGCGCCGATCTCGGGTGGCCCCGGCGTCGGCGGCGGGCTGGTGGTGGTTGGTACACTGGATGCCGAGGTGATCGCCCTGTCGCAGACAGACGGATCGCTCAAATGGCGGGCGTCCGTGAGCAGCGAGGTGTTGGCCAGCCCGGCCATTGGCGAGGGGCGGGTCGTGGTTCGCACCATCGACGGCAAGGTCCAGGGCCTGGATGCCGCCACGGGCGAGGAACGCTGGCGCTACGAGCGAGAGATTCCGGTGCTGACGCTGCGGGGTACCAGCGATCCGGTAATCAGCGGCGACCATGTCCTGTGTGGCATGGCGGGCGGCAAGCTGATCAATCTGGACCTGCGCACCGGGGCTGTGCGCTGGGATGTGACGGTGTCCGTCCCCAGTGGCCGCTCGGAACTGGAGCGACTGGCGGACATCGATGCCAACCCCCTGGTGCTCGGTGGGCTGGTGTTCGTCGCGACCTATCAGGGTGAGGTGGCGGCTCTCGAAGAGGCCAGCGGGCAGATCCTGTGGCGGCGCAAGTTCTCTTCCTACAGCGGCATGGCGGCGGACCGGTACAACGTCTATGCCAGCGATTCCGATGGCTTTCTGTGGGCCCTGGACGCAGACAACGGCTCGGCGCGTTGGCGCCAGGAATCGTTGAAGAACCGCCAGCTGTCGGATGTGGCGGTGCTCGGGAATACCGTGGCGGTAGGGGATCTCGAGGGCTATGTGCACCTGCTCTCCACCGAGGATGGCTCGTTGGTGGGGCGTACCCGGGTAGGCAGTGCGCCGATCACCCACGGCATCCTGGTGGCCGAGGGTGTGCTCTATGTGATGGGCGATGACGGTGACCTGGCAGCGTTGAAACTGGTGCCAGCGAAATAGGCAAAGCATGCTCCCGGTCATCGCCCTGGTGGGGCGCCCCAACGTCGGCAAGTCGACGCTGTTCAATCAGCTCACGCGCAGCCGCGATGCCCTGGTCGCCGACCAGCCGGGTCTGACCCGGGATCGTCAGTACGGGATCGGCAAGCTGGGTGACCGTCCCTACCTGGTGGTCGATACCGGCGGCATCAGTGGAGACAGGGACGGGATCGATGCGCTCATGGAGAAGCAGGTGCTGGCGGCGATCGACGAGGCCGATCATCTGCTGTTCCTGGTGGATGCGCGGGATGGACTGACCGCCGGCGACGAGTTCATCGCCGAGCGATTACGCCGTACCGGCAAGCCGGTGACGCTGGTGGTGAACAAGACCGATGGCCTCGATCCACTCGGTGCCAGCAGCGAGTTCCATGCCCTGGGGCTGGGCGAGCCAAAGGCCATTGCGGCGGCCCAGGGACGAGGGGTTCGTTCGCTCATCGAGTCTGTGCTGGCAAGCCTGCCCGAGGTGGAGCCTGCCATGGGCGAAAGGGCTCCCGCCGGTGCGGAACGGGGCGTCCAGATCGCGGTGGTCGGACGGCCCAATGTCGGCAAGTCGACCCTGATAAACCGGCTGCTGGGCGAGGAGCGGGTAGTGGCCTTCGACCGGCCCGGGACGACCCGGGATTCGATCTTCATCCCGTTCGACCACGAGGGCAGGCGCTATACCCTGATCGATACCGCGGGTGTGCGGCGTCGCGCCCGGGTCCACGAGGCGATCGAGAAGTTCAGCGTGATCAAGACGCTGCAGGCCATCGAGCAGGCGAACGTGGTGTTGCTGGTGCTTGATGCCCAGCAGGGTATCAGTGAACAGGATGCCACCCTGGCCGGCCATGTGCTCGACAGTGGCCGCGCCCTGGTCGTGGTGATCAATAAGTGGGACGGGCTGGCGCCGGATGAGCGCGAGCGGATCAAACGCGAGATGCAACGACGTCTGCCGTTTCTGGGCTTTGCCGAGTGGCACTTCGTCTCCGCTTTGCACGGCAGCGGCGTCGGCCACCTGGTCGAGGCGGTGGATGCGGCCTACCGGGCGGCAATGATCGATCTGCCCACACCGGAGCTGACCCGGGTGCTGGAAGAGGCGGTGTCTGAGCATCAGCCACCCCTGGTGCGGGGGCGGCGTATCAAGCTGCGCTATGCCCACCAGGGCGGCAAGAATCCGCCCATTATCGTCATCCATGGCAACCAGGTGGACCAGCTGCCGGCCGCCTACCAGCGCTACCTGGTGAATCGCTTCCGCGAGGCCTCCAGGCTGCGAGGAACCCCCCTGCGGATCGAGCTACGTGCCGGCAAGAACCCCTACGAAGGGCGCCGCAACAAGCTCACCAAGCGCCAGGTCGGCAAGCGCCGGCGCCTGATGAAACACGTCAAGCGCCGCTGACGGGGTGGCGAATGCGGGCGGTGTCGCTGTAGTTTCTTAAACCGCAAAGGACGCGAAGGTGCGCAAAGGTCTTGTTGTTGGGAATGGACGAAGTGACCGATAGCAGCTTCGCCTGCACGCCACTACGGGCCGGCTACAATCTTGTTCATACCGGAGGCGGCCTCGTCAGCAATAAAAACTTTGCGTACCTTGGCGTCCTTTGCGGTTAAAAGAAGATAACCGTCTTCCCCCGGCACAGCCCTCAGCCTCCGCTGTCTTTCGATTCGACCCCGGTCACCCTGGCCGCCAGACGGCCGTGTGCCAGGCGGATATCGAGCTCATCTCCTCTCGCCACCTGGGCCGCATCGGTCACCAGGCCGCCGTCGTCCGCCCGTAACACGATGCTGTATCCGCGCTCCAGGGTGGCCAGTGGGCTGACCGCGTGCAGCTGGCGGGCGAGGGCGTTCAGGTTTGACCGCCAGGTCTCCAGCCGGTGCGCCATGGCCGAGTCGAGACCGCGCTCGAGCCTGTCCAGATCCGAACGGAGGTTCGCGATGCGCCGCCCGGGGTGCAGTACCGCCAGGCGTTGCTGCCGATGGTGCAGGCGCTCGCGCAGTGCCGCCAGGGTCTGGTGAATCGATCGGTTGAGCCGCAATTCCAGCTCGTCCAGACGTTGCGCCTGTTGCTGCAGGCCAGTGCTGGGGTGAACCCGCTGCAGGCGCTGCTGGAGTTGCTGCAGTGCCTGTCTCGCCTCGCGCAGGCGGCGCTCGCAGAGCTGCGTCAGGCGCTGTGCGTAGCGCTGGCACTGTGCCGTGAGGGCGCTACCGTCCGGGCTTGCCAGCTCTGCGGCAGCCGAGGGGGTGGGCGCTCGGCGATCGGCGACGAAATCGGCGATCGTGAAATCGGTTTCGTGCCCAACGGCCGAGACGATGGGGATCTGCGCCGCTGCAATGTCCCGCGCCAGTTGCTCATCGTTGAAGGCGGCCAGATCTTCCTCGGCCCCGCCGCCACGCGCCAGGATCAGTACGTCCACCTCGTGCCGTGCCTCGGCCGTGGCCAGGGCCTGGCGCAGCTGGGGTACTGCATCCGTGCCCTGCACCGCGCTTGGGTAGAGGATGACCTCGGCAGCGGGGTAGCGGCGCTGCAGCACATGCAGGATATCGCGCAGCGCCGCACCCGAAGGCGAGGTGATCACACCGATCCGGGTGGGAAAGAAGGGGAGCGGCTGTTTGCGCTCGCTCTCGAACAGCCCCTCGGCCTGCAGCAGGGCCTTCAGGCGCTCGAAGGCGGCCCGCTGAGAGCCGGCACCCGCAGGTTCCATGTGCTCGACGATCAGCTGGCAATCGCCCCGAGGCTCATAGAGGGTGACGCGAACCCGGGCGAGGACTTCTTCCCCATCCTTCGGGCGAAATCGCAGCAGATTGCGCCGGTTGCGGAACAGGGCGCATCGCACCTGTGCCTGGCCGTCCTTGAGGCTGAAGTACATGTGTCCCGAGCGGGGTGTGCTGAGGTTGGAGATCTCACCCTGCACCCAGATCAGCGGGAAGCTGCCTTCCAGTACGTAGCGCAGCTCGCTGTTGAGACGGCTGACGCTGTAGATGTCGCGCTGCTCGGTGTCGGTGCTCATGGCGTTCTCGAATAAAAAGGCCGGGCTGAGCCCGGCCGATTAGGTTGAACCGCTTTATGCTTGTTTTCAACGATAGAGATAGTCCGGGTTGCCGGCGTTCTGCTGTTCCTTGGCCTGCTGCACTGCCATGTTGCCCTGGAATTCGGCATCGCGCGCCAGTTTGATCGCTTTGGCATAGTCGCCCTTCTGGGCAGCGGCCTCGGCGGCCTTGATCAGCTTGCCGGTGTCGCGCCACTCGTTCTTGACCGCGGCGGCGGCCTTTTGTGCGGCCTTGGCGGCGGCCAGTGCCTTCTGGAACTGGGCTTCCTGCGGGCTCATGGCCTTTGCCGCGGCCATCTTGGCGGGTGCGGCTTTTTCTTCTACCTGGGTGGTCTGGCAACCCACGAGTGCCAGGGTCGACAGTAGGCCAAGGGCTATCGGCAGGGTACGGATATTCATGGTCGGGATTTCCTCGTCTTCTGGTGATAATAGGGTCTTCTCGTTTAAGTGGCATGCGGGCGCATGCCGCTCCTGCTCAAGACGGAGATGACGCGTGTCTTATTCCCTTCTCGGGCAGGTCGCCACGAGGCTAAGCGGTTTACCGCAAAGGCGTCAAATTCTATAATATGGCGCCTGTTTTCATCCCCTTTCCCCGGAGTCCCGATGCGCCTCGCACAAGAACAGGAAGCCCTGACCTTCGATGATGTCCTGCTCGTCCCGGCCCGCTCGGACGTGCTGCCGAAGGACGTGGACCTCGCGACACAGCTGACCCGCGACATCGCCCTCAACATTCCCCTCGTCTCGGCTGCCATGGATACGGTCACCGAGGCGCGCCTGGCCATCGCGATGGCGCTGGAGGGCGGTATTGGCATCGTTCACAAAAACATGGAGCCCGATGAGCAGGCGGCCCACGTCCGCAAGGTCAAGCGCTACGAAAGCGGGGTGATCCACGACCCGATCACGGTGCCGCCGACCATGACTATCGGCGAGGTGATGGAGATTACCCGCGCCAACAATATCTCCGGGGTGCCGGTGGTGGACGGCAACGAGCTGGTGGGTATCGTCACCAGCCGGGATTTGCGCTTCGAGACCCGCCTGGACGAGAAGGTCAGCGCCATCATGACCCCCAAGGAAAGATTGATTACGGTGCGCGAAGGCGCCAGCCGGGAAGAGGTGAAGGCCAAGTTGCACGAGCACCGCATCGAGAAGGTGCTGGTGGTCAACGATAAATTCGAATTGCGTGGCCTGATCACGGTCAAGGACATTCAGAAGGCGACCGACTATCCCAAGGCCTGCCGCGACAGCCAGGAGCGCCTGCGTGTGGGTGCCGCGGTCGGCGTGGGTGCGGGGACGGATGAGCGCGTGGAAGCCCTGGTGGCGGCCGGGGTGGACGTGATCACGGTGGACACCGCCCATGGCCACTCTCGCGGCGTGCTGGATCGGGTGGCCTGGATCAAACAGCATTTCCCTAGTGTTCAGGTAATCGGGGGCAATATCGCGACCGCAGCAGCGGCCGGCGCACTGGTGGAGGCGGGTGCGGATGCGGTCAAGGTCGGTATCGGCCCGGGTTCGATCTGCACCACCCGCATCGTGGCCGGGGTCGGCGTACCTCAGATCACCGCGGTGGACAACGTGACTCGCGCCCTCGAGGGGACCGGTGTGCCGCTGATTGCCGACGGGGGCCTGCGCTACTCCGGCGATATCGCCAAGGTGATCGTGGCCGGGGCCCATGCGGTGATGATCGGCGGGCTGTTCGCCGGCACCGACGAGTCCCCCGGCGAGGTGGAGATCTACCAGGGTCGTTCCTACAAGTCCTACCGCGGCATGGGCTCGCTGGGCGCCATGTCCGGCAAGCAGGGCTCGAGCGACCGCTACTTCCAGGAAGACACCAAGGAAAAGGAAAAGCTGGTGCCCGAGGGCATCGAGGGCCGGGTACCCTACAAGGGGCCGCTGATCAACGTCATCACCCAGCTCACCGGCGGCCTGCGGGCCAGCATGGGTTACACCGGCTGCGCCAACCTGGAAGAGATGCGCACCAGACCGGAATTCGTGCGCGTGACCAACGCCGGCATGCGCGAATCCCATGTGCACGACGTGCAGATCACCAAGGAAGCGCCTAACTACCGGCGGGACTGAGATCGAGCACGCGGGTACGGGCGGTTCCCTTGATCACCACGAAGGGCACGAAGAACACAAGGGTTTCCCGTTGTTGGCTATGGACTTTGGAACCCGCAAACCAAGGCGGCATTGCCCGTATCGGGCTGCGCTCAGGTTGGCAAGGGTCTATTCCGAGACCCTTCGTGTTCTTCGTGCCCTTCGTGGTTCCCCTCACTGAACTGGAATCTGGACCATCATGACCACCGACATCCACGCCCATCGCATTCTGATCGTCGATTTCGGCTCCCAGTACACTCAGCTGATTGCCCGGCGGGTGCGCGAGATCGGGGTCTATTGCGAGATCTGGCCTTACGACAACTGCGAACAGGCGATCCGCGAGCAGAAGCCACGCGGCATCATTCTTTCCGGCGGGCCGGAAACGGTTACCGCCGAGGAGACCCCGCGCGCCCCACAGATCGTCTTCGAGCTGGGCGTGCCGGTGCTGGGCATCTGCTATGGCATGCAGACCATGGCGGCGCAGCTCGGCGGCAAGGTGGAGTCTTCCGACAAGCATGAATACGGCTACGCCCAGGTACGCGCGCGCGGCCATTCGGAGCTGCTGCGCGATATCGAGGACCATACCAACGAACAGGGCTGGGGTCTGCTGGATGTCTGGATGAGCCATGGCGACCGGGTGGTCGAGCTGCCACCGGGCTTCAAGGTGATCGCCAGCACCGACAATGCGCCCATCGCCGGCATGGCCGACGAGGAGCGGCATTGCTACGGCATCCAGTTCCATCCCGAGGTTACCCACACCAAGCAGGGCGGACGCATCCTGGAGCGCTTTGTGCGCGGCATCTGCGGCTGCGAGGCGCTGTGGAACTCGGGTAGCATCATCGAGGACAGCATCGCGCGCATGCGTGAGCAGGTCGGCGAGGGTAGGGTGATCCTCGGCCTGTCCGGCGGAGTGGACTCCTCGGTGGTCGCTGCCCTGCTGCACCGCGCCATCGGTGATCGGTTGACCTGCATCTTCGTGGATAACGGCCTGCTGCGCCTGCACGAGGGCGACCAGGTTATGGCCACCTTCGCCAAGCACATGGGGGTGAAGGTCATCCGCGTGGATGCCGCCGACCGCTTCTATGCCGCGCTGGCCGGCGAGCCCGACCCCGAGAAGAAGCGCAAGATCATCGGCAACCTGTTCATCGAGATCTTCGAGGAAGAGGCGGCAAAGATCGAGGACGCCCGCTACCTGGCCCAAGGCACCATCTACCCGGACGTGATCGAATCGGCCGGTGCGGCCTCGGGCAAGGCGCACGTGATCAAGTCGCACCACAATGTGGGCGGCCTGCCCGAGCACATGAAGCTCGAACTGGTCGAGCCGCTGCGCGAGCTGTTCAAGGACGAGGTACGCAAGATCGGCGTCGAACTGGGACTGCCGGCCGACATGGTCTACCGCCATCCCTTCCCGGGGCCGGGTCTGGGGGTGCGCATCCTCGGCGAGGTCAAGCAGGAATATGCCGACATCCTGCGCCAGGCCGACCATATCTACATCGAGGAACTGCGCAATGCGAACCTCTACGACGAGGTGAGCCAGGCCTTTGCGGTGTTTCTCCCCGTGCGCTCGGTCGGCGTGGTGGGCGACGCCCGTCGCTACGAATACGTCATCAGCCTGCGCGCGGTAAAGACCATCGACTTCATGACCGCCAGCTTCGCCCACCTGCCGTTCGAGTTCCTCGAGACGGTCTCGCGGCGCATCATCAACGAGGTCAGCGGCGTCTCCCGCGTCGCCTACGATATCTCCAGCAAGCCGCCGGCGACCATCGAGTGGGAGTGACTGGTACTGACGGGTAACGTCTGGCACTGGCTGGCATCTGCAGGCATTAATTTTTAAAGAATAAAAGTTTATTGGTGGTTAGCAGTGTCACGGCTGATCCGATCAGACCTGCTATAACTGGAAATCGAAGTACGGGATCGATCTGGGACGGGCGGCGCCAGGCAGGCCGACACTGGAGTTGTTCAGAAAATAATCCCTCCGACACCTTTTCTCGAAAATTGTACTAAATTTAAATCACTTCCTTATAATCAAACAGATAAAATAATTTTCAGCCTCGACTGCTTATGACTATTCCTAATTTCTGGTCATCATCCTCCGGCAACACAGGCATGGGTTGTGCAGTTGATGTGGTTGCCGGCATCCCGGAATCAAGGCCGAGCTGGGAGAGAGACGATCTCGGACCGATCTATGCCAGGTCCGCCGTAGTTGATGACAACAACCTTTATGTCTACGCCTTCCATAA
>JANTHJ010000065.1 GCA_024762475.1 Chromatiales bacterium | reverse complement strand
GGATCGAGCGTCGCCTGGGTCGAACGTTGGCTATCGCTTCGGTGCTGGCGCTGGCCGTTGGCCTCCCTGTCCTGAGCGGCGATTTCGCTCAGCAACGGCTAAGCCAATCCGCAAGGGATTTGGATATCCGGCTGGATCACTGGGCCAATGCGTTGGAGATGACGCAGCACCCGCCGAGTGCGCTGGTGATAGGCAAGGGCTTTGGCAGCTACCCACGCAACTACCTGGCAGCGGCGGGCCCGGCGAGGTTGCCCGCGACTTTCGCCATAATCGAACAGTCCGAGGGACGATTCCTCCGCCTGACACCGGGCAGACCACTCTATCTCGACCAGGCAGTCGACATCGCCCCTCACGAGGCCTACACAATAGCCATTGAGGCCCGCTTCCCGTTCGGCAAGGGCGAGTTGAGTGTGCCGCTATGCGAGAAGGATCTGCTCTACTCCTTTGATTGCCAGTGGCTACGCTTTCCAGCAAGCGACGGCGTCGATGGCTGGCAGCACCTCACTCTCCGGTTCAACAGCCAAAACTTGGGCGCCGGTGGCGCCTGGCCGCATCGGCCGGTGAGACTCTCGCTGTACAACTCGGGCATTCTGGGGCCGGCGGACATCGCCACTATCCGACTGCGGGCCGCCGATGGGACAGAGCTGCTCCAGAACGGTGATTTCAGCCGAGGGCTCGATCACTGGCTGTATGTCACCGATCAGGATCTCGCCTGGCACATCCACCAACAGGCGGTCGAGACCTATTTCGCCCAAGGCCTGCTGGGACTGTTGGCCGTCACCCTGCTGCTGTTCGGCGCGCTCAGAGTGCTGCGACGCGGCATCATGGGTGGCTGCAGCCACTCCCCCATTCTGCTCGGCGCGATCACGGGATTCCTCGTGGTTGGGCTGCTCGGCAGCACGGTCGACAGCGCACGCAACTCGATGCTGTTCTATTTTGTGGTGTTCGCGGCCGCCCTGATCACAGAGAAGGGACGTCGCCACCGGGTTAGTATCGGCCGACGCAGGCGATCTGGCTATTCGGGCACCGATGCTGCCGCCAGCCGCTCCGCGACCTCGTCCGCCAGGGCGGCCGTGACGGCATCGAGCAACTCGGCCACCCGTTCGAAACCGGCCTGATTTCCATAGTAGGGGTCGGGAATGTCACTTCCCTGGAGGTCGGGCACGAAGTCTGTCACGGTGCCAATCTTTTCCTCGCAGCCTTCCGGCGATCGTTTACGCAGATGCGACCGATGGCTCTCCATCATGCCCAGAATCAGGTCATACGCCTCGTAGTCCGCGCTTCGAAGCTGGCGGGCACGCTGACCGCCAGGCTTCAAATTGCGCGCTTTGAGTACGGCCAAGGTGCGCGGGTCGGGCGGCCGACCTACCAAGGCGCGGATTCCGGCAGAGGCCACCCGCACATCCCGATCGAGGCCCCTCTGCGCCAGCTGGTCACGCAGCATCGCCTCGGCCATGGGCGAGCGGCAGAGGTTGGCCGTACAAACCAACAGCACCGAATAGCGGGGTCTAGCCCTTGTCAGAAATCTTCTGCCTTTTCCCAGCATCCAACAGCGCCAACTCCAAACTCAGGACCCAAACCGAAGATTTGCCGTCACCGTCCTTCCCCATAAGGAAAAAAACCTTATAGATAGGATCATAGATCACTACATGGGGCCTTCCCGCAAGAGGCGGGTCCGCCTTGGGAAGCCGCCGATAGGCATTGGTTTGTGGATCGTAGACACAGGTTGTGCCATTCTCGCCGCCCCCCTCGCTTCGCTTGCGAACCGATTCGGCCGACGAAGCGTTGGTCTGCGACTTCGTGCGGGCTGACTTGACGTTCCCCGCCGCGGTCTTCTTCGTAGGCCGTGTTTCATCCAGCACGAGGAGAAAGACTCCATCATCCGGGTCGAACGCGACCGCAGGCTCTGCATCGAAAGGACAGTCCTCCCCACTCGGAGCAAGGCGCCGCCAGGTACCCGGCTGGCCGGCTACGGCACCCGGACTATAGATCCAGACATCATTCTTGCCCCCACGCCCGCCGAAGACCGCGAAATTGTTGCGGCGAATGTCGTAAACGAGCTTTTGGTGCGACTGGTGATGGGATTCGCGGGTGGCCAGCACCCATTCCTTGCGATCCGGCCCCATCTCCCAGACGCCGGCCTTGTTGTAGACGACAAGGGTATCCCGTTTGGGATCGTAGGCCGCCGCCCCGCCAGAGGAAACCACCGCCTGGCCATTGGGCACATCCATCGCCCGCCAGCGTCGTGGACGCAACTGGTACAGCCAAACGGGATGTCGCAGTTCACCGTTCACCCTTCGCAGCGCTGGGCTTCCATCGGGCGTTGCGACAACCACCAGGGCATCCAGCGAGGGATCGTAGGTCAGGCCGCCATAGACCTGCATGGCCCAAGGCTGGACAGGGTCCTGCCCTGCAATCGGATGACCCTTGGCGTCGGTTCGATAGCTGGGGCGACGCGCGGGCGGCTCGTGATTAGACCATTGAAGGATCGTGGGGTCGAACTCGTGCACGGCGTTGTCCCAGAGCTTGCCCTCGAAGCCCGAACCGAACACGAACACCTTGTTGCGACGGTGGTCGAAGACCGCGCCGGCATGGCCCTCACCGTACCAGGCGCCAACCCTGCCTACGCGCAATTTCGCCCAGGTGTTCGGCGTGATATCGAACAACTGATCGTTCAGGGTCAACGCACGACGACCCACGAACTCCTTCTGCTGAAATGGGCCATCCTGGAACCAGAACAGGGCACCGATGGCAACCACCATGGCGCCACCAAGGAAACGTAGCAGCGCGACCGGAACGCGCCGGCGTACGCGCCGCTTGACCTTCCGCTTTACCCGCTGCCTTTCCCTTGCCTCCGCCATCGCTCGGATAACCGCCTAGGGCTTTTCCCGCAAAAGGGCGCGCACGTATTTCACCGGGATGGCGAAGGTGATACCCGATGGCTTCTCGAGCGCGGCCTCCTTGCTGCCCTTCACAAACACCGAGTTGATCACACCAATCACCTCGCCGGTATCGACCTTGTACACGGGACTGCCGCTGTTTCCGGGGTAGGCGGTTCCATCGAGCTGATAGACCTCGAAGCGCTTTTGGCGTATCCGTTTGATCTGGTCCGCGGTCAGTTGGCCGGCAGAAGCGGCCGGCATGACAATCGGAGTGATCGCCGAGACTATTCCCTGGTGGGTCACCGGGAAGACACCAAGGACCATTCCCAGGGGGAAGCCCGTAAAGGCAATCGCCTCGCCCTCGCGCAGAAACCGATCCGGTCCCAATGTAAAAGGGGGCAGGCTACCCGCGTCCAGGCGCAACAAGGCCAGATCATGCTCCGGATCGGCACGTACCAATGTTATGGGGATCGCCTTCGCCTTGGCCCCTCGTCCGGCAAAGACCACCGGCTTCCCCTTCTGTTGCTGGACCACTCGGTAAACGTGATAGTTGCTGATGACGTGCAGGCCATCTCCCACGACAAAACCGGTTCCCACCAAGGTGGTGGCGGTGACGCGCGCCTCTTTCCACACAGTGCCAACACCGACAACACTCGGCCGCACCCGGTCGATGGTATCCGGCAAGCTGCCGGCGACGGCATCGGCCATCAGCAGGCAGCAGGCACAGAGTACCATCCAGCCGTCGTGTTTCCATCGACGCCGCAACATGGATCACTCCGTTCCGCCGCCCTGCAACCGCGAAAGCATCTGTTCTGCCTCCTTCCTGGCGGGGAACGCCTTATTTCCTTCGAGGAGCTTCCGCAGTATTTCCCGCGCCTTGCCGTCATCGCCCGCCGCGCTCGCTATCACGGCGGCATGATAGTGCAGCATCGGGTCTTGCGGCGCCTTGTGCAAGGCGTACTCGATCTTGGCCTGCGCATTCTCGATCTTTCCTGCATCGAGCAGGATCATGGCCAGGGTATCAATGCCGGGCACGTACTCAGGCGCAATGGCGTTGACACGGCTAGCGTATTGCAGGGCCTTCTCCGGATCGCGTTTGCGAAGTTCCCAGGCCAGGTTGTTCAGGGCGTCCACATTTCTCTCATGCCTCGAGACGATCTTCCTGTTTTCCTCGATGGCGCGGTCGATATTGTTCTGCATGCTATACATGACGCCACTGATCACCGATGCCTCGGTATCCTCGGGATGCTCTGCCAACCACTTTTCAATCGCTGCATGCGCCGCGTCGACCTTGCCTGCGGCGACCTCTGCCTTGATTACACCCAACAGGAACCGCTTGCTCGGCGCCGCCTCGAAGGCCTTCTTCAGCAATCGGCTCGCCTCTTCGGTGCGGCCCTCACGGCCCGAGAGCAATGCTTTCAATTCCAATACATCGGGATGCGTGGGCGCCAGGCGCTCCAGCGCCGCGACCTGATCTTCCGATTCCCGCTCCTTTCCCTGGGCCAACAATGTCCGTGTCAACATCACGCGCGCGACCAAATTCTCCGGATCCAGCTCGACGACCTTTCGAAGCTGCACGGACGCCTTGTCGATTTCCCCGATTCCCACATAGGCGCGGGCAAGCATGAACCGCCCTGGTACTGACTCGGGCCTTTGCTCGACCAACGCTTTCAGCGTCGACTTCGCATCGGCGAATCTCTCCTGGGACAATTGTGACAGCGCCAACGGCTCCAAAACATCCGGCGAATTCAACTGCCTGTTGTTCAGTCCCACGAACAGTGAGGGCACATTCCTGGATTTGCCCTCCAAAAGGAAATATCGCGCAAGCGCGACCCTCGGCTCGATCGCCTTTGGGTGACTGTCCATCGCCTGTCTCAAATGGGCCGTCATTTGCTCCTTTTCTCCGTTCAATCCTTCAACGAAGGCCAGATTCATCAGAATATCAAGGTCGTTCGGTCTCCGGGCGAGGGTCTTCGCCAGCAGGGTCTTCGCACCCTGATAATCCCCTTGTTTGACCGCCAGTGACGCCAGAGTCCGGGCAGTGAACACATTCCCTGGATCAAGCTCGAGCGATTTGCGCAGCTCATCGACGCCCGCACTTTCCTCTCCCATGCCAAGATGCACCAGACCGAGCAGCAAGTGGGACATGGTGCTGTCCGGCAATCGTTGTACGTATCTCTCCGCCTCCTTCAACGCGGAGCCCAAATCTTTTTGTTCCAGGTAGTACCTGGCCAGGACAGCATGCGCCCGCTCCAGGCCCGGATCCATCTTCATGGCCTCCCCGACCGCCTTCATGCCCTCCTCTACGTACCCCGCTCCCAGCAATGCTTCGCCCAGCCTCAGTCTCGCGGCAGCGGATTTCGGCTCCAGCTGTACCACCTTGCGCAGAAGATCCAGCGCCTGTCCCTTTCGATTTGATTGATAGTAGGCGTGCGCCAGTAACTTCAGCGCAACTGAGTCCTGTGCATTGAAAGAGACCACCGGTTCGATCAGTTCCATCACCCGACGATAGCTGCCGTTGGACAATTCCACGAATGCCAGCAACTTCCTGGTTCCCACCGAGTTCGGCGCCAGCCCATAGGCGGCCCTGGCATATTCTTCTGCCAACTTGCCATTGCCCAGGAATAAATGACTCAGCGCCAGATAATAGTTCGGCTCCAGTTGGTCGGGATTGGCCTTCAGCGCAACCTCGAATGCAGTGCGCGCATCCTCGTAGCGCTTCTGGTCGAAATGGATCAGCCCCTGGACGAAGTTGAGTTCAGCATTTTGCGGAACAAGCTGCTTGAGCGCATCGACATCCTGCTGGGCCTTGTCGAACTCACCCAACCTGGCACGTACATAGGCACGATTCAGCCGGAATATCGTGTTCGCAAGAGAATTGTCGATAGCCTCGGTGTAGGCCTTTTCAGCCTCTGCGAAGTTCTGTTGCAGTTTCGAGATGTCCCCGAGCAAGCCCCATGCCGGAGCGAATTTCCCATCCAGGGAAAGGCAATGCTCCACTTGCTTTCGGGCCGGACCGTACTCTTTTCGCTCAGCGTAATACCGCCCTTTCGCAAGACAGGCATAGGGATTGTCGGGATCCAGGGAAACAGCCTGAGCATACTGCTCCTTGGCCCGTTCATAGTTGCCCTGGAACGCATTCGCCATGCTCTTCATGGCCAGGACCCGTGCCTTGGAACGCGCCGCGGTCATTCCGATCAAAGGCAGCCGCCGCAGCTCATCGAACTTGTGCTGCGCGATCAGTGCCTCCGCTAGTTCCGGCAATACCGTATCGGCCGCCACGCCCAACTCAAGGGCATATTTGAGCTCTTTCTCGGCACCGGCCGCATCGCCAGCCTCAAGGTGTATCGAGCCGAGTAGCCAACGTGCCTCGGCATTCTGGCCGTTGAGTCCAAGGGCATTCTTGAGCTCGACGACGGCACCGTTCAAATCGTCCTTGTCCAGGAAATCACGTGCCCTCTCGACGTGCTCTGCGTCTGTCAGGTTCGGCCCGCAACCGGCAAGCAACGCAAAGAGTGAGAACACCATCCCCAATGCGATTCTTCGCATGACTACCCCTCCTGGGTCAAATCGCTGCTAAATCAAACATCCCCAAATAAACGCTGGCCGCACTCAAGCGCACGGCGCCAACCCAAAACGGCACCGGCCGCTCAACAAGATACGCCAGCCAGCGCGCAGACTCCAGTCATCGGACCGCTACCGGCAGTTGCGCGGGTACATTGAACCTCTCCGTGTCCGAGTTTACAAGCCATTCTCTCGCGGAGGGAGCACGTCCCCTGGCCCTGGTACGATACAATCCGGTTGGAACAGGGCCACACAAGGGGGCCTCCGATCGATTCATCGCGCCATTTCGTGGCACGGAATCGCCCATTCTCTCGTTGCGAATCCTCGCAAGAGCGGGCCATAGGGCGCGATTCGAATCTCGGATTGGGCAGTTCTTTATCACCATCCGCTGGCGCCAGAATGCATCATGAGGTTGCAAAGACACCACGAACCCGCCATGAGAAGCGCCGGCCCATGACGCAGAAGACGCGCATACTGTTCGTAGCCGAGGCGGTTACGCTCGCGCATGTCACCCGCCTGCTCGCCCTGGCGCGCAATCTGCCAACCGACACTTACGAGATCCTGTTTGCCTGTGACCCGCGGTTCGACCAGCTGCTCGCCGAATATTCCTTCGTTCGTCGCCGAATATACAGTGTGCCGAGCCGGGATTTCATGCAGGCACTGGAGAAGGGCCGACCACTCTACGACCTCGCTACCCTCGATGGATATCTCGACGAAGACCGCAGGCTGATCCAGGAATGCCGCCCGGATGTCGTGGTTGGTGACTTCAGACTCTCGCTGGGCGTCAGCGCCCGCCTCGAGGGGGTCCCCTTCCTCAACCTCAGCAATGCCTACTGGAGCCCTCGGACGAAGGCCCGGATCCCCGTGCCCGACCTTCCCATCACCCGCATTCTTGGAGAGAAACTGGCCCAGCCGCTGTTCGACCTGGCCCGCCCCTTCGCTTTCGCCCTCCATGCCCGAAGTATCAACAGACTCCGCCAGGCGCATGAACTCGCCCCCCTTCCCAGGGACATGCGCTATGCCTACACCGACGGAGACTGGACGCTGTTCGCCGACCTGCCAGAGCTTTTCCCGGACTTGGAGGAAGATAGACACCAGCTGTTTACCGGCCCGATTCCCTGGTCTCCCGATATTCCGCTACCGCGCTGGTGGGACGCACTTCCCGCCGACCGACCCTGCATCTATGTCAACCTCGGCAGTTCCGGCCACCACCGATCGACGCCCCGGATCATCCAGGCCCTCGCCAGGCTACCGGTCACCGGCATCCTCGCGACCGCTGGCAACAAGATAAATTCACCGCTCCCGGCCAACGTCTACGCGGCGCCCTATCTTCCAGGGGACAAGGCCGCAGCGCGCGCGGATGTAGTGCTATGCAACGGCGGGAGCCCGTCCACCTACCAGGCCCTGACCCAGGGCAAACCGGTGGTCGGGCTCGCCTCGAATCTCGATCAGCATCTCAACATGTTGCGCGTGGAGGGTGCGGGCGCGGGAATTCGCCTCCATTCGGCAACGGCCGACGCCGAAGTCATCCACGATACGCTACACTACATCTTGAACGACGCCTGCCTGGGCGAAAACGCCCGCCGTCTCGCTGCGGCAATAGCCGGCAGGAATCCCTTTCAGGTCTTTGAAAACGTACTTGGGTCCGCTCTGGGCGCCCGCACCTTCCCGCATCATGCGCGCAACCGTCGATAATCTGCGAATCGTCTCCTCGAACCTCCTGCGCAACCGTCGGCGCTCGGCAATCGCGCTGCTCACGATCGCAACCGGGGTCATTGTGATGATGCTCGCCGACGGCTTCATGCAATGGATCTTCTGGGCAATGCGCGAGGGAACCATCCAGTCCCAACTCGGCCATATCGCCGTGGTAAGACCAGGCTATCTAAAGGCTGGCAGCGCCAACCCGTTCGACTACATCCTGCCGGACGAAGCACCCCAACGTAAAAAAATCGAACACTCCGACGGGGTCGTCACCGTGGCACCGCGTCTGAAGGTCAGCGGCCTTGCCAGCCATGGCGACATCACCATCTCCTTTATCGGCGAGGGTGTCGACCCCGCCAGGGAAGAGGCGCTCAGCAAGGCCTTCCGGATCGTCAAGGGCCAGAACCTGTCGGGTATCGATTCCAAGGAGGTGATACTCGGAGAGGGACTCGCAAGAGACCTCGGGGTCGGCCCCGGGGATACCCTGTCCCTGCTCAGCACCCCCGCCGGCGGAGGCGTAAATGGGGTCGAGGCGACCGTCGCCGGCCTATTCCGCACGGGCAACAAGGCCTACAACGAGACCGCACTGCGCCTTCCTCTCCGGCTGGCACAATCCCTGCTGCGGGTGAAGGGCAGCCACCAGTGGCTGATTCTGCTCGAGAGAACCGAAGACACCGACCGCACGCTGAAACACCTTCGGCAGATGCTGGGAGACCACAGCAGGCTCGAACTGGTCCCCTGGTACCAGAGAGCCGACTTCTACAATAAAACGGTGCGTCTTTTCTCGCGCCAGATGTGGATACTCAAGCTGATCATCGGCTCCATCATCGTCCTGAGCATATCGAATATCCTGGTCATGAACGTACTCGAGAGAACCAGCGAGATCGGCACCCTGCTCGCAATCGGCTTCCGCCGCCGCAAGATCCTCGTCAATTTCGTAGAGGAAGGTCTCGTCCTCGCCCTTGTCGGTTGCCTTGCGGGATTGCTCGCCGGCGGACTGCTGGCGCAGATCATCTCCGGCATCGGCATTCCCATGCCGCCGCCTCCCGGAATGGAAAAAGGCTACAGCGGGGAGATTCGCATCACCGCCACGGTGGTGGCGACTGCGGCCGGCATCGCGTTCGCCACCACCTTGGTGGCGGGACTGTATCCGGCGTGGAAGGCCTCGCGCCTGCAGATCGTCGATGCCCTCAGGCACGGAATCTGAGTGAAGCGCCGATGTTCAGGCTGGCCATTCGCAACATCTTTCGCAACGGAACCCGTACCGCGCTTACGCTTCTGGCCATCGCCGCCGGAGTTGCCTCGATCATCCTCAGCGGCGGCTTCGTCGAGGACATCTTCCATCAGCTGCGCGAGGCCACCATCCACTCGCGGATCGGACACCTGCAGATACACCGCGCGGGATTTCTCGAGTCCGGGCGTCGTGAGCCCTCCAAATATCTGATCGAGGACACCGCTGCCCTCGTGGACGAAGTCTCCCGCGTTCCCGCAGTGGAGGACGTGATGGCTCGCCTGGAATTTTCGGGGCTGGCGAATAACGGTCAGGCAGACCTGCCCATCGTCGGCGAGGGAATCGAACCGGCCAAGGAGGCGCGTCTGGGCAGCGCGATCAGTGTCATCGACGGGCGTCAACTCAAGCCAGAGGACTATGCAGCCGTGGTCATCGGCGAGGGCGTGGCGGCTGCGCTCGAGCTGGCCCCGGGCGATCACATCACCATCCTCGCCAATACCTTCGAGGGCGCCCTCAACACCATGGACGCGGAAGTGGTGGGAATTTTCCGCACCTTCTTCAAGGATTTCGACGACCGTGCGATTCGCGTGCCCCTGGCCGCTGCACAGGATCTCTTGTTTACCCAGGCGTCTCACGCATTGATCGTTTCGCTGAAGAGAACCGAAGACACCGATACCGTGTTGCAGCAACTGCGAAAACAGTTGGGCCCGAAAGGCTACGAGATCAGCCCCTGGTATGTCCTGGCCGACTTCTACGAAAAGACCGTCGCCCTGTACAAGCGCCAGTTCGGCGCCCTGCAGGCCATCATATTGATCATGCTGGTACTCAGTGTTGCCAGTACGGTCAACATGGCCGTTTTCGAGCGCACCGGAGAATTCGGGACCCTGATGGCGATTGGCGTCAAGCGAGGCAACCTCGCCCGGCAGATCGTCCTGGAATACGCCCTGATGGGCCTCATCGGCGGCCTGACTGGGCTCGCCATCGGCATCGCGCTGGCGGCGCTTCTCTCCCATGTCGGCATCGAGATGCCCCCGCCCCCGGGCTCGAACGCCAGCTATACCGCCAGCATCCGGCTGACCCCCAGCCTGCTGATCGTCGCCCCTGCGATCGGATCGGTGGCTGCCGCCCTGGCGGCCATTGTCCCGGCCCGCAAGGCCTCCCGCACGCCGGTGGTCGAGGCCTTGCGCCACAACGTCTGAGGCGTCGCGATTCAACGACTGATCTTCTTCAGATAGTCCTTGTTGAATATCCTGTCCGGCAGTTTGCGCAAGCGCATTTTCGAGTACTGCATGACCGACTGATGCCCTTTCTTCAAACCATCGACTATGACCATCCGGGAAGGGCGACTCTCACCCGCCATCTTTTTGAACTTGCGATAGTAGGCCGACTTCAGCAATCGACCCGAAACCGTGTAGAACTTCGCCTTGAACGGACGAAAAGAACGCGCATCCACCCAATACAGCACCTTGTGATAGGTGACCCAGCGATCCACCGCATCCAGCTGCAGTACGTAGTAGCTCTTCCCGTCGATCTTTTCCTTGCGCAGCACGCGGGGTTTGTAATCCCCCACGAAATTGGCCCGGGCGAGATCGCCGTTGGCCACCTGTCCGGTCAGTCTCTGCGACAAGGGGAGTCGCACCGGCTGGGAAAGATTCGGCAGGAAGGCCCAGAGGTCGTGGCCGCGCATGAGCAGGATCTGCCCGCGATCGATGGCCGGTTTCAGGGTCTCGACCAGGGTCTTGTCGTTACCCTTGGAGAGCACGCGATAGGCACGCACCTCGGGCTTCGTCTCCGGACGCAGAGTGACGATCGTGATGTGCGCCTGGAACGCCTTCGATGGCAACCGAATCCGCTCGGCGCGCGCCAGGATCTCGGCCGCCCCCGGCTGTGCCTTGTCCGCTGCGCCGAACGCCGCCGAGATCCCCGCAAGCAGAAGGCAAGCGGCCAGGCCCATCGACGGATACCGGCTCGCTCGCTTGTGCCCCCCACGGAATCCGGTGAGTCCTCGGGTACCGGCCGGTCGGCCGAAATGCCTGGAAAACAGGTGTTGGATCACGGTCATCGATACCTCCAAATAGGCGACGGGCCTTCCAAGGGCCCCGGCCGGCCGCCGGCCTGATGCAAACTCTTGACTGAGGAAAACCCAAAAAATTCAGAATTTCCTGGGACAAAGCGACAACGGCGGCATGCCCCGATGAAATGATCGGCAGGCAGGCCCGATACATGAGAGAGCGGCTAACCACCGGGCATCCCGGACGACCTGGCCCGACTGGACCCCTTCCGCCCTCCCTGCTACGCTTAGTGCCTGTCCAAAGGAACTCAACCTCTCCGGCCCCGGGACGGAGCTTCCCAAATGGCTCGTATCCTTATCTGGCAAGATGGCTCTGTGGTCCAAGATGTGGGGCTGCATCGCAACGCCTTCACCATCGGTCGCGGCAACGAATGTGATCTGCAACTGGTAGATCTCCGTGTCAGCCGCCGGCATGCCCGGATCTGCCGCACTGCCGAAGGCTTCCTGATCGAAGATCTGGACAGTCAGAACGGTATCCTAGTCAACGAGGAAATGGTAAGGCAGTCCACACTGCGCGACCGCGACCGAATTCGCATTCCCCCCTTCCTGCTGCAGTTCGTCATCGAGACCGACGCCGAGGCGCAGCAGGGGCCGCCGATCGTCGAAGTCATAGACGCAAGCAAGAAATACCCTTTGGGTAAACAAGAGGTTGTAGCCCTCTCCGATATCACGCTGGAGATCTACCGCGGTGAGTTCCTGGCCCTCGCAGGCCCTTCGGGGAGCGGCAAGTCGACCCTGCTCAACCTGATCGGCTGTATCGACACCCCCACATCGGGCAGGGTCCGGATCAAGGGCGAAGACGTTCAGGGCAAGGACGTCGACGAACTGGCCGACCTACGCCTCGATACCCTGGGATTCGTATTCCAGACCTTCAACCTGCTGCCCGTACTCACCGCCGAGGAGAACGTCGAATACCCGTTGTTGCAGAAGAAGGACATCGACCGTGCCGAGCGCAAGCAGCGCGTGCAAAAGGCACTCGAGGAAGTCGGCCTGGCCCGTTTCGCGCGTCACCGGCCCAACGAAATGAGCGGTGGGCAACGTCAGCGTGTGGCCATTGCCCGGGCGCTGGCAACCCGGCCCGAGATCATCCTGGCCGATGAGCCCACGGCGAACCTCGATCACCAGACCGGCGCCGAGATCCTTGCACTGATGCGCAATCTCAACGAGCGTGACGGTGTGACCTTCGTTTTCTCGACACATGATCCACGCGTTATGGAAATGGCCAACCGGGTCGTGCAACTGACCGACGGCCGAATCATTGATTAGGGAGATCCCATGGACCAACTGATGCGCCCGCTTTGTCTTCTCGTAGCCACCCTGTTCGCCGCCACGGCCAGTCTCGCCGCCGAACCCGCCTCCATGGACGACCTGTTCCTCGAGTCCCAGGCCGGCAGCGACACCGCGGCAGACGCTGCCGGCCCGACCGGCGCGGATACCCCCGCGGGAGCCGGAGGCCTGGATGCGCTGTTCGAAGAGCCCGTCCCTGGCGGCCCCGACACCCAAGAGGCGGCCGCCACCTCTGCCTGGACCGGCTTCTTCCAGAGCGAGGCGGCCTATACCGTCGGCTCGCCGCAACACTGGTCCAAACTGCGCAACCGGCTCTACCTTTCCTCCACCGGCCGCAGTCTCTCGCTGCCCTGGAAAGTGAGCTTCCGGGTGGATTACGATCCGCTGTATCACTTCGGGCATCAATACCCCGAGAGCGTACGCAAGGACCAACGCTTCGAGGCGCAGATCCGCGAGACCTACGTCGACATACCGGCCGGGGACCTGGAATTCCGCGTCGGTCGCCAGCACATCATCTGGGGCGAGATGGTGGGGCTGTTCTTTGCCGATGTCGTCTCCGCCAAGGATCTGCGTGAGCTTGCCCTGCCCGATTTCGAGCTGATCCGTATCCCCCAATGGGCAGTGCGTGGGGAGTACTTCAACGGCGACTTCCATGCCGAGGCGGTGTGGATCCCCTACATGACCTATAACGACATCGGCAAGCCGGGCGCCGAGTTCTACCCCTTCGCTCCCCCGGCCGGCACACGCATCGGCAGCGAACACAAGCCGCGCGGCACCGACGACGATGCCGCCGGCGTGCGCCTCTCCTACCTGTGGTCCGGCTGGGACCTGTCCGGTTTCTATTACACCAGCCGTGACGGCAGCCCGGCCTTCGCCAAGGCATCGCCAACAGTCTGGGAGCTGCGACATCCGCGGATCCACCAGTTCGGTGCCACCCTCGGCAAGGACCTGGGATCCTTCCTGGTCAAGGCCGAGGCGGTCTACTCGCTGGACAAGCCATTCAACACCCTCGATCCGCTGGACGCCGACGGCCTGGTGGACCAGGACATCCTGGACGCCATCGTCGGGCTCGAATGGCATTTTCCCGAGGACACCCGTTTCAACGCCCAGCTCTATCAGCGGCGCTTTGCCGACCACGATCCGAACATCGTGCCCAAATCGGTGGAGAGCGGCTTCTCCGTACTGTTCAGCACCAAGGCCCTGCACCCGGACCTGGAATCGGAGATCCTGTTTATCAGCAGTCTCGAGCGCGACGACTGGTCGACCCAGGCCCGCCTCACCTGGCGCTTCGACGGATCCTGGCGCCTGGCGTTCGG
>JANTHJ010000064.1 GCA_024762475.1 Chromatiales bacterium | reverse complement strand
CACTGAATGAATCAGCCTGTTTTGCAGCAGGCGGCCACGTTGCTCGATCTCGGTGATATGGCCGTGGATCACCGGTTCGTGCTGCCATTGCTCGAGCAGCGACTATGGGCCGAGCCATCACCTCGCATCCAAGCATTGTATGCCGACTTCTGCCGCGAGATGGGGCAGGCCGGGGCCACACATCATGGGACCATGGTTGTGGTTCCCGTTGCCGACCGGCCTCGCCAGTTGCGCCACTGCCTCGAAAGCCTGCTTGGTGCGCAGCGACGCTTCGGCTATCCAGCGCGGTTACAACTGTTGGTGGTCGAGGATTCCCTTGATCCGGCGAACCGCAGGGCGCATCGGATGTTGGTCGACGAAATGGATCGAGCCGGCCTGGATGCCTATCATCTTGGTGTCGAGGAACAATGGGGTGTGCTCGAGCGATGGCAGGAGGGTCTGCCGCTATTCCTTGGCAAGCACTTGCCAGACCAACTCGGCCATAAGGGGGCTTCTGTCACCCGCAACATCGCCAAGCTGTGGCTGGCGCGCCACGCTGGCGAGGACACGCTGTTTCACTTTATCGACAGCGACCAGACATTTCATCTGGACGAGCGGGGCGGACAACCGCACTTCCTGCTGGATCACTTTGGGCATATCGACCGGCTATTCCGGGAACACGACCTGGAAGTCCTCACCGGCAAGGTGATCGGCGATCCACCCGTATCGCCAGCGGTGATGGCCGGGACCCTGTTGCAGGATCTGCTCGAGATTCTCGATCGGGCCCTGCCCGAGCTCGATGCGCCCTGCAGCTTCCATGGTGTGACAGCAGGTGCCGGACATGGGGCCTATCATGATATGGCGCGGCTGTTTGGGCTGGACCAGGCCGCGCGCGACTTCGAGTATGCCTGTCCCCTGCCAACACCCCATTCGCACCGCCAGGCGCTTGCGGATCTCGGTGGCAGGCTGGGCCGCTTTTTCGACGGCGAACACCCCACACGGATCACTCCCTTCACCCCAACGGCAATCGAGCAAAGCCTGTCGCCCGCACGCACCGTATATACCGGCAACTATGTCCTCAATCGAGCCGGCCTGCGCCACGGTATTCCCTTTGCGAATCTAAAGTTGCGTATGGCTGGGCCCACCCTGGGCCGGTTGCTTCAGGCGGACCTTGGCGCTGTTTTTGCCCAAGCGAATCTGCCATTGCGGCACCGGCGCACAGAATCGAGCAGTGGTCGTGCCGAGTTCCGTCCAGGCGTGCAGCATGGCTCGGGAGTCGACTTGTCCGGGGAATACCGGCGACAGTTTGCCGGAGATCTAATGTTGTTCAGCGTCAAGAAGTTGGTTGAGACAGGTTATCCGGACGTTCTTCCTTCGGTCGCAAGACTCCTCCCTGTCCTCGACGAGGTGGAGGCAATGCTGCTGGATGAATATCGCTCGGTGCGCCAAGAAGTCGGGGAGCGCCTGATTGACCTGGGAAGGCGGCTCGAGGCAAACACCGATTCGCGTTATCTCCGCGGCTTCCGCGATTTCGCTATCCAGGTACAAAACAATTTCGACAATCAGGCGTCCGCGGTTCGATCCATCGAGGACGCTCGTTTCCGCGACCAATGGAAGTCCAGGATCGCCCAGGCATTGCGGGCCTATCCGCAGCAGCAGGCGTCATGGGCGGCGGCGGTGACCTGAAGCTGTTCGCTTTCAGCTGATTTTCAGCTTTGTTGCCTATTCTCTTCCGCAAGAAACATGACGGGAGAGCATCTCATGCAACAGAAAATGATCAGGGTGTGGGATCCATTGGTGCGGATCTTTCACTGGTCTTTGGTGGCGAGTTTCTTCGTTGCCTATCTCACCGAGGACGACTGGATGACCGTTCATGTCTGGGCGGGTTATCTGATCGGTGGCTTGGTGGCGATTCGCATCCTCTGGGGATTCGTGGGGCCACGCTACGCGCGTTTCTCCGACTTCGTGCGTCCCCCTGGCGAGGCCATCGCCTATCTGAAGGACGAATTGGCTGGCAGGGCGCGACGCTATCTGGGGCACAACCCGGTGGGTGGGGCCATGGTGGTGGCCTTGTTGCTTTCCCTGTCGCTAACCATATCCAGCGGGTTGATCGTCTATGGGGCAGGCGAGTGCAGCGGCCCCTTGGCCAACACCTTGTGCGGCAGCGGGGGGTGGCTTGCCGAGGCCGGTGAGGAGACTCATGAGTTCTTCGCCAATTTCACCCTGTTCCTTGTCGTGCTGCATGTGGCCGGCGTGGTTCTCACCAGTCTGTTGCACCAGGAGAACCTCGTTCGTTCGATGATCGACGGGCGCAAACGTTCAGCCGTTGGCTGAAAAGGAGAGGAAAGTGGAAGGAAGACAAGTGATATCGATTGGCGCAACCGGCTTGGCGCTCTCCCTTTGCTTGATTGTCGATGCCGGTGCTATGCCGCGGCAGGTGATCGCGGAGCAGTTTGCAGCAGAGGCAGGCCGGCCCCCGGACGCCACTGCCGGGGGGCGAGTTTGGGCCCGCGAGGGCATCCAGGGGCGACACTGCAGCAGTTGCCACGGTCAGGATCTGACCATGACCGGCCGCCATCAACGCACCGGGAAGGCAATCGCCCCGATGGCACCGTCGGTCAACCCGGACCGTTACACGGATCCGAGAAAGGTGGCGAAATGGCTGAAGCGCAACTGCAAGTGGACCTTCGGTCGGGACTGCACGCCGGGAGAAAAGGCAGACCTTCTCCAATGGCTCAGTAATCTGTGAACAGCGAGGTGAATCGATGAAGACCAGCAAGAAAATGTTTTGGATTGGCCTGACGACCGTGGCAGCTGGCGGGGCGGTGCTGTTGTCCCTCGGGGCGGGCGCCGACTGGGATGAACACCGATGGAGCGCCTGGGGTCAGCGGGCGGATTTCGCACCCGTGGCGGATCAGGCCTACGTGAGCGAATGCGGCGGCTGCCACATGGCGTATCAGCCGGGCATGCTGCCCGCCGAGTCCTGGCGGCGTATCATGGGAAATCTGCAGGATCACTTCGGTGACAACGCGGAGCTGGATGAACCGATACGGCAGCACATTCTGGGTGTCCTGGAGCGCAACGCGGCCGACAGGGTAAGCAGCGGGCGGTCGCCCGGTGTTGCGCGGTCTCTGTCCGGGCGGGCACCTCTTCGGTTCACCGAGACTCGCTATTTCCGGCGCAAGCATCATGAGATACCGGCGCGTATCGTCGAGCAGAACCCACAGGTGGGCAGTTTTGCCAACTGTGATGCCTGCCATGCGGGCGCGAAGAAGGGTAGCTATGACGAACACCAGGTCAGGATTTCCGGCGTTGGCTATTGGGACGATTGACCGCTGGTTGTCGGCCGTTTGTTTCGCGTTACTGGTGGGATGTGCCTCGCAGGCCATCGCCGATGGAGACGAGCGGGACCATGAGGCCGCGCGGCGGCTGGAGGCGAGCGGAGAAATCCTCCCCCTGTCCCATTTTCTCTCGCAGCTGGAACCGGACGGGCGGATGCTCGAGGTCGAGCTGGAACGGAAGCGGGGTCGTTGGGTCTACGAGTTTGAATTCCTGCGCGAGGGACAGGTGTGGGAGTATGAGTTCGACGCCGCGACAGGCGATCTGCTCAAGAGGAAGCGTGACTGATGCGGCTGCTGTTGGTCGAAGACGACCGGGATCTGGCGGCGCGCCTGATTCGACGGCTGAGCGAGGCAGGCCACATCGTCGAACAGGTAGGGGACGGCGAACGGGCGCTGGAGATGGGCCGAACCCACGACTACGCCCTGGTGATCCTGGACATCGGACTGCCACGGCTTAGCGGACTCGAGGTGCTGCGACGTTGGCGCGCAGAAGAGCGAGGCCTGCCGGTTCTGATCCTGACCGCCCGAGATGGCTGGCGTGAGCGGGTCGAGGGCCTGCGCGCCGGGGCGGACGATTACCTGGGCAAGCCATTCGAGCCGGAGGAACTGCTCGCCCGCATCGAGGCGGTGATTCGCCGCCACCACGGCCATGCCCATGATCGCTTGCAGGCCGACGGCCTGGTATTGGACATTGGCACGCGCGAGGTGCTGTTGGGAGACGGCCGCACGGTTGCGCTGACCGGGACGGAGTTTCGGCTGCTGCGCGCACTGATGCTGCGGGCAGGCCGTGTCGTGGCCCGCGAACGGCTGGCGGCCGAGGCATTCGAAGACAGCGACCAGAGTGGCAACACGCTGGAAGTCTACATCCGGCGCCTGCGACGCAAGCTTGGTGAGGAGCACATCGTTACGCGGCGAGGCCAAGGCTATATGCTGCCAGATCGGGAGGGGATCGAATGACCTCACTGCGGCAGCAGCTGTGGCGAAGCGGGATGATGGTGGTTTTGGTCCTGTCTGTTGTTCTCTGGATCGGCGGTCGGTGGGTGCTGCAAGGCGCCCTGACTGATTTGGTAGGAAGTCGTCTTGAACACGACGCGGAAACATTGCTGGCTGCGATAGTGAAGACCGACGGTGGTCTGATGTTCGAAGAGCAGCGCATCGCCGGTGTCTATCGCCGTCCTGGATCGGGCCATTACTTCGTTGTCCGGCTGCCTGGCCAGATTATCCGTTCTCGTTCTCTCTGGGACCAAGATCTCGCTTGGCGAGAAACAGTGCTGGGCCAGTCCCACCTCGAGGAGGTGGCCGGCCCTTATGGGCAGTCTGTGCTCACCTGGTATGGATCCTACCGGAAACTGGGACAGACGCTTTCTCTTGCGGTGGCCGAGGATATCGAACCGCTACAGTCGGCCCGCCGCCATCTCGACTGGGTATTCATTCTGGTCACCGTGATTGCAGCGACCGGCATGTTGTTGCTCCAGCGCCGTGGGATCCGCGCGGCTCTCCACCCTTTGCAGGAGGCGGATGTCCAATTGGAGGCGCTTGCGGAGGGGCGTCGGGAGCGCATCGACCAGTCGGTCCCGGAAGAGGTGCAGCCCCTCATCGATGCGGTGAACCGGCTGGCACATTCACTACTCAAGCGGGTGCGGCGTTCTCGCAACAGCCTGGGCGACATGGCGCATGCGCTCAAGACTCCCTTGAATCTCTTGGTGCAGGACATCGCACAAGTAGAGGACCGAATGGTTCGTGAAGAGCTGCACCGTCACGCCAATCGCATTGGAGAGTTGATCGAGCGCGAGCTGCGCAGGGCGCGCATCGCCGGGAGCGGCCCGAGTGGAGAGCGATGGGAGCCGAAGCGAGACCTTGCGGATCTGGTGACGGTGATGCAGCGGCTCCATCCCAACGTGCGTATCGAATCGTCTGTTGCCACCTCCAGGTCCCGACTACCCTTCGATCGCGAGGACATGCTCGAACTGGTGGGTAACCTGCTCGAAAATGCCTGCAAGTGGGCAGGCAGCCGGGTCGCTCTGAGGGTGCGCTTTGGTTCGGTGCTGGAGATCGTGATCGAAGACGATGGTCCCGGCATTCCGGCCGGACAACGGGATGCGTTCCTCGGTCGAGGCAACCGTCTGGATGAGTGCGTCGACGGTCACGGTCTGGGGCTCTCGATCGTCCAGGAGATCGTGAGTAGTTATGGCGGGGAGATCGTTTTCGAAGAGTCCGCCGGCGGGGGCTTGCGTGTCCGTGTTCGACTGCCCCTGAGGCTCAGCCCGGGCGCCCATCTATCCGCGGGCGGATGAGCATCGGCACATAGACCCAGGCGAACAGGCCGAAGGCCGCCATCCACAGGATCTGCGAGACCCCGATCCAGAGGGTGTAGTGGGCCATGTCAACAAGGGGCATCAGAACCCGCGTCACCGCGCCGAGTGCCAGCAGCAGCAAGAAGACAATGACGATTCTTGGCGGATGGAAGACGTTTCGCCCGGTATGGCCCAATGACACCCGTGACATCATTCCCAGGGTCATCATGCCGATGCCGCCATAGGCAAAGGCATGCAGGGCGAGAAAAGGTGACAGGTTGCCCCAGATCGACAGCACCCGCAGGCCGAAGCCCAATACCAGCGAGGCGTAACCCAGGTACAGGGACCATAGCAGGGGTTTGCGCCAGATGCCGGGGGTATGCCAGTCGATCATGCGCAGCGCGTGCAGCAGGAACAGGGCAAGGGACAGAATGGCGATGGCCTCCTGCTGAGCGGGCCAGAAGACCTCGAAAAGAGCCCAGATCAACACACCGATCAGGCTGACGATATCCAGCCAGCGCCGGTTGCGCGGGGTGAAGGCCTCCTCCACGCCACGCTCGATGAAAAAGGGCATGACCCGGCGTGCCACCATCAGGACCAGGGCGAGGACGACGTAGAAGGCGCCGAACAGTCCCCATTCAACGCCCTGTGCAAGGTGTCCCAGGGCCCCGGCATAGAAGGTGCCGCTGGCGATCAGCAGCAGTACCAGTTTGGAGAGTATCCCCATCTGCTTCCACTGCCTGGCCCTGAAGACGGGCCGTGCCACGCCAAAGGTCACCATCAGCAGGAAGGCCATGTCGGCCACCGCCGCGATGCTCAGGCCGCCTTCCGGCAGATAAAGCGCCACCCGTGCGCTCAGCCACAGCAGCCAGGCCATGGCCAGGGAAGGGCCAGTCAGGCTCGGCTGACCGGTCCAATTCACCACCGCGGTGAGCAGGAAACCGGCGACCACCGCAAGGGTATAGCCGAAGATCATCTCGTGGGCGTGCCAGGCGAGGGGATCCAGAACCGCGGGCACCAGAGGCTGGCCAAAGACGTATACCAGCATCCACAGAAACACGGCCACGATGCTGAACAGTGCGGCCCCGGCGAAGAAGGGGCGAAAGCCAAGCTGAAAGAGGGCGAATCGGGGTGCGGGCGTCGACTTCTCTATCTGCAACATGGTCCGGGATCTGCTCTTGGGGCGAGGTTCAGGCAGATTCTATCGCGGCCGCCGCTCAGGTTTGGGTCGTGGCATCACCGGATTGCAATCGTTGCCACAAGGGGCGTCCGGCCACCGCAGCGAATACCGGCCCACCCGCGATCAGGTACCAATGGAAGGTCACAAAGCGCCATACCAGGACGGTCGCTGCGGCGGTTGCCGCGTCCATGTAGGGTAGAAGCAACAGGCTGCCGCTGGCCTCTGCCCCACCACTGCCGCCGGGCATGAACGTCGCCTGGCCTGCGGTCAGCGAGATCATCTGTACGAGAAAGGCATAGTTCCAGTCTATTTGAGCACCCAGGCTCAGAGCCGCGAGATAGAGGATGCTGTAGCGAAGCAGCCAGTGGCCGGTGCAGAAGAGATAAAGGGTTACAAGACGCCAGGAAGAATAGCTCCTGACGAGGCTCAGGCTGCGTCGGAAGTCCAATACCCGGCGCGCGAGGCTGCGGCGGCGTGCAGGGCTGATATGAAGTCGCCGCAGTAGTCGACCGGTGGCGAGCAGCAGAGGACGGTAGTGGCGCAGACCCCAGCCTACCAGGAAGAGTCCGGACGCCAGCAGGCCTGCCAGCACGGCAACCTGCCAGCCCAGGTGCATGTCCGAAGGAAATGCCAGCCAATACAGGCCGAAGGCGAGCAGGGCGCTGACAAAAAACACCATGTCCACCAATTGGTCGGCCACATAGAGCGCCGCCCCGCGGGTCATGGGCAGGCCCTGCCGCTTGAGCAGCCAGGCATAGGTGAGCGGACCACCGGTGCCACCGGGGGTGGCGCAGATGGCAAACTCGGTGGCCATGACGGTCGCCAGCGCGCGACCTTGTCGAAGGTGCATTCCCATACCGCCGGTCAGCAGGCGCAGGCGACCGGCATTCAGATTCCACGCCACGAAGATGATGCCCAGCATCAGCAGCAATCTTTCGGCCGGCAGACGTGCCAGGACAGGCAGCAGCGCCTCGCGGCCGATCAGGATAGGCAGGCTCACACCGATAATCAGGGCGGCAACCAGCAAGAGTCCGTAACGGCGTTTCATGCCAACTGGCTGTCCAACCACTGCGACTTGGTCACGGCGCGACGGTCGATCAACAGCCGCTCAAGGGTGTCCAGCCAGTATTGCCTGGCCTGGGGGTGTTGCATATCGACCGGATGCAGACCGAGGCGCAATAAGGGCGCGTTGGCATGGCGCCGAAGTTGGGCCTGGTTCCATCGTTTCGACGCCCAGCGCCGCCAGGCGCTGCGGGCACTCCATACCAGGGTGGGGGTGGGCAGGGGCTGGAAGTCGGGCAGTCGGAACAAGGCCCCGGGGCTGCTCGTGTAGCGGAAGGGGAACTCCGCAAGCGCCGTGCGCGCATCGGGGCCCAGCAGCCAGGCAGGCGGCACGAAGGCCTCCGTTGGCAGGTCGAGGCGCTGCATGAGTGTCAGGCCCTGCTGCAGGCGCTCCCGCGCTGTGTGTGCCTGTAAGGGGTAGAACTCGCCCTCGTGGGTCAGCACCCGTCGCATGACCCACTCCCGGGGGCGCAGCGGAACCGGGCCGGGGTCGTGGTGGTAATAGCCGTGCAGAACCAGTTCGTCGCCAGAGGCGGCACGCGCCTGCAACAGGCGCACGAACTCGGGATGACGATCCAGCGGCGCCCGGCCATGAAAATCCGGTACCACCAACAGGGTCAGAGGAATCGGGCCCAGGGCGTCGACCTGGTCGACAAAGTCGGCATAGGCCGGCCAGGTGACCGGCGCGACATCGTGTAACACCAGGGCGAGGCAGCGCTGATCACTCATTGACGGCCCTGCGCGAGTGGGTTGCACCGGTCAATTCCAGGTAATGATGGAACAGCGATTCGAGAACACGCTCCCAAGTGTAGTTTTTCTCGATGTGCCGGCGGGCCTGCTGGCCCATCTCCCGCCAATCGAGCTGGAACAATCGGCGCACCGAATCTGCCAGCGAACCGGCGGACAGGGGGTCGGCCAGCAGGCCGGTGCCCGGGGCCATCAGTTCCGCCACACCACCGGCCCGCACACCGACCACTGGCAGGCCGCTGGCCATGGCCTCGAGCACGATCAGGCCGAAGGTCTCGCGATCGCCGGCGTGGATCAGGGCATCGCTGTCGGCCAGCAAGCCGGCCAATGCCTCTTTGTCGACGAAATTCTCGCTGCGGGTCACGTTGTCCGGCAGATGTCGTGGCATGTGCGAGCCGACCAGATGCAGGTGATAGTCCGGGCCCAGCAATTGCAGCGCCTCCAGCAGAATCGGCAGGTTCTTCTCGCGGGCTCCCCGGCCCGCGAAGATCAGCAGACGGGTCTCCTCGCCCAAGCCAAGTTGCCGGCGTAGCTGGCCGGTACGCCGGGAGGGGTGGAAACCCTTGGCATCCACGCCGAGTGGCTGCCGTTGCGCCTGGGTCACACCGAGCGCCTGGAGCTTGTCCACCATCACCTGGGAAGGTGCCAGCACCCGGTCGAAATGCTTGTAGAGGTTGCGCACGTAGCGGTTCATCAGCCGGTTGGTCCAGTGGCCCGCGCGGCTGCCGACCAGGCGGGGCAGGTCGGAATGGTAGAAGCCGATGACTGGCACCCCGAGGCGCTGTCCTGCATCGAGGGCTGCCCAGGCGGGCCGGTAGGGATCGTTGGCCTCGATAATGTCGGGGCCGAGTTCGACCAGCCGCTCTACCCACGGCTGCTTGCGCAGGGGAAAACGATAGCCACTGCCGAAGGGCAGGGGAGGGGACGGCAGGGTCCAGATATCCCCTTCGTGGCCGTGGCCGTGGCCGGCACCAGGCACCAACAGGCTATGTTGCACGCCGGACCGATCGCGGAGCCAGTCCGCCTTGGCCTCCAGATAGGTACGGACCCCGCCGGAGGCCGGTGCCCAGAACATGGTGATGTCCGCGATGTGCATGCCTTTGCCTCCTGGCCGAAAGGATGGCCGCCATGAGATGTCGGGCAATTTTGCGCCCGATGGGTTCCTGCGATGTGGGGGCAATCCTCTGGATTTCGACTTCCGTGTTTTCCAGGCGGGCTTGGCGTGCAAGCCGCTACTGTACCCCCATCTGGTTGATCGAGACGTAAGGCTACGCCATTTGTTTCCGGTCTACATCTGCAATCGACGGGGAACAAGAGGGATTCGGCGTGGCACAGCCCGTGAAGCGGTGACTTGCCTGGCAACGGGCGATCGATCAACATCGATCGCCCGTTTTCTATTGGAACAATGACGTGACCTCACCGCCTCGCGGCCTGCTGCTCGACATGGATGGCGTGCTCTATCACGGCGACCACCCACTGCCGGGCGCCCGCGAGTTTCTGGATGCCACCGCGCGGTTGCCCCGGGTGTTCGTCACCAACAATCCCATCCGCCCCCCGGCTGAGGTGGCGGCGAAGCTGCGCTCCCTGGGGCTGGGCGAGATCCCCGAAAAGGCAATCCTGACCAGTGGTGTGGCGGCCGCGCGTTGGCTGGCGGCCCGCAATCCCGGCTTCCGTTTCTTTGCGGTCGGTGCCGATGGCCTGCACCGCGAACTGGTGCGTTTCGGCGTGGAAGATGCAGAGACTGCTGATTTCGTCGTGGTTGGAGAAGGCCCGGGTCTGGACTACGAGACCCTCACGCATGGCCTGCGTTTGCTGCTCAACGGGGCGCGCCTGATATCGACAAATCCGGATGCGACGGTGGATGCGGTGCGGGAGGGTGAACACTGGGTGTTACCGGGGGGCGGGGCGTTGGTCGCTCCCTTCGAGGTGGGCAGCGGCCAGAGAGCGATCACCATCGGCAAACCAGAGCCCTTGCTGTATGAAATGGCCCTTGAGCTGGTGGGGTTGCCTGCGGCGGAGTGCATCATGATCGGGGATCGGCCGGATACCGATATCGCCGGGGCGCAGCGGGTCGGAATGGCGTCCGCTTTGGTGAGAACGGGACGATTCGCCCCCGGCCATGCCTGGCCCGGGCGGCTGCCACCGCCCGAATGGGATGTGCAGGATCTGCATGAATTGTTGGCCCAATGGCGTCGTCGTTGGCCAGATCTGTTTTGACGCCTGCCCCAGGATCACGGGATAATATCGTGATTTCCTGAAATTGAATCCTTCAATTAACGGGGCGCGATCCGGACGGATCGGCGCTCTCCCGACCGACAACGAGAACCATGAAACTCGGGATACCCAAAGAGACACTGCCCGGCGAGTCTCGCGTCGCCATTACCCCGGATGTGGCCAAACCCCTGATCGCGAAGGGATTGGAGGTCTGTATCGAGCGGGGCGCGGGCGAATCGGCCCATTTCCATGACGACACTTACGCCGAGGCCGGTGTGGTGCTCGTGGATCGGGGCGAGGCGTTGGGTTGCGACCTGATCGCCAAGGTTCGCCGTCCCACCGTCGAAGATGTGGCGCAGATGCGCGAGGGCGGTACCTTCATCGGCCTGATGGAGACCTGCGGAGAGGATGAAGTGGCTGTGGCCATGCAAGCCCGCAACATCACGGTGATGGCGCTGGAGCGTATCCCGCGCATCTCACGCGCCCAGTCGATGGACGTGCTCTCTTCGCAGGCCAACATTGCCGGCTATCGCGCCGTGATCGAGGCCGCGGCGCGCTACGAGCGATTCATGCCCATGATGATGACCGCTGCCGGTTCGGCCAAGCCCGCCCGGATGGTGGTATTGGGCGTCGGTGTGGCCGGTCTGCAGGCGATCGCCACCGCGCGACGGCTGGGCGCCGAGGTTTATGCCTACGATATCCGTCCGGAGACCCGGGAGCAGATCCTGTCGGTGGGCGCCAAGCCGATCGATCTGGATATCGGCGAAGAAGGGAGTGGCGAGGGTGGCTATGCCCGCGAGCTGTCCGATGAGGCCAAGGCGCGGCAGCAGCAGCTGTTGGCCGATGAACTGGCCAAGGCCCATATCATTGTCACCACCGCACAGATTCCCTGCCGCCCGGCGCCGCAGCTGGTCGCACCCGAGGTGGTCGAGCGCATGCGAGAGGGCTCGGTGATCATCGACATGGCCGCCGGTTCCGGGGGCAACTGCCCGCTGTCCAAGCCGGACGAGATCGTTACTGCGCATGGGGTCATCATCGTAGGTCACACCAACTATCCTTCGATGATGGCGACCGATGCGAGTACCTTCTATGCGCGCAACATCGCCAACCTGATGGACATCATGCTCGAAAAGGGCGAGGACGGCGCCTTGGCGCTAAAGGATCTCGATGCAGATGAGATCACCGCCGCCGCCCAGTTCAAGCCGCAACCGAACGAGTGAGAGACCCATGCCCGATACCCTGGTAGCACTCTACGTTTTCGTCCTGGCCTGCTTCATCGGCTACTTCGTTATCTGGGGGGTCACGCCTGCCCTGCACACCCCGCTGGTGGCATTGACCAATGCCATCTCCGGCATCGTCATCGTGGGTGCGCTGCTGGTGACGGGGGCCGAGCAGGCGACCGGTGCGGTCGAGATCATGGGCTTTTTCGCGGTCCTGCTCGCCTCGATCAATGTGTTCGGCGGTTTCCTGGTGACCAACCGGATGCTCGCCATGTTCAAGAAGAAAAAGAAGTAAGGGGACGACATGGAGATCTCAGCCAATACCCAGGCGCTGGCCTACCTGGTTTCGGCCATCCTGTTCATTCTCTCGCTCAAGGGGCTGACCCATCCTGCCTCGGCACGCCGTGGCAACTACCTGGGCATGCTGGGCATGCTCATTGCCATCGTTGCCACGCTGGCAGGCAAGGAGATCCAGTCCTACGGGTTTATCATCGCCGGCGTTGCGGCCGGGGCGGTGATCGGCAGCGTCCTGGCAGCGCGGGTGCAGATGACTGCCATGCCACAGCTGGTGGCGGCGCTGCACAGCTTTGTTGGTATGGCCGCGGTGCTGGTGGCGATCGGCACCTTTCTCAACAGGCATGCCGCCGGTACGCTCAATGCGGTGCTGATGGGGGAGCTGTCGGCGGGCATCGTGATCGGTGCCATCACTTTCTCCGGCTCGGTGATCGCCTTCGGCAAGCTGCAGGGACTGATCTCGGGTGCGCCAGTGCGCTTTGCCGGGCAGCACGCGCTAAATGCCGCCATTGCGGTGACGACCGTGGGCCTGGCGGTCCACTTCGCCATGACCGGCTCGATGGTGTCGCTCGCCCTGATGACCATCCTCTCGTTCACCTTGGGCTTCACCCTGATCATCCCCATCGGCGGCGCCGATATGCCGGTCATCATCTCGATGCTCAACAGCTATTCGGGCTGGGCGGCGGCGGCGACCGGCTTCACCCTGCACAACAACCTGCTGATCATCGTCGGTGCGCTGGTGGGCTTCTCGGGCGCCATCCTCTCCTACATCATGTGCCGGGCGATGAACCGCTCCATCCTCAATGTGGTGTTCGGCGGCTTCGGCAGCGAGTCGGGCGGCCAGTCCAGCGCCGGTGCGGTGGCCGCTGAGAAAGGCGTGAAGTCCGCCGCGGTGGACGATGCCATCTACTGGATGGAAGATGCCAATCGCGTGATTATCGTGCCCGGTTACGGCATGGCGGTGGCCCAGGCCCAGCATGCGCTCAAGGAGTTGATGGAACTGCTCGAGGCGCGCGGTGTCGAGGTCAAGTTCGCCATCCATCCGGTGGCAGGCCGCATGCCCGGACACATGAACGTGTTGCTGGCCGAGGCCGACATCCCCTACGACCACGTCTTCGAGATGGACGAGATCAACCCCGAGTTCGCCTCCACCGATGTGGCCCTGATCGTCGGCGCCAACGACGTGGTCAATCCGGCAGCCAAAGAAGACCCTTCCAGCCCGATCTATGGCATGCCGATCCTCGAGGCGGGCAAGGCCAAGCACGTCTACTTCCTCAAGCGCTCGATGCGTCCCGGTTATTCCGGCGTGGACAACCTGCTCTTCTACCAGGACAACGTCTCGCTCATCTTCGGCGATGCCAAGGACACGATCGAGAAGATGGTGACCGAGCTCAAGGGCGGTGGGCATTAGCAACCGCCGTTCGATGCCCCTTGGGCTGAACTAGACGGGACTTCGATCTGGCTCGCGCAGGCCAGGGGAGTCGCCGCTACGTTGCCTGCCGGTTCCTCTTTTTCCAATCGATCCAACGGACTTCTCACATGCTGGCCGCTGCCCGGTGCATGAGGATAGCGGCGGTGGTACTCAGTAGCTTTGCTTTTCTCTCTCGAATGGTCTACATGAAGTAAGAACCTACGGCCTGCTCACAGCGGAAAAGGGGCTCCTGTCGCGATGGAACACGAGGTGACGATTTATCCGGCTGAGATGGGACTTGTTGGTGTTGGCCGGGTAGCCGCGGCTGCTCACCGGCAACAGAAAGCGCCGAAACAGGGGTGGAGGCAACTTGTGCAGCGGATTCCCCGCTTCGGTTGCTTGTTTTCGATCGTCCCGAAGGTACGCACGGTAAGCTGGTCAGCTTTCGCTGCTCGCCCTCTGTGGCCCTTGATCCCGGTCGAACGTCCCAACCCAGCCTTTGCGCAGGGGGCAAGGGTTACGGCCATCGGCCCGCGGGCGAAGACCTCAGTCTGGGCTCAGCGCGTTGTGACCCTGCGCCTCGAACTGGACGATCTTTCACCACGATCTGCTCGTAGCAGAATTGATCAGAGACTTCTTAAGACTGACGCCGGTTAGATATCACGATATTCGTGCCAGCCGCATAGGCTAGCCCGAATATTTTACCCGGTCGCTGAAAATTACTGATAACTTACTGGTTGCCAAGGATATTTTTCGTATATTAGCGGGTAACGAAATGTTACCGGGCCAACGCTGGACGCGCCCTCGCGCCGATCTGGCCGCCCGCGAGCGGTATTTCCTTCCTCATCAATAGGCTGGCTATTGATTCGGCCGGAAAT
>JANTHJ010000063.1 GCA_024762475.1 Chromatiales bacterium | reverse complement strand
CGGCACGCTGGCATTGAAGGCCAGCGTCAGCTGGTTGGTCAGCTGGTGGGTCACCGAAACGTTGGGAATGAACGCATTGTCCTTGCCCTGGAAGTTGGCGGTAACTGGCGTGTTGAGGGGGCCGGCAGTTGTTACCTCCGATTCCACATGCACGATCATCAATCCGCCCGCGACGGTAGTGCCGGGGTGGAAGGCGGCCAGCGAGGGATTGAAGGGCACGGCGCCCAGCATCTTGTGATTGGCGGTAACCGCATTGGCGGCGCCGAGGCCGCCGGTGGAGATCTCCGGCACGGCAAAACCGGATGCCTGAACACCACCGGTGCCCAGCAGCAAGGCGACAGCAGCACTCAAGCGGGCGCTGCGGCTCAGATCGAACTTCATGGATCGACTCCTCCGAGACTGTTGTTTATAGGAATGCGGCCAGGGTCAGCGCCCCGGCGTAGCGCAAGGCTAATTCAGATGACGCGCAAATGACAGCCCGCTTATGGCGGGCAAAGCCGACGCCAAACGCACATCATGTGGTTATAATATAAGGCTGATTTATCGACCCAATATAAAAACGAGGGGGCTAGGCAAGATGGCCGATCGCCGATTGCAGGTATTCCACACCGTCGCACGACTGTTGAGTTTCACCAAGGCCGCCGAGACCTTGCACATGACCCAGCCTGCGGTGACCTTCCAGGTCAGGCAGCTGGAGGAATATTTCAATACCCGTCTGTTCGATCGCACGCACAATCGGATCAGCCTCACCGAGGCGGGCGAGGTGGTCTACGGGTTCGCAGACAAGATCTTCGAGCTCTATGCGGAGATGGAAAATGCCGTGCGCGAGATGACCGGCGAGATCAGCGGCTCCCTGACCATTGGTGCCAGCACCACCATCGCCGAGTACATGCTGCCCGCCCTGCTCGGGGATTTTCGCAATCAATACCCGGAGGTCACCATCCACCTGAAGGTGTCCAACACCGAGGGCATCGTCTCGATGGTGGAGAACAACACCATCGACCTGGGCGTGGTGGAGGCACCGGTGGGCAACAAGAACCTGGTGGTGGACAAGTGTCGCGACGACCAGCTGGTGGCGATCGCGCCGCCCAATCACGAGTTGGCCTCCCGCAAGACGGTGAAGATGGAGGAACTGCTCGAATATCCCTTTATCTGCCGCGAGGAGGGCTCGGGTACTCGCGAGGTGATCGCCAACTACATCTGCAAGACGGACGAGTGCAAGCAATCCATGCAGATTGCCATGGAATTGGGCAGCCCCGAGGCGGTCAAGGGTGCCGTCGAGGCGGGCATGGGCATCTCGGTGGTCTCCAATGCGACCATCCAGAAGGAACTGCGTCTTGGCACCCTGGTGGCGATCCAGCTCGATCCTCCCCTCGAGCGGCCCTTCTCTTTTGTCCACCAGAAGCAGAAGTTTCGCGTCCGGGTAATGGAGGAGCTGCTGGAGTTCGCGCGCGCCTACTGCCACGAACACCAGGAAGATGGGGTCTGAGCAGGACACCACTCGTATGTTGCCACCGAAGTCGAGGTCGTCGTCGCAGGAACAGGAGCTGTTGCGTCTGTTCTCCAGCCTCGAGCCGGCACAGCGCCAGAGCCTGCTGGATTTCGCCCGTTTTCTGAGCAGCCAGGCAGGGCCGAACGAGGCGGGCAGTGATTTGCCTTCTGAGCCATTGGGACTCCCGCGGCCGGACCAGGAGACGGTGGTCGAGGCGATCCGCAGGCTTTCACGCAACTATCCCATGCTCAACCGGGATGAGTTGTTGCACGAGTCGGCGGCCCTGATGAGTGGCCACGTCTTGCAGGGGCGCCCTGCATCCGAGGTAATCGACGATCTGGAGGCGTTGTTCGCAAAGGCGTGGGCGGCGCACCAGTCCGCCTCGACCGAAGACGTATCACGGGAACGAGGCAGCAAGAGGCAGTAATGCGACTGATTACCGACTGGTTCAAGAGAACCTTCTCCGATCCGCAGGTGGTTTTTCTCACCGTGGTGTTGCTCGGCGGGTTCGCGGTGGTGCTCACCATGGGGGACATGCTTGCCCCGGTGTTGGCGAGCGCGGTCATTGCCTACCTGCTCGAAGGCCTGGTGGTGCAGTTGGAGGACAGGGGGGTGCCCCGGCTGCTGGCGGTAGTCTTGGTCTTCATTGCCTTCATGCTGTTTCTTTCTGCGGTGATATTCGGCCTGCTCCCGGTCGTATCGCGTCAGGTCACCCAGTTGGTGCAGCAGCTGCCCAACATGATCGGCGAGGGGCAAAAGGCACTGATGACGCTGCCACAACGTTATCCGGAGATATTTTCCCCCGAGCAGGTGCAGGAAATCCTGGACAGCATTCGCGGCGAGATCGCACTGTTCGGCCAGAAGGTGCTTTCGCTGTCCCTGGCGTCGGTGGTGGGGGTCCTGACCCTGATCGTGTACCTGGTGCTGATGCCGATGCTGGTGTTCTTCTTTCTCAAGGACAAGGATCTGATCATCGGCTGGTTCGGGCGTTTCCTTCCTGACCAGCGAGGTCTGGCGAGCCGGGTCTGGCGTGAGGTCGACCGGCAGATCGCCAACTATGTCAGGGGTAAGTTCTGGGAGATCGTGATCGTGTGGGCTGCCAGCTTTGCGGTCTTTTCCTTTTTCGGGTTGCAATACGCCATGCTGCTGGCGGTATTGGTGGGGCTGTCCGTGGTGGTCCCCTATGTCGGTGCCACCGTGGTGACGGTGCCGGTATTGATGGTGGCCTGGTTCCAATGGGGGTGGAGTTCGGATTTTATCGGGGTGACCATTGCCTACCTCATAATCCAGGCGCTCGATGGCAACCTGCTGGTCCCTCTGTTGTTCGGCGAGGTGGTTAACCTGCATCCCGTGGCCATCATCGTGGCGATCCTGGTGTTCGGTGGCCTGTGGGGCTTCTGGGGCGTCTTTTTCGCCATCCCGCTCGCGACCCTGGTGAATGCCGTGCTGCGTGCCTGGCCCGATCATCATGTTGAATCGCTAGCGCGCCGGGCATGAAAAACCCCGCCAGAAGGCGGGGTCTTGTGCGAGGTACAGCCGTGAGGCTCAACCCTGTTTCTTGGTGCTCAGGCCAAACGGCAGGTAGAGCGGGCACCAGCCGATGGCTGCGGTGAACAGGGGGATGATGCCGATTGCACCCCACCAGTTCTGGTTCATGTAGCCCCAGGCGATCAGTGCCACGCCGATGATCAGTCGCACGATCCGATCGATTCCACCAATATTCTGTTTCATGACGCTAATCCTCTCTCAAATGATTTGAAGGTACGACAAAGTCTATTGGGCAGGCGTCCGCCTGTCAGTGACTTAGTCACATTGCGCCAGCAACTGTTCCAGCCGCCCGGGGTCGTGCAGATGCACCTGGCCTCTTGCCAGTTGGAGCGCTCCCCGGTGTTCGAGGTCCTTGAGAATGCGGCTCACGACCTCGCGGGAGGTTCCCAGGTCGTCGGCGATGGTCTGGTGGGTCAGATTCAGGGTCGTATCGCCCGACTCGCGATGGCGTCGCAGCAGGTAGTCCAGGAGCCGTTGATCGAGGCGCCGAAAGGTTACCTCCTCCAGGAGAGCAAGCACGCCCGACAAACGCGAGGCCATCAGCTTCCATATGAAGCGGCGCCATGCCGGGAAGCGTTGCATGAAGCCGTCCACCTCTGCAGCTGGAACCAGTATCACGCGCAGATCCCGTTCGCATCGGGCGAAGGCAGGGAATCGTTCCCCGCTCATGATGCAGGAGGCGGTCAGGATGCAGCATTCGCCCGCCTCCACCCGGTAAAGGGTGATCTCCCTGCCCGATTCGGCCAGCTCATAGACCCGGGCCCGGCCGTCGAGGACCAGTGCGAGATGGTCACAGGCCTGGCCGAGTTCGCAAATGGGGGCGCCCGCAGGCAGGGCAGCATTGAGTCCCACCCGATCGATCGCCTCCAGTAGCAACGGCTCGTCCAGGGTGGGGTAGCGCACTTGCAGCAGTCGTCGGCGGGAATCGGCGGGAGGCGGGGGCATACCCTCAGCAGTGCCTCCGGTGCCCGCGCAACAGTTGCCGGTACATCAGATCACCACCTGGGTGAAGTCGTAGTCCATGCTTTCGAGGGGGCGCTGGATGAAGTCACCCTGCAACAGGTCGGCTCCGGACGACCAGTGCAGATCGATCGCGCGGGGGTCGTCGATGCCTGAAACAATCACCCTTGCGCCCGACTTGTGGGCTTCGCCGATGATCATGTTGATGGTGTCGCGGTCGGCAGTCAGCAACCGGGGAGCAACCCGGATAAACCGGCCCCGCACGTATCGAAGCACCTTGAACGCGGCCGGCTTTTCGGCGAAATGAGACAACGAGACCTGGATGTCCATGTCGCGCAACTGGCGGATGTTGCCCTTTGCCGCCTTCAGGTCATGGGACAGCGACGAAAGGCGAAATTCCAGCACCAGGCCAGTACCGACCATGCGCCGTTCGCGCAACTCCTCGGAGAGCCAGTCCGCATATTCCGGGTGGGTGGCGGCGTCGGCAGATTGGATGACGAACAGCCGGGTCTTGCGGCCGCTCTTCTCGTTGCGGCGCTTGAGGGTGTCCAGGGCCTGGCTGAGTACCCAGCGGTCGATATCGAGGGCCAGGTCGGCCTTCTCCGCCTCCTCGCGAAAGTCCCTGCGCGCCAGAAGTTCGCCGGTCGGGGTCGGCATGCGCAGCTGTAGTTCCCAGGTTTCGGTGCCGCGTTCGACCAGGTCCAGCATGGGTTGATACAGGAGAACGAAACTGTCGTCCTTGAGGCATTGGCGAATATTCCGGGTGATATCGTCCTCTTTGACGCTCGGATTCACACCGCTGGCCAGCAGTGCCTCGAATTCCTCGTCGTAGGCGACTGTCTTGTCGGGTCCCTCATTGAGGGCGTATTGCAGCGCGAGCCGCGACTGGTTGATCAGGCTGGCCGTATCCTCTTGAGAGTTGTCGGCGAAGGCGATGCCGATCGAGGCGCTGATGGACAGTTCCTGTCCGTCCACCTGATAAGATTGCGCCGCCACCCTTTGCCGCAGCCGCGATGCCAGGTCGTTGACCAGATTGGCGGTCGAGCGCCTGGCTAGGACGGCGATGGAGGCCCCGTCGAGTAACGCAATGCTGTCTTCCGGCGACAACTCCTGAGACAGGGACTCAACGATCTGCGCATACAACTGCATCTTCGCGTCTTCGCCCAGTTCCAGCACAAGGCGCTCATCCCGATCGGGCGCCATCATC
The DNA here is from genome assembly GCA_024762475.1 of Chromatiales bacterium. Lineage (GTDB taxonomy): Bacteria > Pseudomonadota > Gammaproteobacteria > Chromatiales > Chromatiaceae > MONJU. Next base: position 9,608 of record JANTHJ010000063.1, on the reverse strand, counting down.
ATGATCGCGGTGGTCTGAATGTGCATCGGATCGGTGGCCAGCACAGCCCCAAGGCGGTCGACGAACTGGGCCTGGTTCAAGGTGCGGGGCGTCGTCTCCTGCCCACGTTTGCCTTTGCTGCGAAGTTGCGAGCGCCTCAGTCGGTTTTCGACCACGGCAATGAGTTGGCGCGGCCGAATAGGCTTGGTGATGAAGTCATCTCCGCCGACGCTCAGGGCGTCCACCTGCTTATCGGCATCTTGTTCTCCTGAGAGGAACACGATGGGGATATCGACGAACTCGTCATATTCGCGGATGACGGTCGTGAGCTCGATGCCGTTCACCTCGGGCATGTAGATGTCCATGAGAATCAGGTCCGGCCGGAACTCGCGCAGGTGCTCGAGGACTGCCATGGGGTCGGTGACCGTCTCGGTCTGCATACCGGCCTTGCCCAGTATCGATGCAGCAAATGCGGCCTGCGACTGGTCGTCCTCTACCACCAGTACTTTGTGGCTTTCCTGGGGCCTGTGCAGGTCGATCAGCGATTGCAGGCGCTCGAGCATCTGCGTGCTGTCGAACGGCGGCGAGTAGAAGGCGTCTCCACCTGCGCGTACGGCCTTGACCCGGGTCTCCAGGTCGCCAGACTCGGCAACATAGGCCAGCGGTATGTGCCTACCGGTCTCTTGATGGATGCGCGCCAGTTCTTCGATGACCGGCTCGATGGTGTGGGCATCTGCGATGTCGGCAACGAGCGCAGCCGGTGGCGTCATGTGCAGGGCACGCACCGCCTGGTCCGGGTGCTCCAGCAGATGCACTGTGAAGCCGCCTTCCCGGAGGGCGTCAGCCACTTGTCCCACTGGCCCGGCGATGTCGCCCAAGACGTGGATTTCGCTGGAAGGGGCAGGGCTGTCGGTCTGCGGAACCTCTGCCACGTCCATCGGCAGCCCGCCCAGCAACGCATCGAACTCTTCACGCTGGGATGGCGTCATCGGCGTATCCATGCCGACAAAGGAACTCAGGTACACTTCGGCATTGAATGCCGCCTCTGCGAGCGCCGGGAACTCTTCCTGTTCGGCCGCCGCCGCCAGGTCGTGGAGTGCCTGGTGGACCTCTTCGACGCGACCGCCGTCCCAGTGCTCGCGTTGATCCGCCCAGCGTTCGCGAATACGCCCGATGGCGGTCTGGAGCGCGGGTGTGAGGGGGCGCTGGCTTGGGGTCGCGGCTTGCCCGGAATCCGGCTGGCTGTCTGACATGTATTGGTCTCGGTCCTTGTTGCCAATTGGCAATATTAACCCTTGTTTCAGTGATAGGTATAGCACCCTGACAGGTTCAACAGAGAGAATGGCTGCTTCGTTGGGCCTCCACCGCGCGGGAGGCACCAGGTGAATGATCCTTTGCCGCCAGGCAAGCACCAGAAACACGGGGCCGCTGGCCCGGACAGTATCGAGCGGGAGGAACTACGCCGCGGACTCCAGGCTGGCGTCCTGGCCGGCGTGCTGCTCTTGGTTCTTGGGGGAACTGTCGCCGGGATTGGCTGGATGACGCTCCCATTGGCGGGGACTGTGGCTGGCAGCGGCCTGCTGGCGATTGCGCTGTGGGGAATCTCCCGGCGTGTGGTGATGTCTCGCCACCGTTTGCTCCTGTGGCGCCTGGCCCTGCTGATGCTTTGCGGCCTGCAGTTGGTGGCCTGGGGCATCTTTACCCTGGAGGCAGTCGGTCAGGGTGCAGCGCTGCAGCTGGCGGTCGGCCTCGGTGGCCTGGCGGTAGCCCTGTTCCCGGCGGCCTTCTGGTTGCCCGGCTATCTCGCGCTGCTGGGCGGGGTGGCTGTGATTGGTCCGCTGACCCAGCCGGCGATGGCCGGTTTTTGGGTGTATACCGCTGTACTCGTGGCTGCGGTGCTGGGGCTGCTCGCCGCCGCGACCCGCTGGCGTGCGCGCAAGGTTCGACGCGCCGAGACTGCGCTCAGGGAGCAGTGCCGAAGTCTCCAGGCGAATCTCGCGGATGCCGAGGCACGTGCCGCTAAGGCCGATGAGCTCCGTCATCGCTGCGAGAAAGAACTGGCCAACGTGCGCCAGCTTGCTGAGGCTGCAGGGCGTGCCAAGACCGAGTTCCTGGCGACGATCAGCCACGAAATCCGTACGCCGTTGAATGGCATCCTGCCGATTCTGGACCTGTTGCAGGGTACGGACCTGGAGGAGGAGCAGCGTCGGTATGTGCGTACTGCCCTGAGTTCTTCGCGGCACCTGCTGCGGATCATCAACGACATTCTCGACTACGCCCGCGCCGAATCGGGCAAGTTGCAGCTCGAGAGCATTGAGCTCGACCTGCGCGATCTGACCCAGGGCGTGTTGGACCTGATGGCCGGCAGCGCCGAGCGCAAGGGCCTGAAGCTGACGCTTGATGTGGACGAGGCGGTTCCCGGCCGGGTGCGGGGCGACCCTATTCGGCTGCGCCAGATTGTTGCCAATCTGGTGAGTAATGCGATCAAGTTCACCGAACGGGGCGAGGTGACCGTCGCCATCGAGCTGCAACGCGCCGCGCGCCGCGAGGTGGAGCTGCGCTTCAGCGTCACCGATACGGGGATCGGGCTATCGCGCAAGGCGGCTGGCCGCCTGTTCGAATCCTTTACCCAGGCGGATGCCTCAACTACCCGCAAGCACGGAGGGACCGGCCTGGGCCTTGCGATATGTCGCCGCCTGGTCGAGCTCATGGGCGGCACCATTGGCGTTCGCTCGCGTGCCGGCGTGGGGTCCACCTTCTGGTTCGTGTTGCCGATGCGACGTTCCTTCCATGACGTACCCAATGCACGCAAGACGCTGGAAGGGGTGCGGCTGCTGACCCTGATCCCCGATGCCAAGGTGGCCGACGGCGTGGCCCGCGAGTTGAAGGCCTGGGCGGTGAAGTATGAGCAGGTGCAGCCGGCCGAACTCATGGGCAGGCTGCTGGATGCCGCCCGCCTGGGCCGCACCTGGGCCTTCGAGGGCCTCTTGATCGATTCCTGGGGAAGCGAGCAGCAGCTCGTGCCCCTGCTCAGGAAGATTCGTGAGGAGCCGCTGCTGCAGGGCCTGAAGGTGATCGTCGCCACCCACTCGGAATCCACCGGGCGTCGGTTGCAGCGTGAGTTTGCGGTGCATGTGCTGGACGGGGGGCTGCAGCGATCGTCCTTGCAGCGCCTGTTGAACCGTCTGTTCGATGTGGACCCCGGGGCAAGCTACCAGGGAGAGAGCGAAGACCTGGTCGGTTTTCGCGATCTCAACATGGAACAGGAGCTGACGCTCGAGGACGAACAGGCCACGGCTCCGGCCCCGGCCCCGGCTGGGACAATGGAGGACGGCGCTTTGCGGGCGCTCCTGGTGGAGGATAATCCTGTCAATTCAGGGGTGGTGCGGCGAGTCCTGGAGCGCCTCGGGGTCGCCTGTGAGGTAGTGGAGAACGGGCAGCTTGCCTTGCAACGCCTGCGCGCGGCCGCCTTCGATCTTGTCCTGATGGACTGTCAGATGCCCGTGATGGACGGGTACCAGGCAACTCGTGCTTGGCGGGAACACGAGGCACGGACCGGAGGGCATCTGCCCATCATCGCCATGACCGCGAATGCCATGCAGGGTGACAGGGAGAAGTGCCTGGCCGCCGGCATGGATGACTATCTCGCCAAGCCGGTGAGCATGCAGGAGCTATCGGCCGCTCTGGCACGCTGGCGAAGCGATGGATCGGGAGGCCGCGAACCCACAAGGCAGCCCCCGCAGGCAGCCTCTTCCCCGGCCGAGCGGAGAGTGTTGGACCGGGATGTTCTCGGGGAGCTGCGCGAGGTGATGGAGGATGGCTTTGGGGACCTGGTGAATACCTACCTGGAGACCTCACCCGCCCTGATGGATGAACTGCGCAGGGCCAACAAGGCGGGTGACCTGGAGGCGATGGTTATCCCCGCCCACTCGCTCAAGTCGAGCAGTGCCAACATGGGGGCCATGCAGCTCTCGGCGTTGGCGCGGGAGGTTGAGATGGCAGCCAGAGAGGGTCGTAAAGAAGACGCCCTCGCGGCCTCGGAGCGGATGCCGGCGCTGCACGAGGCGAGCTGCAAGGCCCTGAGGGCGGAGCTGGAGACGGGTTGATTGGGGGGTCGCGGTAGCGAGTCCCCTCAGAGCGCGTCCGAGGCGTAGTCCGAGAGGCGCGAGCGTTCGCCACGCAGCAAGGTGATATGGCCGCTATGGGGCCAGTTCTTGAAGCGGTCGACCACGTAGGTCAGGCCCGAGGTGGTCTCGGTCAGATAGGGCGTGTCGATCTGGGCGAGGTTGCCGAGACACACGACCTTGGTGCCGGGTCCGGCCCGGGTGATGAGAGTCTTCATCTGCTTGGGGGTGAGGTTCTGTGCCTCGTCGAGGATGATGTACTTGTCCAGGAAGGTCCGCCCGCGCATGAAATTGAGTGATTGAATGCGTATTTTCGATCGTAGCAACTCGTCGGTGGCAGCCCGGCCCCAGTCGCCGCCGCTCGTCTGGGTGAGCACCTCGAGGTTGTCAGTCAGCGCACCCATCCAGGGGGTCATCTTCTCCTCCTCGGTGCCGGGGAGGAAGCCGATGTCTTCGCCCACCGGAACCGTGACCCGGGTCATGATGATCTCGCGGTAACGATTGCTGTCCATGACCTGTGACAGTCCCGCCGCCAGGGCCAGCAGGGTCTTGCCGGTACCGGCGGTACCCAGGAGAGTGACAAAATCCACCTCCGGATCCATCAACAGGTTGAGGGCGAAGTTCTGCTCGCGGTTCAGCGCATTGATGCCCCAGACCGAGTGCTTGCTGGAGCGATAGTCTGCGATCCACTCGATAATGGCATCGTCGTTGTCCTTCTTGCGTACGATCGCCTCGATCGGCTGGTCGTCGTCCTGGTAGACCAGCTGGTTGATGTACCAGTCGTGGGTATCGGGTCCGGAGACACGATAGAAGGTGCGCCCCTCCTCCTGCCAGGACTCCATGTCGCGCGAATGGCGATCCCAGAATCCGGGGTCCAGTTCGGTCTGGCCGCTGTACAGGAGGTCGAGATCGTCCAGCGCCTGGTCGTTGTGATAGTCCTCCGCCACCAGGCCTACCACTGCCGCCTTGATACGCAGATTGATGTCCTTGGATACCAGGATCACCTGGCGATCATTGGCCATCTCCTTGAGGGCCAGTGCGGTGCCGAGGATATTGTTGTCGGGGACGTTGCCTGGCAGTGAATCGGGCAATTGCGCAGCCTGCAGGTGCGTCTGGAAGAAGAGGTGGCCGAGTTCGGCCTCTTCACCGGGGGTCTCGATATTGCGGGCGCCCTGCAGGGGCAGGCCGGAGCTGATCTGGGCGGGCGTATTGCGGCTCATCAGGTCGGCCAGGAATCGACTCACCTGGCGCACGTTACGCGCGACCTCGGAGGTGCCCTTCTTGGCGCGGTCGAGCTCTTCGAGCACCACCATGGGGAGGAAGATGTCGTGCTCGGCGAAGCGGAAGAGTGCCGTCGGGTCGTGCATCAAGACATTGGTATCGAGCACGAACAGCTTTTTGGTGGTACGCGATTTCAGGCCCATTGAGGTCATGATCCTATGCTTTCTTCAGCGCCTTGACGGCCTCGAGGACCTCCTCGACATGGCCCTTTACCTTCACCCCGCGCCACTCCCGCCGGAGGATCCCTTCGGCATCGATGAGAAAGGTGCTGCGTTCGATGCCCCGTACCTTCTTGCCGTACATATTCTTCTGCTTGATCACCCCAAAGGCGTTGCACAGCAGCTCGTCTGGGTCGGCAATCAGATCGAAGGGAAAATTGTACTTGGTCTTGAAGTTCTCCTGTGCCTTGAGACTGTCTCGCGAGGCGCCGAGGATACGGCATGACTGGCGGCGGAACTTGTTGATGTTCTCCGCGAAGTCCTTGCCCTCCTGGGTGCAGCCGGGCGTACTGGCCTTGGGATAGAAATAGAGCACCAAGGGCCTGCCCCGGTAGTCCGAGAGTCGTGCATGCTTGTCGCCCGTGAGATGGATTTCCACATCGGGTATGGGTTCGCCTACTTGTATGGACATGGGTCGACTCCTGGGTCCGGGGGCAAGGGGGGCAGTTGGCGCTCAGCCCTTCACGGGCTCGAGCACGGCATCGAGATTGAGCTGGTCGCAGAAGTCCATGAACTCCTCCCGTAGCGCCGCGATGTGTACATTGGCTGGGATGCCGACGGTCATGCGCACGGCGAACATGGGGGCACCCGTGTGGGCCGCGGCGTAGCTGCTCGTGGTCATGTCTTCGATATTGATATGGCGGGCCGAGAAGAACGCTGCGAGGTTGTGCACGATGCCGGGCTGGTCGAGCGCCACCACATCGACCCCATAGGGCAGCAGGGGTTCTTGAATGCCACTCGGCTCGGTACGGTCGGCGGTAATGGTCAGTCCCAGTTCCTTCTGCAGCTCCGGCAACTGGCCTTCGAGGCGCGCCAGCTTGTCCCAGGGCGCCTCGATAGCCATCAGAATAGCGAAATCGCCACTCAATACGGCCATTCGGGTATCGAGGATATTGCATTCTGCTTCCAGAATGGCGCGGGTGAGGCGGTCGACGATGCCCGGTCGGTCCTTGCCCAGCGCCGAGATGACCAGGTGGCTGTTCTTGCTCGGCATGCGTTGATCCGTGAAATAGCTGAGTAGAACGCAGTTTACTTCGCCCGGCGCGGGCTAGTCGATCACCACGTCACGCAAGGCCTCGGCCGCGTCCTCCGGGCTGACCGTGCTGACGAACAGGCCCGAGCCCAGTTCGAAGCCCGTGGGGATGCTGGTACGGGGACAGATCTCCAGATGCCAGTGGTAGCTTTCGCCGCAGTTCTCGAAGTCCTCGCCGTGGGGCAGGGAATGCAGGAAGAAGTTGAACTGGACCCCGCCGACGACCTTGTCGAGGCGTGCCATGGTGCGTCTCAGGACGCGTGCAAAATCCTGCAGGTCTGCCTCGCTGGCCTGCAGGAAATCGGCCTCATGGCGCAGCGGCAGTATGTGGATCTCCCATTCGAAGCGACTGGCGAAGGGCTTGATGGCAACAAAGCGTTCGCCGCGCTCGATCACATACTGGCCCACATTGATCTTGCGTCGGATCTGACCGGTATCGCGTTCGTAGATGGTGGCCTCGAAGGTCAGTGCCTCGTCGATCAGCGAACAGAAGATGCACTGGTTGAATTTCGCGTGGTGGGCGTGGCTGTGGGTCACCTCGTTGTGCACGTTCTCGGGCACCACCGGCATGGCGATGATCTGGCTATGCGTGTGCGGGATGCTGGCACCGGCGGCAGGGCCGAAATTCTTGAACACCAGTACGTATTTGAGTCTTGGGTCGGCGGCATAGAGCTCGCTCATGCGTTCCTGGAAGATGTGGAACAGGTGGTAGAGATGGTCCTCGCTCATCTCGTGGATGATGATGCCGTGACTCGGGTGATCGATCACCACCTCATGGCGTCCATAGCCGTCGATCACCTGTTGCAGGCCGAAGGCCATGCTGCTGGACGGGCTGTCGTCGCCCAGAACGGGATAGAGGTTGGGCACGATGCGGACCTCCCAGTCCCCGCTCTCTGGCCAGCGACTTATCTCCGGGGGGGTGCGGTCCTCGTTGCCCCGGCAGAAGGGGCAGGTCTCCACGTGATCCCGGGTGTCGCGATCAATGCGTTCCTCGGCCTTCTTCGGACGCATGCCCCGCGCGGTTGCTACCAGCACCGATTCGGTCGGTACGATGGGATTGATGCGGATCTCCCGCACCCCCTTGTCCTGCTGTTCGTCGCTCATCTTTACTCTCTCGGCCAAAGCAGGCCTATTTCTAGCATGTCGATGGCAGCGGCCAGATTTGCGTTTCGTATGAGGGCATTACCTGATTCGGATGTTCGGTCTCACAGCAGGTGACGGCCGTCGAAGAGGTCGAAGGGGAGGGCGGCGGCGTCGATGGCGTCGATGCAGCCCAGATTGACCCGGTATTTGCCCGGAAAGCGGGCCGTCTCATGGAACGGGTAGATGCCGCATCGGCAGCAGAAGTAGTGCTTCGCGGTGCCCTCGCCGAAGCGGTACAATCCGAGGTCCGACTGGTCTGCCCGAACATCCAGGGCCTCTTCGTCGAAGACCATGGGCGACATGATCGCGCCCTTGCGCGCACAAATCGAACAATTACAGCGCAGGCCCCGCTGTATCGGCTCGTCGGTCTGTATGGCGAAGCGGATGGCGCCGCAATGGCAGCTGCCCTTGTATCGATAACTCATGCAGTCCTCCGGTTCCGTTATCCTTACCAGACCGACTATAGGCGAAGCCACGGACCGATGTTTCTGTTGCTTGACCTTGAACAAGGGAGAGGCGGTCCCATAGTGTTAAGAATAGAATTGTCATCGAAGTGATCGCAGATTCATGCAATCGAACTGAGAAAGAGGGGGTAGAACATGGCTATTTGGGTACTGGCCGCAGACGCGAGCCGTGCGCGATTGTTCAGGGCGCTGAAGAAGAACGGCCCGCTCGAGGAGCTGCGGGACTGGGCTCACCCGGAATCCCGTTTGCATGAGGGGGATCTGGTGACTGACAGCGATGGCACCAATCAGGGTCCTGGCGGGCATCACGGGGTATCTGCCGACCCCTCACACAAGGTTGCCGAGGCCGAGCGTTTCGCCCTGGAGCTGGCGCAGGCCCTGGACAAGGCGAGGACTAGTGGCGACTTCTCGCGTATCTATCTGGTCGCACCACCCAAGTTCCTGGGTCTGTTCCGCAAGCATGCCTCCGAGGAACTACTGGAAAAGGTCTCCGGCACGGTCGACAAGGAGCTGACGACGCACTCTGCCGAAGATATCCGCAAGCAGCTCCCGGAGTATCTATGAGCGGCGTGGCTGTGGCTTCGGTAGCTTCGCCGGACTCCGCTCGGCAGCAACAAGGCACGTCCTTCCTGGGTTTGACCGTCTGGTCGCCGTCCGAGTACCGGCAGCGGGTCGGTGAATTGACCGTACATTACGGCCGGGTCGAATCGCCCTTTGGTCCGGCGCTGCTGGGCTTTTCGGACGAGGGGATTTGTCTGCTCCATTTCCCGGTGGCGGGAAGGGACGATGGCGCGATCATCGAGCACTATCTCCCGGGTGTCCGAACCCGGGTCGACCCGGCCGGCGCCCGGCGTCGGGGAGCGGGGCTGTTCGATCTGCATCGAACGGGTCGCGTGCTCGCCTGGGCCCATGGCACACCGTTTCAGGCGCGGGTGTGGCGCGAGTTGGCGACCCTTCCCTTGGGAGAGGTCACCAGCTATGCCGAGCTGGCCGCGCGCATCGGTCGGCCGGGGGCCGCTCGGGCGGTGGGGACAGCGATGGCGCGTAATCCCCTGGGCTGGCTGGTGCCCTGTCATCGCGTGGTGCGCAGCGACGGGAGCCCGGGTCTCTACCAAGGGGGTAGCGGGCGCAAGGTAGCCATGTTGGCCTGGGAGCGGGAGCGGGTCGGCCTGGGGGACCTCTGATCAATTCATGGCGCGGCATCTTGCGGCGCCAAATCGCCCATTTCTTCGTTGCGAATCTTCGCAATAGCTGGTTACAAGGTGAATCGCGAAGCGAGAGAGGGTCCCCTGGGGGACTACGTGCGATTCGCGCCTCGAACTGGGCGATTTTTCACCCCAATCTGCTCATACCAGAATCAATCAGA
>JANTHJ010000062.1 GCA_024762475.1 Chromatiales bacterium | reverse complement strand
GGCCTTTCCCACGGTACGCCTGGCCCTGGAGCAATATTTCGAGGATCGGGCGCGTGGCGAGTTCCCCCCGCGCATGGCCGATATCGTGCGGGATCCCGATAGCGAGCGCGGCTACCGCGTCACCCCGGTGTTGTCGCGAGAGGCCTGATTGGCCCCCTGCCCCAGGGAACGGAAACCCCGATGTATTCGGGTATTGAGTCGGCGTTGTGCAAGTTTGGTGGGTCGGGCTTTAGCCCGACATGTCGAACCGAAGTTCGACCTACATGGAGACATGAAGCCGGCTAACCGTTATTCGAACATCTCGGCGAAATCGGCGGCCGCCTGCTCCAGATCTTCCAGCCGGCCGATGTCCATCCAATAATCGCGCAGCGGGAAGGAGCCAACCGGCCGCCCCTGGTCCATAAGGCGTTGGAAGAGGCTCGGCATGTCGTAGAACTTCTGGCCTGGCACCAGGTGCAGGGCCTCGGGGGAGAGGACGTAGATGCCGGCATTGACCTGATAGCGATGCACCGGCTTCTCGGTCAACGCCTCGATCCGGTAGTCATCGCCAATCGACAGCACACCGTAGGGGACCTGATGGCTGTACTGGCGCACTGCCATGGTTGCGACGAACGCCTGCCGGTTGTGGAACTCCACCAGGCGCACGAAATCGACCTTGGTGAGCAGGTCGCCGTTCATTACGACGATCGGTTCCTCCGGTGGTTCGGGCAGCAGGCTCAGCGCACCGGCCGTACCCAGGCGCCGGTCCTCGCTGATGTACCGGATGCGCACCCCGAAGCGCTCACCGTCGCCGAAGTGATCGCGGATCATGTCCCCCTTGTAGTTGAGACACAGGATCAGGTTCTCGAAGCCCTGACTGGCAAAGCCTTCGACGATGGTCTCGAGAACCGGCTTGGAGCCCACCGGGATCAGGGGCTTGGGCAGTTTCTCGGTGAGCGGACGCAGCCGGGTGCCCAGCCCGCCCGCCATGATGACCACCGGGGTCGTCCGGTTCGGCTCGCTGGGCATCTGGTATCCCACCAGGTCCACCACGCAGCCCTTGCGGTCGAGGATGGGCAGATGACGGAGTGAATGGCGCTGCATGGTACGTTGCCAAAGGACTGCGTCCTCCCCCAGCAGGCCGGTGACCGGGTTGGCATTCATCACCTGCTCGATGGGCGTTTCCATGTCGTTGCCCTTGAGCAGGGCACGCCTTATGTCGCCATCGGTGACCGTGCCCGAGAGATGGCAATCGTCTTCGATCACCAACGCAATCTGCTTGGCGCCCTGGTCGATGGTCTCCATCGCCTGGCGGATGGTGGCCTTCGGCGGGATGGCGATCTGTTTCCAATCCGGGTTCATGGGGATGCGAGCTTTTTCCTTTGCACGGCCGGTACGCCGGCCACCAGCGTCAAGGGTTCGACCTTGCGGGTCACTACCGCTCCTGCAGCAATAATCGCGCCAGATCCTATCTCGATGCCCTGGATGATCACGGCGCCTGCCCCGACATGTACGCCATGGCCGATCCTGCTGTCCCCGCAGATCACAGAGCCGGGGGCGATATGCGCATGATCTCCGAGCTCGCAGTCGTGCTCGACCACCGCACCCGTGTTGACGATCGTGTTCTCGCCGACACGGGCCCCAGTATTGACGATGGCCCCCGGCAGTACCTGGCAGCCCTCGCCGAGCGCGGCGGATGGTGATACCAGGGCATGTGGATGCACCACCTGGGCGAAGCGAAAGCCCGCCGCCCTGAAGTCCTCGAACAACCGCCGGCGCGGGTCGGCCTGCGCAACAGAGCCCAGGCCGTTGACCAGGGCATAGGCGTCCGGTGGCTGATTCAGCAGCCAGGGATCGTCGCCCAGCCAGCGGATGCCGGCAAGCAGTCCTCCCTGGTCGGCGGGGGCGACATAACCGGCGAGCTCCTTGCCGGCGGCCAGCAGGCCGTCGGCCAAGACCCGGGCATGGCCGCCCCCGCCCAACAGGATCACCGGCCGGTTCATTCGATGACCTCGTCAGCCGCGTAGTCCCGCGGGGATGGCTGCCCCAGCAGGATCCAGTAGTCCATGGGCGAGCGACCCGTGCCCGGCCGTTTGATGGTCAGGTTGGATTCGGTGAAGGGCTCGCCGGCACGGATCGCTACTGCGGCAACCAGGCTCTTGCGTGCCACAGCCATATTCTTCTGCTCGGCCGCTGCCGGCTGCTTTATGCCGTCTCCCAGGGCCCGCTCGACCGAACGGACCGCCTCGACCATCGCCCGCAGTTCATGGGGTTCCAGCGAGGCGGCGTGGTCGGGACCGGGAAGTGAGCGGTCGAGGGTGAAGTGTTTCTCGACGATGCGCGCGCCCCGTGCGGCGGCAGCGACGGATAGGGTGATCCCCTCGGTGTGATCGGAATAACCCACCGACAGACCGAAGGTCTCGGCGAGGGTGTCCATGGCGCGCAGATTGACCGCCTCCGGAGGGCAGGGATATTCGGTGGTGCAGTGCAGCAGGCTGACCCGATCGCGGAGCGCTGTCATCGCTTCGTCATCCTCCATGATGGCGAGGCGCGCAGCCTGGCCGGACGGCACCGCCTTGCCGAGATAGCCCAAGGCGGCCACCGCCAGCGCCTCGCGGATTTCGTCGAGGGTGGCCATGCCGGTGGACAGGATCAGCCCGCGCCCGGCACCGGCGATGCGGTAGATCAGGGGGCCGTTGGTGAGCTCCCCCGAGCCGAGCTTGAGGGTCTCCAGCTTCAGTGTATCGATCAGAAAGTCGGCGCTGGCCGGATCGAAGGGCGAGGAGAGAAAGTCGATGCCCCGCGCAGCGCAGCGCTCGACCAGGACATGGTGGTCCCTCTCGGGCAGGGCCAGTTGCCGCAGCATGGCCAGCTGCGAGCCATGGTCGCCATCATTGCGCACCTGGTACTCGGCCTGAGGGGCGCTGCCGGTGACCAGTGCCTCTGGACGGAAGGTCTGGAACTTGACCGCGTCCGCGCCCGCCTCGGCGGCCGCATCCACCATCTCCAGGGCGCGCTGCACGTCACCGTTGTGATTGACGCCGGCCTCGGCGATGATGAAACAGCGATCAGTCACGGCGCTCTCTCAACAACATGAAGGCCTCAGCCGCGTCGTACCCTGCTTCGCTTCCCCGCAACCTCGCCAATGCCTCGACGGTTTCCGAAGAGCGGGGAAACGGAAACTTGCCGATCTCATCGGTAAAGAGGGCCAGAGCTGCCAGCTTCCCGTGCAGATAGGTAGCGATATCCTCATACCAGTTCGGGTGAAAACCACTGTCGGTGGGGTCGAGCCCGAAGCCGGTCTCGGATGGTGCCTCATAGCACAGCACGCGTCTTACAGAACCGTGACGGAACCATTTGGCACACGCCTGGGCGGCCTCGAAGACGATCCTGTGATCACTATGGGCGTCGCCGGGGTAGGGCAGCAAGAGGGTGTCGGGCTCGAATTCGGCGACGGTCCGGGAAATGGATTCGACAATATCACTTCGGGGGACGCTATCCAATTGTGCGGCAGGAAGACCGCTTCTCCGAACCAAGTCGAAGTGGTAGTGCGCGGTAACCTCTTCGATTTGCGCGCCGCGCCGCGCGATCGCCTCTGACGAATAGCCTGCTTTCTTGTCCATCTCCGTCACTATCAGCCAACCGATCTGCGCACCGCGCTCTCGGGCTTTGAGCAGCATGCCGCCACATCCGAGGGTTTCGTCATCGGGATGGGGAGCTATTGCCAGCAACCGGTTACTCATAGGTAGCTTCCTGTCTCGGGAATCGGGTCAAATCCATGCTCGAGCAGCTCCACGGCATCCTCCCCGCATTTGACTACGAAATTGCGCCCGCGGCACGCCAGTACCTTTCCTGGCTCTGTGTCTCCGGGTATGTCGGTGACGATCCGGGTCTTCCAGACCTTTGCGCTGCTGCCGGTTTCCCGATATTCGGCACCCGGATAGGGAGGGGCCAGTGCCCGTACCAGGTTGTGCACGCAATGGGCACTCATGCGCCAGTCGATTTGACCATCTTCGGAAGAGCGTTTGCGCCAGTAGTTTGCGTTGGTTTCATCCTGGGGCTGTGCCCTGAGTCGACCTGCAACCATATCGGGGATCAGTCGATCGAGCTGTTCGAGGGCCGTCGTCTCGATCTTGCGATAGAGGCTGCCGGCATCGTCCTGTGGTTCGATGGCCACGGGCGCCTGGCTGATGATGGGGCCGCTATCTGCGCCCCCGTCCATGATGAAGAATGTTGAACCGGTTTCCTCCAGGCCCAGGGCGAGTGCCCAGATGATGGGGTGCCGACCGCGACCGCGCGGCAACGGTGCAGGGTGGTAGCCGACCACGCCCCTGGGTGACAGGTTGAGGATGCGCTCAGGCAGTAGCCACGACCATCCCAGGCAGAAAACGACATCGGGCCTCAGATCGGTGATCCAACGGTGTATCTGCTCGGGATCGTTGCGTTCCAGCGTGAGGGTAGGGATGGCCTGCGAGGCGGCTAGCGGCGACAAGTCGCAGAAGTCGGCATTGAAGTCCGACCTGGAACGTGTCACCACGCCCGCGATATCGATGTCATCGCGTATCAGAAGGTGCTTCAGGCAGGTCTGGCTAAAGGATACGCAGCCAATGAACACGGCTCTCATGAAACCTCCCCGTGCAGATCGTGGAAACGTTTCTTGAGTATGCCTAGCACCTCGGTCTCTTTGAGAACACGATGGATACGTTGTGCAGCGCCAGGTGTTCCGTATGGGGACTCCCGCCGCTGTGAGCGAGCCTGGAAGTCGGGCGACAACGCCTGTGCAATGGCTTGCGCTATCGCCTCCTCGTGGTCGTCGCAGTCGATGACCGAGGGTGCGCGCAGCCGGTTACGTTGACGGTCACCGATGTTCACCGTCGGTACGCCAAGGGCAGGGATCTCGATCAGTCCGCTGGACGAGTTGCCGATCACCGCGCTGCTCAGTCGCGCCAGGCTCAGGTAGCGTTGTTGCCCGAGGTTGTGGACGAAATGCCAATGTGCCCTATCCGCCGTACGGCTCCGGATGATCTCGTTGAACTGCCGCCCCAGTGGGTCGGCATTGGCCCCGGTGAAGGTCACTGTGGCCTCCGGGAAGTGCTCCAATGCCGAGAACAGGGGTTGCAGGGCCTGTGGCGCGGGGATGTCCTCGAGAGTGACGGGGTGATAGGTGACCAGGAAATGCGTTTCTCCGATCTCGTAACCCAATTGTCGTTGCAGCGCCTCTCTGTCGAGAGAGACAAGTTGTTCGATGACATCGAGGCCGGTGGCGCCGACTAAATGAACCCGCTGCGGTGATTCACCGAGCTGGATGACCCGCTGCCGGTAGGGCTCGGCGGCGACCAGATGGATGTGCGACAGCTTGGTGACCGCATGACGGATGGCCTCGTCTATGAGTCCCTCGGTCGCCTCTCCGCCGTGGACGTGGGCGATGGGTATGCGCGCCAGCATGGCCGCCTGGGCCGCGGCAAGAATCTCGTAACGGTCGCCGAGCACCAGCAACAGGTCGGGTTGCAGGCGGTCGAGCACGTCGGCAAAACCGATGACGCCCAGACCCAGCGACTTGGCGATCCCGCGAGGCGAATCGTTGACCAGCAGCATGTCGACCTCGGCGTCGATGACGAAGCCATCTGCGTGAATCGCAGTCAGGCTGTCGGCGGCCGGATCGAGATGGGCGCCCGTCGCCACCAGCTGCAGGGTCAGATCCGGGTCCTGGTTGATCTCGTGCAAGGTCCAGCGCAGCAGCCCGTAGTCGGCACGGGTGCCGGTCACGGCGCAGATGCGACGGGGTGGGTTGTTCATGTCGTGCTCTCCCGCCGCTCCAGGAGCGCTCCCGCAATCACCAGGTCAATGGGTTCGTCGATGTCGATCGAATGCTCACGGGGCATCACATAGGCGTAGCTGCCCCGAGCGAATGCAGCAAGCGCGCCCTCGCGTATCGCCTGACAGGGGTAGATGTAGATGGCCCCGTTCAGGCGATAGCTGGTGGGCAGGTCCTGTGAGCGTTTTCCCACGACATCCGGCCGCAGAAAGCCCTCGAGAGATCGGTCCGGGGGCAGCGGGTTACACCACTCGGGCGGATGATCGGTGGTGCATACCGAAATCACCGCCGATGCCTGGCGCTCCCGGAACAGCGTGACGGCCTCGTCGATGTCAGCGCTGGTCCGCAAGGGCGAAGTCGGTTGCAGCAGTACCAGCAGATCCCAGGTCCGCCCGGCCTCCGCCAGCGACTGCAGGGCGTGTCGCATCACCTCTTCGGTAGAGCTGTGATCTGTGGCGATGTCCTTTGGACGCAGGAAGGGGACCTCGGCGCCGGCAGCCTGGGCCACCTCGGCGATCGCCGGGTCGTCGGTGCTGACGATGACATCGTCGACCGACCGCGCGGACAGAGCCGCGTCGATGGTCCAGCCGATCAGGGGACGGCCGGCTAGCGCTGCCAGGTTCTTGCCCGGCAGGCGCCGGCTTCCGCCCCGTGCCGGGACGAGTGCGAGCGTCCTTGGTCGGCTCATGGCGCGAGCCTCGGGCTCGAGGGAAGGCACAGGCCGCTCTCGAACAATGCCTCGGTCACCGGCAGCGCGTCACGGGGACAGTCCCGATACATGGGCAGGCGATGCATGGGGGTCCAGAACGGCCGCAATTGAAGCTGCTCCGCGTGTGCGGCGGCCAGCAGCGGATCGCGCAATTCCGGGGGCACCCGTAACAGGGTGAGCCAATGGTTGCTCTGGCGGTCGGCCGGTGGCTGGTGCAGTCGGACATCGGGCAGGTCCGCCACGGCAGCGTTGTAGTGCCGATGCAGACGAACTTTCGCGTCCAGGTACTCAGACAGTCGTGCCAGCTGCGACAGGCCGAGGGCTGCGTTGAGGTTGGGCATACGGTAGTTGTAGCCCACCTGGTCGTGCTCGAAGGCCCAGGCGTGGGGCTGTTTGGCGGTGGTGCCCAGGTGACGCGCACGCTGTGCCAGGGCTTCATCCTGGCACAGCAGGGCACCGCCCCCGCCGGCACTGATGATCTTGTTGCCGTTGAAGCTGAGAATGGTGAGGTCACCCCAATGTCCTACGTGCCGGCCATCCAGCCGGCTGCCCAGCGCCTCGGCCGCATCTTCGATCAGCAGCAGCTTCCAGCGTCGGGCGATGGCCTGGAGTTGGGGCATCCGCGCCGGTATGCCCAGCACATGCACGACGATCAGGGCCACAATCCGGCGACCGGTAAGACGATTGAAGCAGCCCTCCGGGCGCAAATCGGCAATCTGGTCGAGGTAGGTGGAGAGCCGGTCGGGGTCCACCCCCAGGGTGCTGTCCTCGCAGTCGACGAAATGGGGCCAGGCGCCCTGGAAGCGGATGGGGTTGACCGTGCCGACGAAGGTCAGGGCCGGCGCCAGTACTTCGTCGTCGGGGCCTATGCCGCCGCCGAGGAGGGCGAGATGGAGGGCGCTGGTGCCATTGACCGTCGCCAGCGCATGCGGCAGGCCGGTCACTTCGCACAGAGCCTCTTCGAGACGCGCGATCTGCGGGCCGGCCGAGGAGATCCAGCCGGATGCCAGGCAGGCATCCACGGCTTTGCGGTCGCCGGAGGTGATCTCGGGCTCGTGCAGTGCAACGGGGCGCTCGGCCGGCAGGCAGGCGATCAGCCGTGAAAGGATGGCCCCGACGCGCTCGGGTACGACCTGCTCAGATGGCATACACATCGTGCCGGTAACGCGAGAGCTTGTCCGGATCGGTGAACCAGGCGGCGGTCATCGCCAGCGCCTTGCGAAAGCCTTCCCGGCTGCCGTAGCGCGGCTTCCAGTCGAGCATCGCCAGCGCCTTGCGATTGTCGGCCCACAGGCGTTCCACCTCGCTCTTTTCGGGGCGGAGCCGCTGTTCGTCGGTTTCGATCTCGACCTCTGTCTCCATCGCCTCGGCGATCAGCTTCACTGTGTCGCCGATGCTGATCTCGTAGTTGCTGCCCAGGTTCACCTCCTCGCCGATGACGCTAGCGGACTCGAGCATGGCGATGAAGCCATTGACCGTGTCCGCTACATAGTTGAAATCTCGGGTGGGATGCAACGAACCCAGCTTGAGCGTGCGCTCGCCATTGGCGATCTGGGTGATCACGGTGGGGATGACCGCACGCGCCGACTGACGCGGCCCGAAGGTGTTGAACGGGCGCGCGATGGTCACGGGAAGTTCGAAGGAGCGGTAGAAAGACAGTGCCAGCTGATCGGCCCCGATCTTGGTGGCCGAGTAGGGCGACTGCCCCTGCAGCGGGTGTTTCTCATCGATCGGAACGTACTGCGCCGTCCCGTAGACCTCGCTGGTGGAGGTGTGAACCACCTTTTCGGTTCCGAGATCACGCGCCGCCTGCAACACGTTCAGCGTGCCCCGGATGTTGGTATCCACATAGGCATCCGGCGAATGGTAGGAGAAGGGGATGCCGATGAGCGCGGCCAGGTGCAGGACCGCATCGCAGCCCTGCAGGGCGGTCCGCACCCCGTTGGGGTCGCGCACGTCGCCGGCGAAGATGTCGAGTTCGCGCTGGATATCGGCCGGGGCATCGTCCAGCCAACCGCGATGGCCGAAGCTGTTGTAGAGGACGAAGGCCCGCACATCATGCCCGGCCCGCACCAGCGCCTCGGTAAGATGTGAGCCGATAAATCCGTCGCTGCCTGTCACCAGTACCTTCATGATGTCTCCACCACGGGGAGGGCGTCGCGCAGGGTCCGCGCGGCCCGGTCACCCGGCGAGTGCTCCAGGACGTGATCATAGGCCCAGCGCGCCGAATCGTAGGCGCCTGCGTCGTGGAACAGTTTGCCCAGCTTGAGCAGGGTGGCCAGATCGTCCGGGGCGCGTTTCAGATAGTCGGTGTAGACATCCGCAGCCTCTTGGATACGGCCGTTGAGGCGCAGCAGTTCCGCAAGTTGAGGCTGGTAGGCTGGCGAGAGGTTGGACAATGCGTCGAGCACCATCAGCGCGGTCTCGCCGTCACCCTGCTGCAGGAGGATCTGACTCATGCGCCGCAGGGCGTCTTCCAGCCGTGCATTGTAGCTTGCGTCACCCCTGCCTTCCACGGCGGTGCTGGCCTGGTCCACGACCTGTTGGTAATAGGAGAGCGCTTCGTTGTTCATGCCCTGTAATTCTGCCTGATATCCGAGTCCCAGGGAATGCAGTTCCCTTGCTACGGGGGTGTCGATCTGGGCCAGCGCCTCGACGACCGCCACCAGCTCACTCGTGTCCTGCTGTTCGAAGGCCCGTTGTAGCCGCGGACGCGCGAGCCCGATGTCGTGCTGCTGGTGGACCTGACGGGCCTGCTGGGTATCCTGTTCCGCGATGACCCGCTGCAGTGTCACTTGCATGTCGGCAAGGCGTGCCGACTGCGCCGGGTCTAGCGTGCTCGCGACATCCGGGCGGTGGTGGCAAAAGCGCCGGGCCCGCTCGGGCGTATCGTCCCTTTCCCACTGATCGAGCAGGCCTTCGATGTCAGGTTGCACGGCCGATTCTTCGAGCCGCGAGCGCACCCTTGCACGACTGGCGTCGACCAGTTCCGTCATCGCCTGGCAGGCCTCGCCGTAGATTCGATAGTAGTCGTCTCCCCAGCGTGCCAGTTCGGCAGCATCCCATTCGCCATTGCGGTCGGGGCGCCCGAGGCGCAGCAGAGACGCGATTGCAAAGGACTTGACCAGTCGGGTGAGATCGCCGTGCCGGCGGTCCAATCTGCGCTCGATCTTGTCCATGCGCTTTTTGAAACGCAGGTCGTGCCCAGCCTCATTGGCATGCAGCCGACGGTTGCATTCCCTGGCTTCTTCGCATAGTTCGACGACCTTTCCCAACTGGCCGCGGACTCGCGTCAGTTCGTCCAGTCCTTCGCACAACCGTGCTGCGCGATAGTCGGCGTCGTAATCACTCAGGCAATCGCAGATAAGGACATCCGCAGACGCTGCAGGCCGTGCGGGGTGAATCTGTTCCAGCGGCAGGTGCAGTACGTTGTCCATCTTCGCTGCACCGGGGGCTGGGTTGATGATCTGCACGCCCCGCTGCAGTGCGACGCCTGCCTGCTCAGAAAGCGTCTGAGAGCCCTGGGCGAAGGCCGGGTTGGTATCCGCCAACCAACCGCCATTGGTCGGGATGCGTAGGGCTCCCGGCGCCAGATTTGCTCCGGCGAGGTGTTCGTTGCTGCCGCTGGCGTGGGTATATCCGGAGCGGTCGTAACACAGGTCAACGCCACCGAGGATGATCCGGTCGAATCCCATTTCGATGGCCGTTCCCAGCGCCAGGTTGGTCACGGTGGGACCGGGCATCGGCAGGTTCTCCGGCTCGGGGTCAGCGGGCCATGGGAAACGTTCACCACAATAGAGGACCGGGCCTGGCCACTGGGCCTGCAGGGTGGGTACGACGTGATTGCCACACACCAGGACCGTCTCCGCCGGAAACTCCAGGCCTTCCTTGCTGACATCGAAGCTTACGGGGTGAGGGTCGATGGAAAAGACGATATCCGGGACCAGGTCTTGCGCCCGCAACTGGCGGGCGATTCGCGATACGGCCAGCACGACGAGATGTTCGCGGTGTTGCTTGACCCAGGGAATCATCTCGTCCAGGGAAGGGCCGCCGGCGAGCAGGACGGCATCCCGCCCGGAGAACTGGCCGGCGAGGCAGCGGGCAGGCAGGATGTTGTCTCCGATATTCTCTATCTGCCGCCGCAGGAAGGCGAAATTGCCGAGTTGCAGGCCCACCTGCCGGCCCACCGTCTCCAGTTTCTCCCGGAGTATCTTCTCGATGTGACGGTACTCCGAGAGGAATGCGTCACTGGCACCCACGGACAATACCAGGGCTACCTTGCCGAGGTAGGCGTAGTCGCTTAACTGCATGGAATCGGTCAGGTCGTTCCAATCCTCGGGTGCACCCAGATGAAAGGCGGGCTCCTCGAAGGTCGCCGGATATCGGTTGGCAATCGTGTTTGCCAGCCACTGTGGTTCGACGAAGAGGTAGCGAGATCCCTCGCCGGGGGTCTGCTCTGCAATCCACTGGGGAAGCAGCCCTGAGTCGGTACCGATGACGATATAGAGCGTGTCCGATTGCCTGAACAGGTCACCGAACTGCCGTTCGAACACGGCTGGGGCCCCCGTCTTGTCGAAGGCACCGCGATTGATTGCCGGTATCACGGCCTCGCCGAACCGGTTCGTGATGAAGCGAGGGCCGGTCTCGGGTTTCTGCATGGATGGAGTCTCCTGTGCCGGACCGTTCCCTGACTTCAATACCAAGTAGGGTGGAGGACCCCTCCCCGGCGGGGAGAGGTCTGCCTGACCGCAGCGTCAATGCTTACTGGAGAAGGCTGAGCACGTTCTGTGGCAGCTGGTTGGCCTGGGCCAGCATCGCTGTGCCTGCCTGCTGCAGGATCTGTGTGCGGGTCAGATTGGCCGTCTCCCGGGCGAAATCGGCGTCGAGAATTCGCGAGCGGGCCGCGCTCTGGTTCTCAATGATGTTCGCGTTGTTGCGGATGGTGGATTCCAAGCGGTTTTGGGCGGCACCGAAGTCGGCGCGGATCTCCGACAGCTTGTTCAGTGCGGTATCGATTGCGCCCACCATGCCCGAGGCTGCGGACTTGGTAGAGATCTTTCCGCCAGTGGCGCTTTGGATCCCCGAGGCGGTGGCAACGTCGAACGTCGAGACTGTCACCTGGTTGTTGGCGTCGGCCTCGAATCCGATCTGGAAGGTCAGCGTTCCGCCGGAACCGATGACCTTGACGCCGTTGAACTGGGTAGAATCGGTATTCCGGATAATTTCGCTGGCCAGCGCCTGATACTCGTCGTCCAGGGACGCCTTGTCGGCTGCGCTGACGGTGTCGTTGATTGACTGCACCGCCAGTTCGCGCATCCGTTGCAGCGAGTTGGCGATCTCGGCCATCGCGCCTTCGGCGGTCTGCAGCATCGAGATCCCGTCGTTGGCGTTACGGTTGGCCTGCTCGAGGCCGCGGATCTGGGCGGTGAAACGCTCGGAGATGGCCAGGCCTGCGGCATCGTCCTTGGCGCGATTGATACGCAGTCCCGAAGACAGACGCTCCAAAGAGGTCTGCATGCTGCCCTGAGACATGTTCAGGGCGCGCTGCGTATTCAGGGACATGATGTTGGTATTGATGACTTGTGGCATGGTCGTTTCCTCTGGCTGCCTCTCTGTCAGGGGCCGGTCGCTGCCGCTCCAGCGGCAATTGCTTGCCGGCTAATGGTTCAGTTGGCCGAAATGACGAGCGAGCCCTGGGGCCGCTCGAGCACCTTCTGCAGTGCCAGGCGTTTGCTGGCGTTCAGAACGATGGGTCCCTGCAGGTTCACTCGCGGCGGCTGATCAGCCTCTTGCTCGGACAAGGCGACCAGCACCAATAGTTCGTCTTCCGGATCGACCTGGAGTGCTCGACTCTCCTCGTCGCTAAGGGTGATCTGGTAGTCGATGTTGAACCACTGGGGGGCGGCCAGCGGCAGGCGAATCGCCGGGTCGTCGACCGATTGCAGGTAGTGGATGCTGTGATTGTCCTCGTCGTGGAACAGCGCGAACTGGTACAGCTTGTCGAAACCGGGAAGACCTTCCGGGAAGGTCAGCAGGTTCTCCTTGGGGACGGGCAGAGTACCGAAACGTGTACGGAGTTCTACCCGGGTAGTGTCTTGGACTTGTTGGGCTTGCATGGCCATGGTGTGTTTCTCCATAGGTATCTAACCGGGCGTCAGGTTCACAGCTCGCGCTGTGTCTTGTCGGTGATGGCAAAGCAGGATGCGTGCCAAGGTGTGTATATGTTCGTCCGTTCAAGGAACTGACGTGACAGCCGAGACCGGGGCGGCAAGGGAAGGAGGCCGATTGCCGGTGGAACGGCAAGCCGTTGCCAAGCTGTGACTTTAAGTATTAAAGGTTCCTGACCCTGGGCCGTAACAGCGCGTGAAAGCGGTAAATGCAGGGATGGGCCCGGCATATCCGCTCACGACAAGGCAATGGACAGGTCGATCCTTTCCGTTGCGAGGAGCTAATCAAATGGCACAGGTAATCAATACCAATGTTTTCTCCCTGAACGCCCAGCGGGCACTCAACAGTTCGCAGAGCAGCATGCAGACCTCGCTGCAGCGCCTGTCGTCTGGCCTGCGCATCAATGCCGCCAAGGACGATGCCGCAGGCCTGGCCATCTCCGAGCGTTTCACCGCCCAGATCCGCGGCCTCGAACAGGCCAACCGCAATGCCAACGACGGCATCTCCCTGCTGCAGACCGGTGAAGGCGCGATGGCCGAAATCAGCAACTCGCTGCAACGGATGCGGGAGCTCGCGGTGCAGGCGCGCAACGCCACGGTCAGCAGCGCCGACAAGGCCTCGTTGAACGACGAGTACAAGGCACTGGCCGCAGAGATCACCCGTAACGTGGATTCGACCGAGTTCAACGGCACCAAAGTCATTGGTGCTGCAGCCACATTGACCTTCCAGATCGGATTCGAGGCGAATGCCAACAACCAAGTGAAGGTGTCGACGAAGGACGTCGATGCGGCCTCCGGTGTCGCGAGCGCCATCGGTGGCACCATCTCCACCTCGACCGGTGCATCCACCATGATCGCTGCGGTCGATGCTGCTCTTGATAAGGTTTCCGAGATCCGCGCCGATTTCGGTGCCGCGCAGAACCGTCTGGAATCGGTGGTGCGTAACAACTCGAATATCATCGAGAACCAGAGCGCGGCCCGTTCGCGGATCCTCGACGCCGATTTCGCCAAGGAGACGGCCAACCTGACCCGCACGCAGATCCTGCAGCAGGCCGGTTCCGCCATGCTGGCCCAGGCGAACCAGCTGCCGCAGAACGTGCTGTCACTGCTTCGTTAATGACGCGGTAGTGGTTCTGTCCGGGGTGTGATTCGGGCAGATCCCTTTGGTCTCCGTCGGGGCAGGTTGCCCCGTCGGGGCCCAGGACACGCGAGAGGTGAGTGACATGGGAAGCGATATCAGCACCAAGGCGGCCAGCGGCCCGCCACCCCCAGCAACGGTTCAGCCGACAGCGGCCCGTTCTTTGCCCGAGACCAATGAGAAGCGAAAGGACGCCGTAGTCGAGGATGCCAAGAAAGCAGAGGGCAAGGCCTCGCTGGACGAGGTGGTCTCTGGCCTCAACGATATGGTACAGAACCTGCATAGACATCTGCAGTTCTCCGTGGAGGAGAAGACGGGCGAGACGATCATCAAGGTGGTCGACAGTGAGACCAATCAGGTCGTCCGCCAGATTCCCTCCGAGGAGATCGTTCGGTTGCGCCAGCGCATGAAAGAGGCCGCTGGCGTGTTATTCCAGGGCGCCGTCTGATTGTTCGGACGGCCAGGGAGGCGATATGCCGATCACTGCAGCAGGCGTGGGTTCGGGGCTCGACATCGAGACGATTGTCTATCAGTTGATGACGCTCGAGCGCCAGCCGCTGAATCAATTGCGCCAGAAACAAAGCGCTACCGAGGCGGAGATCAGCGCCTACGGTTCGCTCAAGAGTGTCTTGTCGACCTTCGAGGACACGATGGCCAACCTGAGCAGCGCGGACAAGTTCCGCGTGTTCACGGCCAATTCGTCGGACGAGGGGGTCCTGGCCGCCGAAACCGACAGCGCGGCGGCCGCCGGCATCTACAATATCGATGTGACACGCCAGGCCCAGCACCACAAGCTGGGTTCCACGGCATTGGCCGATACGGACACCTTTGGCGGGGGTGCCGGCGATGCGCTGACCCTCACCGTGGACGGTGCGTCCAGCACCATCGATCTGAGTGCGGCCAAGACGCTGGCCGAGGTACGCGATGCCATCAACGACGCCGGCGATAACCCCGGTGTGACCGCGACCCTGCTGCACAAGGGGGATGGCACCTCGCACCTGGTATTGACCGCCGAGGAGTCGGGCTATGCCAAGCGCGTGGATCTGTCCTATGGCGGTGGCATCACCGCAGGGACGTTAGGATTTTCGGTGCTCAATCAGGATGGCGCCGGCAGTGTGCTGGCCGACCTGACCGAGCTGGATGCTGCCTTCTCGATCGATGGTATTGCGCTGACGG